>DASVWA010000031.1:0-9244 GCA_036389855.1 Pseudonocardiaceae bacterium
AAAGGATAGTTGACGCTGAATTACGATGGACAGCCAAAGATATCCCCTTTTTTGTGTTGGGCAAGCTCGTGCAAAAGATCAAACAAAGGTGGCTGGTGTGATCGTCTAGCCTGTTGCCTTGAGTTGGCGATACGTCTCTTCGGTGAACCACCAGCCGGCAGCAGTCACTCTCCGATGGTTCAACGGCTCTGGGGGAACGAGCATCGTGTGATCGTTCTTCGTCTGTACAGCCAGGCCTGCGCCGTGGTAGGACGCCTCCAGGCACGCTTCAGTCTCATCAATGGGGCGGGATTCGAGCACTGTCAACCGGGCACAGAATGGCGCGAACTTCGACGCATCTATCAGTCCAGCCAACCATGATCGAGCGAACACAAGTGCGAAGAAGCACTCGACGACCGGTTCTGCCCGGCGGATCACGTGGTCACCGCGTTGCTCGACGACACCGTGCGGAAGATGGCTCACAAGTTGGTGTTCGTGGGTGGTCAGTGCCTGTAGAGAAACTGGCAGACCCAGCGGCAACCCGAGAAGGCCTTCCAGCACCTCCAGGCGGGTCAACGCGTTGAGACCGGCCTGGTGCCGGCGCTGCCACTCTGCGATGTTCACAGCCACGGTCAGCCATGCCGTGACCCCGAACATTCGCACCTGACAGATTCGAAGTTTCGACCTGCTGTTGCGGTCGGGTGGTGCCCTCAAGAGGGCAGCGACCTGCGTTTCTTCGGTCACTTCCTATCCAACGCTTATATCGGTGAGTGCGGAGCAAGCGTCTTCAGACAGCTGAGCAATGTTACTGACGTCCGCGAAGCCGCGACAGGTGACCCCAACATCGGGTCCCATCAGCGACCATCTCGACGTGTCACCTCGTGGGCTGCGTAGGTCCGTGAGGGTGCAGCCAAAGGCCAGAGGCTTGCGCGGTGCTCCGGACCTCCCGGACGACGTTTCACTGATACATCAAGAAGTAGGTGTCGCTGGCTAGCCAAGCTAAACCGACTTCGTCGGACCTAGCTTGGCTAGAGGTGGTGACCGGGTAGGAACCGGTCTAATCAAACAAGATCGATCGAGGTCCTTGACGCTGCTCTACTCACCAATTGGTGCAAGTGTTACAAATGTCAGCATTGCGAACATCGGGACAGATCGTCGAGATTCTCGCTCGTAGGGCTAAGGAGGGTGCCGGGTGGTGACCATAGTGCTGCAGCACCCGGTAACTTAATGTCGGAATGTCGCCCGCTTGTAGTAGTCCGCAGCGGCGTGTTGTCTGGCGCTGGCACACGAGCAAGGCGATGACGACACATCGGCTCACCGTGCCCAGCCCGTCATCGGTCACTGCAACAGACCCCACGTGCTCGACGGGGAGATCGTCGGAGTCGTGTGGGTGGCTTCAGCGGGTGATACCGGTGTGTCCTATTGAGTAACGTCCTGGTTGGGGCCACACGCACAGTCCGTGCGGGCCGTTTCCGACCGGGATCTTCTTGATGAGGGCGCCGTTGCTAGTGGACAGCACGTAGACGACGTTGTCATAGCGGCCCGAGAGCCATAATTGGGTGCCGTCGGCGGTGAGGTTGCCCATGTCGGGGCTGCCCCCGCCGGGGATCTGCCACTTGGTGATCGGCGTCGCGCTGTCGGCGGTGAGCACGGTGACGCTGCCTTCTTCGCGGTTGGTGACGAACAATCGCTTCGCGTCGCGGGATAGGTAAAGCCCGTGCGCGCAGCGACCGGTGGGGATGAACCGCTGCACCATGGTGGCCGCACGGTCGAGCATCCATAACCCGCCAGCGTCACAGTCGGCCACGTAGTAGGCCGAGCCGTCGGGGGCGAGCTTGACGTCTTGGGGTCCCATGTGGGTGTGCCGGGCCGGCATGGGGATCACCCTCAACAACTGGTGCGAGGCCACGTCGACCACGGCGACTGCGCCGGCGAATTCGCAGCTGAACACGACGGTACGACCGTCGGCAGAGAATTCGGCATGGTTGATGCCAGCGCATGCTGGGGTTGGCGTGACATCGCGTTGGATCCAGCTGTGCGGGTCGTACCAGACCAGCTCCCGACGAGCTTCGGCCACCGAAATCGCGTACTTCCCGTCCGGGGTGAAGTACATGTTATACGGGTCGATTACGGGGATCCGCTGACCGGGCAGGCCGGTTGTCGGGTCGAAAGCCAGTAGGTGGTTGTCCCAGGAATCGGTGACATAGAGAGTCCGCATGTCATAGGAAGGCACGACGTGCTGGGGCTGGCGCCCCGTTGGGTAGCGGGCGATCACCGCGAAGGTCGCCGGATCGATGACCCACACCTCACCAGAGTTGGTATGAGGTACATAGACCAGCGGCCGGTCCGCTCGCACCGCAGGTGACAGCATCTCCGCACCGGCGGCGGCATAGACATTGTCTGGATCAACCAATGCTGGCATCCCCGGCAGTCCGCTCATTGCGGACACCCCGGGTGCGGTGTCGGGATGGTCTGGCGTGCTCACGGGATGCGTCGGGCTGGGGGGGTCCGGCGTGAAAACCCGACCACCACAGCCGCCCAGCACCGCAACGATGAGCAGCACGACGAGCGGCAGCGGCTGACGACTCCACATAGCTTAGCCCAGCAGCTCCCCGCTCGCCACCTCCGACAATGACCGTCCGGCCAGATCGATCAGTACACCAACAAGCGCGACCACCGTGTCTCCCTCCGCTGCTGACGGGTGTACAACCGGTTACTGGCTGATCACGCTACTCACCCGAACCGCTGCCACCGCCCGCCGGGGATCAGCTGCGGCGCCGCGCTGACGCAGTCGAGGAACTGTTGGCCCATCACTGTTGATCACGTCACGGTCTTCCGGTGGGTGCAGCGCTTCACACCGTTGTTGATCGAGGCGGCACGACCGTGCCGACATGCGCCAGGTGATCGCTGGTTTGTAAATGAGACCTACGTCAAGATTGCCGGGCGGTGGGTTTATCTGTACCGGGCGATCGACCAGTTCGGGCAGGTGATCGACGTGTTGGTCTCCGAGAAGCGAGACCTGGCGGCCACCCGGCGATTCTTCACCCGCGCCCTTGAGCACGGGCCGTCCCCGACCGAGGTCACCACCGACCGCGCCCCCGCCTACCCGCGGGTGATCGATGAGCTGGTGCCCGACGTCTGCCACATCACCGAGCAATATGCGAACAACCCGATCGACGCTGATCACGGACGGCTGAAGTCCCGACTGCGAAACGATGCGCGGCCTAGCTCCGCTGCGCGCGAGTCATCAGCGCCGGGCACGCGTTCATCCAGAACATCCGCCGCGGCCACTACGAGCTTGGGGCCGAGGAAGTCGTAAACCTACGGGTCGTGGCTGCCTTCGACGAGCTGGCCCTGGCGTTCTGACCAACCTGAATGAATTGATCTCGCCTGCCCCGGCTTCGCACAACGCAACAGCCCCTTCTGCCGCACCGCGCCCCCCACGAGCGTTGCGACGAGCGACGGTGTGGGTTTTGGTGTGTTCAGCCAGTTGGTTAATTTCTGAAGGTGTGGTTCGTCGAGGCGTCGAGTGCCCCAATTTTGAAGGACGCGGTTCCAATAGGACCCGTACACGCGACGCGTTCCGTCTGCGACAGCCGCGCTCACAACGGGGATGTATTCGGCGAACGTCGGCGCGGGGACGCGGTCCTGTGAAGCTGCCCAACAGGTCGGTGAGGGATACCTCCAGCCGGGACAGCAGGAGGCGTGCCGCATCGAGATCAGCGGCGCTAGGGGGCAGATTGATGGGAAGTCATACGGATTCACCGTCCATCGAGTCGGCGGGCTGCTGGGCGATGAGGGCGTCGAGCGCGGCAGGCGGGTAGACAACGAGCTGGCCTTGACGGGGATCGGCAGCCAGTAGAACGCGGTCTCCGGTTTCTAGGCCGCATCGATGCCGTAGGGGTGCAGGTATCCGGAGGTGGCCCTGGCCGGTGACCTGAAACTCGCCAGAGTCCTGTGCGCGGATGACGAGTAGTCCTCTGGTTTCGTCGATATCCAGACGCAGCCCAGCAGACCAACCCAACGCCCGCATGATCGAGCGATCGGCGAGCTGAAGGCCGGTCACGGGGCTAACACCGAGTGTCCATGTCCGCGTTCCCGATGGTGTGCATGGCCGCGGAGTCGTGGCCCAGGAGCGGCTGCTGGGCGAGCACGTCGCATCGAGAAGTTGCAGCCGGTCGTCGACGGCTCAACGGGCGCGTTGAGCAGGCGCTCGCCGGGTACCCAAAAGGCATGGATAGCAGGCGTGTTAGGCAGAACAGGGATAAGCGCACAGTCCCGGGCACCGGTGGCCCCGGTCCCGATGAGACCTCGGTGGAGGGGCAGAAAGCGCTTCGACTACACGCCGGGATTGCAGCCATCGCGGTGGTCCTCAGCGCCTTCGTCACATGGATATTCGTCCGGCTTGGGTTGGTCCCGTTGGCCGTGGGGTTCGGCGTCGTCGCGGCGATCTGTCTGGTGATCTTCGGGTGGGCGCTGTACCGCAAGCGCCGCGGTGCGCAGAAGCAATAACGGCACTGATTAAGCGATCGGCGCAGCCGACCTGGTCCACCTGCTCGGGTGGGGCGGTGTTGCGGAGTTCGTACCGCGAGCTTCGGGTGCAGATTCCCCTGCGGATGGACGACGGCTCGGGTCGGGTCTTTATCGGCTATCGGGTCCAGCACAACGGTGCCCGCGGCCCCTTCAAGGGTGGCCTGCGCTACCACCCCGCGGCGGATCTCGACGAGGTGCGTGCCCTGGCCGCGCTGATGACCTGGAAAACCGCCGTGGTTGATGTCCCGTTTGGTGGGGCGAAGGGCGGCATCGTATGTGATCCGCTGACGATGAGCCGGGCCGAGCTGCAAAGGCTGACGCGCGGCTATCTGCGGATGATCGATCACATCATCGGGGAGAAACGTGACATCGCCGCGCCAGATGTCAACACTGATGCCCAGACAATGGCGTGGACCATGGATGCCTACTCCGTCCGTCACGGCTACTCCCCGGCGATCGTGATGGGAAAACCCGTTGAGCTCGGCGGTTCTCTGGGGAGGGCCGCTGCCACCGGGCGGGGAGCGGTGTACTGCCTGGCGGAGGCAGCGCGAAGCCTTCAGCTCGACCTCGACGGGGCCAGGGTCACCGTCCAAGGGTTCGGCAATGTCGGCTCCTGGTTCGCGCGGCTGGTGGACGTCCTGGGCTGCAAGATCGTCGCTGTCTCCGACGTCGGCGGCGGGGTTCACGACGGGCGTGGCCTCAGCATCCCGGCGGTGCAGGAGCACGCCCGGCACGCCGGCACCGTAGCGGGTAGCCCCGCCACCGAGCCGATCAGCAATGCCGAGCTCCTCGAACTGGACGTCGACGTGCTCGTGCCGGCGGCGCTGAGCCGCGTCGTGAACGAAACCAACGCCAACGCGGTGCGCGCCTCGCTGATCCTCGAGGCCGCCAACCACCCGGTCAGCTTCGGCGCTGACCAGGTCCTCGCGGACCGGGGAATCATCGTTATCCCCGACATCCTCGCCAACGCGGGTGGGGTGACCGTGTCCTACTTCGAGTGGACCCAGAACCTCCAACAATTCCG
The DNA here is from genome assembly GCA_036389855.1 of Pseudonocardiaceae bacterium. Classification (GTDB taxonomy): domain Bacteria; phylum Actinomycetota; class Actinomycetes; order Mycobacteriales; family Pseudonocardiaceae. Next base: position 5,537 of record DASVWA010000031.1, read on the forward strand.
GTGGGACGAAATGCGAGTCAACGACGAGCTTCACAAGACCATGGCGACCGCCTGGCGACGGGTGCACGAACGAGCCATCCGTGACAACGTGTCGCTACGGCTCGCCGCGTTTGCCACCGCGGTCGAGGCGGTAGCCACTGCAGAAGAGCTCCGCGGCTACATCTGAACCATCGGTAACCCCAAGGACCCGAGGATCCCAATTCCTTTGTTCTGCAACGACCTGGTGTGATGCCGGTGGAGGCTGGTGTGATCTTCAGAGCTTGATGGCCCCAATTTACGGTCGAGTCCGATCACCCTCAGTCAACGCACACCGCCCGACACCGACCAGCTCAGTTGGAGGGCCCCGGAGACACGGAGCAGCACGGTTGTGCTGACGAAGAGGTGGGAGGGCGCCCTGGGCGCGCATGCGAGCCAGGTCAGTGCTGGTCAGCTTCCTCGTGGTAACGACGCACCCAGGCGTGCACCGTCTTGCGCGACACCCCACTGAGCAACGTCAACTTCGTCTAAACCAGACTTACCCGCGCCGGAGCTGGATTGTCGCTACAGTGTCAGCAATAATTGCAATAGCAGCGGTCACTGTAACGATATTGACCAATACTTGATGGACTTACGGAGTGGTTAGGCTGATCGCACCCATGGATGAACAACGCAACAACCCAAAGAATCTAATGTCTCAGATTGCTATTGAGACCGCTGCGAGTGGAGGGGGAATCCTCACCCAACTGGCCATGGGGGCAGGAGTCGCCACAACCGTCGCCGGGGGCGTCACACCACCCATAATATCCGCGCTGGTACGTGCGACCCGAGCGGTCATCAGACAACGCCAAAACTCTGCGGCCACAACATTACATACCGCAGCCGAGTGGGTTGGTGGCTTGGATATTCTCGAACAACGAGTGTATAGCCACGACCAGCGGGTCGAACTATTAGCCAGAGTACTTGACGCTGCCGCGCGTACGACAACACCAAGAGAAAAGTTCAGAGCGCTAAGCCGTGTCCTTGTCGATGGCCTAGAAGACGACGCAGACATGGGTGAGGCATTCATTCTCGCCGGTGCACTGGCTGACATGGAAGCCCCTCACATTGAGGTCCTCATACACATAAATGCACAACCCATTCCACCCCCTGAGATCCACCCTCACGACGTCGATGAACCACCACTGGGTTGGGAGGCGAATTACCTTGCCAGGGCCCTGCCTAAGCTCGCCGAAATCCTTGACGGACTCGTTGCTGTCCTCACTAGGCATGGCCTCCTAATCGACGTTGGCAGGGCGAACTATCCCGGAAACGTGGGAGCGGCAATATTGACAATTAGTCGATTGGGGAGTCGAGTACTATTCCTATTAAGCGAAGAGACCGACCGGTTGTCGCGTCTGACGAAAGATGACCACTAATCCAACTCTACTCGGTCATATAGTCCTTACCACGAACTCTATAGGTGATCCGTCCAGTCACGTGATCAGCTGGCGGTGCATCATCGGACCTGCCGAACTGGTCGATGCCCGGTACAGACGTGACCGGGGTCTGTTGCATTAGCAGGAGGTGGACATACTCGTCGGCGTGAATGCTCCATTTAGATGGCGAGGGCGAGTTCAGTGAAGACCGCCGGGAGCCGATGCATCGGGTCGACATGCAGGCCGAGTTCGTAGTGGCCTCGGCGGAGATTCTGCACGAAGGCGTGCCCTGCGCTGACCACTCGCGCCGAGTACAGCTGTTTCAGTCCACGCATCGGCCGCAGCCGAGCCTTCAATCGGCTGTGATCGGCTTCGATGGGATTGTTAGCGTACTGCTCGACGATGTGGCAGGCGGTGGGCAATAGCTCTCGACCACCTGCGGGTAGGTAGGTGCGCGGTCGCTGCTCACCTCGGTCGGGTGTGAGCCGTGCTCAAGCGCGCAGGTGAAGAATCGGCGCGTAGCCGCCAGATCCCGCTTCGACGTACGTTTCGTCGACGAACCAGCGATCACCGGGAACGTGCCGGCACGGCCGTGCCGCGTCGATCAGCAGCGGGGTGAATCGCTGCACCCACCGGAACACGGTGACGTGGGTCAAGCCATGTTCATACACCACGATGTGACCTGGCAAGACGTGGTTTGGACAGCAGTCCCGGAGTCCGCGGGCCGTAGTCGCGCTTGGAGTTGCGCTCCGCTGCGCGCGGGGAGGGCAGTGCCGCACCGTCGCCGGCCGCCCTGGGCCACGGTGGGGGAGGAGCGCAACCCTTCACCCGCAGCGGCGGCAGTGCAGGGGGACGGGCTGCAGCTCGACGCCGAGCCGCGTGGGAGCGGTTCGAGCGCGCCGGGCGGGGGCGGCCATCAGCGGTGTGGCGTTTGAGGCGCCGTTCGCGGCCGTCTTCGCGGTGGCGGGGCTGCGTGTCAACGCAACCGGCGCCACAGCGCCCAGCCCCCGCCCAGTACAGCCAGCAGTGGGATGGGCAGGCAACAACCGCAACCGCCGACCGAGACCTCGGAACCTCGACGGGTGCGGGTCGAGTAGTAAGGCACAGGACCCCAGAAGCCGAACCGGCCACGGGGGCGGTATCCCTCCGGCGACCAGGGCACCAAATGGAAGCTGGCCTCGTCGTAAGGCCACTCCGTTTCGTTGATCGGTTCGCGGTTGATCGCCCGACGGACCGGTTCGGGGAGCGGTGCGGCGGCTGGGGGCGGCGGGGGTAGCGGTACGAGCCTGCTGCGAATGGCAGTGGCCGCAGCGGAGCGCCGGGTCAGAGACGCGCCGCAGGCCGTGCAGGACCGGCTGCCTTGGTTGATGGTCTCGCAGACCGCGCACTGCCAGAGCGCGGTCACCGGGACCGACGCTCCTCAAGCTTGTCGATCAGCTTGCCGAGCAGCGCTCGGCCGCGACCGGGAGGTGGCCCGTCGGGCGCCGGGCGGACCGCGTCGGCGACCAACCGCAGGCCCTTGCCGCGCAGCGTGGAACCGCGCGGCGACGGCTGGGACAGCGCTGCAGGGCCGGGCTCAGCCGGGGTGCTGGGAAGTCGCAGTCGTCGGGGGACACGGCCGATGCTTGGGGTCCGAAGGGGTGCACGGTCGGGAGTCGGTGTTTCACTGCGCAGGCCCATCAGCGTTTTGTGGATTTCGGCGACGGCCGGGCGCGCGGCGGGGTCGACCAGCAGCATCTGTTCAACCAACGCGACGACTCGCGCAGGGGCGTGCCCCGGTGCGAGTCGGAGCTGGGCGCCGTGGAGCACCGCGATCGCGGCTTCGTGGTAGGCGGGGTCGAAGGCGGGCAGAGCGCCGGTGAGGTACTCGGCGTAGATCAGGCCGAGCGCGAAGATGTCGGAGGACTCGGTGAGATCGGTGGCGCCGACACTGCCTTGGACGTAGTTGACCAGCTCGGGTGAGTAGTAGTTCATCGTGCCGACGATCTCCTCGGGCGGCGGTGGGCTGCCGACGAGGTAGGAGCTATCGAAGTCGATGAGCTTGGTCGTATACCCCAGCGCGGTGCGCTTGATCAGGACGTTGCTCGGCTTGAGGTCGCTGTGCACGATGTTGAGGTCATGGAGGATCTTCAGGCTGTGCGCGACAGTCTTGAGCAGCACCAACTGCACCTGAAAGCCCAGCGCCGCCACATCGCCCGGCTCAAGCCCCGCGAGGTCCACCTTCTCGGTCACTTTGTAGTACTTCGCGCCCTCGCGGAAGAAGTCTAGGGTCGCGATCAGGTTGCCGCCGTAGCTGGTCAGTGGGGCCATCGCC
>DASVWA010000032.1:0-2115 GCA_036389855.1 Pseudonocardiaceae bacterium
CGTCGTGCCAGTCCTACGTCGGGCACACGGTACCGTCGACCAGCACGGTTGTTCGGCCGACGACCTCGCGCGGGGTCGGGATGACCTCGGCGAGGACATCACCGATCACCGGCCGCAGCAGGTCCCAGCGGCGAGCCCCTCGGGTACCGGCCAGCACGCCGCGCGAGGATCCGGTGCCGCCCCTCCCGCCTCAAGGCCGCCTACGGCGTCGCTGACCGCGATGCCGCTTGCGCGGCACCCTTGACCCGTGAGCCTCTGCGGCGCCTACGGGCAGTCGTTGCGGGCAGGCGGGGCCTGCCCTCTTATCGCGCGGCGCACCACCCCTCCGCAGCTGGCGTCTGGGCTCTAGCCTCGGGCTTTCATCGTAATTGGTCATGTGGGCGACGCGCCGGGGTTAGATGCGCGAAAGTGCCTGCCCAGGCCGGTTGGATCGGAGTTCTCAAGGCTCGATCGGATCGGAGTGAGAGGCACTTCGCAGGTGAAGGATAAACATCGTCTCCCGTGGTTGTCAGTGATCGTTGGCGGTGAGTCGTTGGTCTCGCACGCGGGTGGGTCGCTGCTGGTGGCGACCGCTCGTGGCGCTGGGCTATCCCGGGAGTTGTCGGCCCGGCTGGGGCCTTGGCGTGGGCCGTTGGCGATCCACGATCCGGGTAAGATCGTGCTCGATTTGGCCGTGGCGGTCGCGCTGGGTGGAGACTGCGCCGCTGACGTTGCGGTGTTACGCGCGCAGCCCGGTGTGTTCGGCCTGGTGGCCTCGGATCCGACGGTGTCGCGGCTGATCGCCACGCTGGCTGGGGATGTCGATGCGGCGCTGGGTGCGATTGCCTCGGCCCGGGCGGTGGCCCGGCAGCGGGTATGGGGCCGGGCCGGAGCGCCGGTCGCCGACGGGCGGGTGGTGATCGATCTAGACGCCACCTTGGTCATTGCGCATTCGGAGAAGGAGTTCGCGACCCGGACCTGGAAAAAGACCTTCGGGTTCCATCCGCTGCTGGCGTATGCCGATCACGGCGATGGGGGTACTGGGGAGCCGGTGGCCGGGCTGCTGCGTCCGGGCAATGCGGGTTCGAATACCGCGGCCGATCACGTCGAGGTGTTCGACGCCGCGCTGGCGCAGCTGCCCCAGCCGTGGCGCACGCCTGATGAGCAGGGCCGGCGCCCGGTGCTGGTGCGCACCGACGCGGCAGGTGCCACGCATTCCTTCACCCATCATCTGGTGGCGATGGGGGTGGAGTTCTCGGTGGGTGCCTACCTGCACCATTTCGATATCCACTGGGTCTTGGCCCAGCTCCCTGAGCAGGCCTGGACACCCGCCTACCAGGTGCCAGCGCCCCACGCGGGTGAGCCCGGCCCGGTGATTGAGCCCCGCGACGGGGCCGCCGTCGCCGAGGCCACCGGCCTGGTCGACCTGTCGGCCTGGCCGGTGGGGACCCGGCTGATCTTGCGCCGCGAACGCCCACACCCCGGCGCGCAGCTGCGCATCACCGATGTCAACGGCCATCGCATCGTCGGCATGCTCACCAACACAGCCGGCGGGCAACTGCCCGATCTGGAGCTACGCCACCGCCGCCACGCCCGTGTCGAGGACCGCATTCGCAACGCCAAGGACACCGGGATGCGCAACCTGCCCTTCCACGATCTGGCCCAGAATCGGATCTGGCTAGCTATCACCGCCCTGGCCACCGACCTACTCACCTGGACCCAGCGCCTCGCGTTGACCGGACCCGCCGCCAGCTACGAACCCAAACGCCTGCGGCTGCGCATCCTCGCCGTCGCCGGACGCCTCGTGCGCACCGGACGACGCCAACTCCTCAAGATTAACCCGGCCTGGCCCTGGGTCCACGAGATCACCACCGCCCACGCCCGCCTGACCGCCTTCGCAGCGCCCTGACCCGCACCACCCAACCCGACGAGCAAAGCCCGGAGCACCGGCCAGCACCGCAGGGCCGGGAATCACCTCTGCCCACCAACTGAACCGACACCAACAAGATCAACCAACGAGATCAAAGATCACCTATCGCTGGCATGAAACATCGAGGCTAGGCGCCCTCACTGTCATCGCGGTCGCCACCGCCGCGCCGGAATTCTCCAAGCACGCCACAAGCCTGCTTTTTCATG
>DASVWA010000033.1:0-6044 GCA_036389855.1 Pseudonocardiaceae bacterium
CAGCAGGTTTTCGACACCTCCGCCACCGCTGGCGGCGCTCCCGTTCCCCGATAGGACGGTCCCAGCCGGCACCGCAGCTGGATGATGCTCTCCCGCGCATCGTGGGGGCATGTAATGGGGCAAGACAGATGCATCCGCGCCGATGATCTATACCAGTATTCTTTACGCGGATATAACGAGCTGGATCCCCCAATCGGGCAAATGATTTGCTCCAGCGAGGCGACGACTATATTCGTCGTTACCGCACCGGAGTAGCCGTACTAACACGGGCCTCAATGATTCAGCCGACTGCACCGTCGAGCTGCAGGCTCACAACAACGACTACCCAGGAAGTGGTTCCGCGATGAGCAACTCGCTGCAACTGGCCCACCAGTGGTGGGCCGACCTCGGACAGGCCGACCGTCAACGGGTCTGGGACAGCCGCCACAGTTACCTCGCCGGCGACCTGGTGGAAAGCATGGCCAGGGCCGGTGTGCCGGTCGTCAGCGACGGCCGCTGGTCCTGTGTCAGCATCGGCCCCACCGGCTTCACCGTGCCCACCGCCGTCGAGCAGCTCCTCAAGGGACTGTCCCGGACTCCAGACGGAGATCGCCCACTCGGCAACGCATAGATAGGACAATCTCCGCCTGCCTCGAGCTTTCGGCTGAGGGTGGGTGGTCCCTACCCTTTGGGTGTGGCCGCGACGTGGCCGTTGACCGGGCGGGCCGAGGAACTGAATTTGATCAGCGGCCTGACCGGGGGGCGGGATGGCCCAGCTGGGGTGGTGCTGGCTGGGGCGGCTGGGGTGGGCAAGACCCGGCTGGCCCGGGAGGCGCTGGCTGCAGCGGAGCAGCGCGGCGCGCTGACCCGGTGGGTGGTGGCCACGGCCTCGGCGCGGGCGTTGCCGCTGGGTGCGTTCGCTGCGACGCTGGGTGTTGTCGGCCCTGATCCGGCGCGATTGGTACGCCAGGCCAGCGACGCGCTGCTGGCCGGTGCCGGGCGGGCGGGTGCGGTCGTCGGGGTGGACGACGCGCACCTGCTGGATGAGCTGTCCGCGATGTTGATTCATCAGTTGGCGCTGCGCCAGGCGGCGACGGTGGTGCTCACGCTGCGCACCGGGGAAATCGCGCCGGATGCGGTGACGGCGTTGTGGAAGGACGGGCACCTGGCTCGGCTGGAGCTGCAGGCGCTGTCGGAGACCGAGACCGCGACATTGGTGGAGGCGGCGCTGGGTGGGCCGCTGGACAGCGTCGCTGCCCGCCGGCTGTGGACCATTACCCGGGGCAACGCGCTGTTCTTGCGGCAGTTGGTCGACGGCGAGCTGGAATCCGGCCGGTTGCATCAAGTCGCCGGGGTGTGGCGGTGGTCGGGGCAGCTTGAGCTGTCGCCGGGGTTGGCCGAGCTCGTGCAGGCCCGGATCGGCCAACTACCTGACGACCAGCGAGACGTCGTGGAGGTGCTGGCATTCGGCGAGCCGCTGGGGATGCCCCTGCTGACCGATCTGACCGATGCGGCGGCGGTGGAGGCAGCAGAGGCACGGGGCCTGGTCGAGGTCTACGCCGACGGGCGACGGCTGCAGGCCCGGCTGGCTCACCCGCTCTACGGCGAGGTGCAGCGGGAGCAGATGGGCCGCCTGCGAGCCCGGCGGCTGCGCGGCAGAATCGCGCAAGCGTTGGCCGATACCGGGAGGCGGCGGGCCGGGGACACCCTGCGCCGCGCGGTGTTGACGCTGGAGTCCGACCTGCAACCGGATCTCGTGTTGCTCACCGACGCTGCTCGCCGCGCGACTGAGCTGGGGGATCTCGCGCTGGCCGAACGCATCGCACGGGCGGCGGTGGCGGCTGGCGGCGGATTCGAGCCGCGGCTGCTGCTGGGCAACGCGCTGCACTGGGCTGGTCGAGCGGTCGAGGCCGAAACCGAGCTGGCCCCACTCGCCGCCATGGCCCGCACCGACACCGAGCGAGCCGAAGCCGTCATTCCCCGTGTGGCCGCCTTGTTCTTCGTGCTCGGACGCCCCATGGAGGCAGAGGCCATGCTCGACGCCGTCATGAGCGCCGTCTCCGATGACGCCGCCGCGCTGGAGCTGGCGGGGATGCGCTCGGTTCTCGACGCCGTCCTCGGCCGGACTGTCCAGGCCGCTGACGCAGCCGCCGCGGTGCTTGCGCATCCGCGATGCTCCCCACCCGCGGCGCAGCTGGCGACCTGGGGTCTCGCCGCGGCCTGCGGGGACCGGGGTCGCCTCGACGGGCTTGGCGAGAGGGTGGAATGGATCAACGCGCGCGCCGATTCATTCGAAACTGGGCTGCACCAGGCGGCCATCGTCGGGTCGTCGTGGGTCCGGGGACTGCTGCTGGCTGGTCTGCTGGACCAGGCCGAGCACGCCGCGCGACGCTACCGCGAGCGCTGCCAGGACACTCCCGGAATCGGAGATGTGATCACCAGCGCCATGTGCGCCGCGGTGGCCCAGTCCCGCGGACAGGTCAAGGCCGCGGCGCGGTGGTTCCGTCAGTCCCTCACCGGACAGGGCGGCACGGATATCGCCTTCTCGGCGTTCACGCTGCTCTTTGACCTCCCAGGTGCGCTTGGGATGGATGGCGACGCGACGTCAGCGCGCCAGGCCTTGGGGGACATGACGGCCGCATGGAATCCGTCACACGCCTTTCTGGCACCGGAAGTGTTACTCGCCCAGGCCTGGGTGGCCGCCGCCGAGGGCTCGGTCAGCGAGGCCGTCGCACTCGCGCGCCAAGCGGCTGACATGGCGGCGTCGCAGGATCAGCCCGCTGTGGAGGTGTTCGCGTTGCATACCGCGGTCTGCTTCGGTGACCGCACGGTGGCCGACCGGCTCGCCCAACTGGCCACCCAGGTTGACGGACCCCGCGCCGGGGCCGCGGCCACGCACGCCGCCGCCCTGGCCGCTGACGACGGCGCAGCACTGCACACCGCCTCGGTTCAACTCGAACAGATGGGTGCCCTGTTGCTGGCTGCTGACGCCGCCGCCCAAGCCGCCGTCGTGCACACCCGCCAGGACCTCCGGGGCTCCGCGCAGGCCGCCAGCACCCGCGCCCACCGGCTGAGGCAGGCCTGCGAAGGCGCCCGCACCCCCGCTCTCGCCGCCCTGGACAAACCGCTGCCACTGACCAGCCGAGAACGGGAGATCGTCACTCTGGCCGCCGGTGGCATGTCCAACCGCCAGATCGCCCAGCGGCTGACCGTGTCCGTCCGCACCGTTGAAGGCCACCTCTACCGCGCCTGCGCCAAACTCGGCGTTTCCGACCGCGCCGAACTCGCCACCCTGCTCCGCGGCGACTGAGCGTCTTCTGCGTACCCGCCCCGCCCGATCCGAGTAGTCGCCTACTCGCATCGCCACCTCCAGCCGCGCGCACTCTGGTCCCGGGTCGAAGTTCACCAGGCCCATAGCCACACGAGTGTAGGAAGAGGGAACGATCCCCATGATCCGTTACCCACGGCAAAATCGCCGTCCGCGCCGGCCCAATGGCTACGTCCTGCTCGACAGCGTCTGGGCCGAGCGTCTCGGCGTGAAGCGGACAGGCGGTCTGTACCGCATCGCGCGACGCGACCTCGCCGATCGGCTGGCCCGACTGAGCGCGACGTTGCCCTTGGGGGACCGCGTGCAGGATGGTATCGCCGGCCGCACGGCAAATGAGCCACAGCACGGTGACATTGTCGCCCTTGAGGGTCATTCGCATGTCGTCGGATTTTACGAAACAGAAGCCTTTCTCGTGGATTCCGTACGGGATTTCGTGGCGCCAGGTCTCCTCGCCGGCGATGCTGCCATCGTGGTTGCCACCGCCTCCCACCGCGATTCGTTCGGCCACGCCCTTATGGAAGCGGGCATCGACCTGGATGAGGCCCAGCGATGCGGCCGATATATTGCACTGGATGCCTCCGAAGTGCTGTCGACGTTCATGGTGGAGTGCATGCCGGACGGGGCGCGCTTCAGCGCCACCATCGGGGAACTCGTAGCCCGAGCGGCGGAGGGCCCGCGCGATGTGCGAATCTACGGTGAGATGGTGGCGGTGCTGTGGGACCAGGGGAACGTCGCCGCCACCATCGCGTTAGAGGACCTCTGGAACGACCTCGACACCAAATATCCGTTCTCGCTGTTCTGCGCCTACCCGATACGCGCCTTCGATACAGACGCGAGCACAGCGCCATATCGGAAGATCTGCAGGCAACACTCGAGAGTGATCTCGGCCGTGCATTAATCCAGGATTCAGCGACCCTGACGACCGGCGTCGCGTCGTCGCAATCGTTGCGCAGCAGGCGGCTGCTGGCGTCAACGAGCGCGTCGCGCTCGACCACATCCTGTCCTTCGTCCGGAGCTCACCATGACGTCTCGCACCGCGATGACGGGGACGAGAGGAGCCCTAGCCATGCGCACCGCCCGCGAACACGACATTTCCTCGAACATATTGATGATCCTTATGCAGCACCAGCGACTGGCCAAGAAGGGAACTTGCACCTCCCGCCCCTGCGAGAGCTGTATAGCAGTCCACCGCAAGCGCGTCGCCCAATTCGTCTCACGAGGTGTCGCTGTCGATTTCGCACTACCCGCCTTTCCCGGTAAGTCGCCGAACAAGTCGAAAGTAATCGGCGTTTCTCCTGACATGGCGGAACAACTCTCGTTGGACTTTCTTCGCAAGGTCTGCGATCAGATTCAAGAAACCTATGCCCCTGGGGCTCGGATCATCATTTGTTCCGACGGCCATGTGTTCAGCGATCTCGTACATATCGCCGATGCGGACATTATTTCCTATCAGGCCGAGTTGAGAGTCATGATGGGGGAAGCGGACCCAGGTCCATTAAATGTGTTCGGCCTTGATCGCGAGTACAGGGGACGCACATATGAAAAGATGCGTCTTCTGCTGATGGAGCGTTATGGTGAAGGTGTTGACGAGCTCAAGCGGCAGGTGCGCCGGAGAGGAGACTTACTCACATTATACCGTGGTATAACGAGATTTCTTCTTGAGGACGCCGATATGCCCGGCTACAATAAGAGTCGTGCCGCCCTTCAGCGAGAGTGTCGCGAGCGGGCCTATGGCGTCATCCAGCGGAGCAGGGCTTGGGGAAGGCTGATCGAGGAACGCTTTCCAGAAGCTGTGCGACTGTCTATCCATCCACAGCCCTGCGGTTCGCCCAAGCTCGGCATCAACCTTCTTGAGACCTCGGACAACTGGATCACTCCGTGGCACGGCACGGCGGTCGACGTCGGGGGTCGGTTCGTCCTCATGAAGCGATACCAGGCAGAAGCCTCGGGCGCCGAGCTTATTTACCTTCACGGCAGACCGTCACACTATGTTGCGAGGCAGCCGCATCTTTCTTCAAACAACTCTTTCGGCCTCGTCGCGTAGGCGTGAAGCGCCCGCCAAGGCCGAACATTGCAGCCACGTCGAGTTCAAAAGGAAAGTCTCATGGAACTGTTGCCCACCAACCTATCCAGCAAGTTCAAGGTGGAAGCCGTCTCCCCCTTCGGAGTAATGATACGTCCGGTTGGAGGCAAGATAGATATGACCAAGGTTCCGGTTGCGGGTGCTCGGGACCTGGTGCGCAAATATCACCTCCTCATATTTCGTGACTTCGGCGCCTCATCAGATCCCGACGAACTGGCGCGGTACGCCGCATCGTGGGGACAGGTACTTGTCTGGTCCTTCGGGGCCGTGCTTGAATTGGTCGAGCACGAGTGCCCAACCGATCACGTCTTCGACAATACCGGGGTGTCGTTTCACTGGGATGGCATGTTCGTTGATCGGATCCCGGAGTTCCAAATCTTCCAGTGCGTCAAGGCTCTGGACGAGGGGCAAGGTGGACGCACCATCTTCTGCGACACCACCCGAGTACTCGACGACGCCGATGCTGCGACCCAGAAGCTGTGGGAGAGCCTGACCCTCACCTATCGGGTCACGAGATGCCACCAGGATCCTGCGCCGCTGCGCCCAGGCAGCGTGCGTCGGCGGCCGTATTCTTGTCGTCGATCGGACGAGTGATCATGGAAACTCGCTGACGTTCACCTTCATGAATCTCTTGATGTTGGTGTTCCTCGGCGG
>DASVWA010000034.1:0-25872 GCA_036389855.1 Pseudonocardiaceae bacterium
CCCTTCCGGCACGTCCCGTGCCGGTTGCCACTCCGGCCGTGCGGTGCCGAGGCGCGGCATGTCCAGTGCGGCTACTGGCGCCAACAGTGGCTGAGGCACATCGCGCGCCCCCAGTGGCGTTGCGGTCCGGCCGGGTGGCCAGCCTGGTGGCGTCTGCCGTGATCTTGGCCGTCGTCGGCGGCCTCGATTGGATCGGGTCGGAGGTGCCTCCAGCGGCCCCGGCGGATACGACGGTGACCCGAGCGGGCGCGGGTGAACCCGTCTGGATGTGACGCGGGAATTTCCTTCCTTTGACGCTCGCGACAAACGGGTACTCGGGGTTGCAGGAGGTTCACCATGACGAACGACGATGGTAGTTCCCCTCAAGACTGCGTGCCGGTGCCTGACACCGCGATGGCGACCGGCAGCGAGGACGGCGAGCCGGGCGAACAGTCCGACGCGCGCCCGTTGGGCCCGGATGAGCGTGCAATCCTGGCCGATTTCGCGGAATCGGCGGACGTGACCAAGGCTGTTGAGGACTCGCCGGCCGCGGCAAGGGCAGTAAAAGACGATTCCGTCCTACCCGTCGCTTCCATGGTGCCGGTCGACGCGGGCAGTGGCGGCGACGAAGACGACTCGTTGACGCCGGAGTTCCGGGCCCCTACGCACGGCTGACCAACGTGCATCGGTTGATCTATGCGTGGTCAGTGTCCGGCATCGACGGGGCGGCGAAGGTGACCGTAACGTCGGTGAACCCCAGTGAGTGGGCCAGCGTGGTGAGCATCCGGCGGGTGTTCTCCTCGCCGCGCTGGGTCAGGCCGCTTGCCGCGGCGACATTGTTCATCTTGGTCTGGGCGAGCTGGTAGAGCTGCTGTTCGCTGATTGGGCTGTCCTCGAATGCGGCCGCAATCCGATTGACGAGGCCACGTTCGCGGCCGACCACGCGGCTCGCGGCCGGGTCCACCACGGCGGGCGAAAGCTGCGGGACCGGCAGGACGATCGCGACCGAGCGCCGATCTGGGGACACCGTCACCCGATCCGCGCCGACATTGGTGAAGTCGACTGTTGCGTTGACCGATCCGGCGCCAAGGAACGTCGTCCGCTCGCCGCTGAGCAGCGACGGCACATTTGGCGTGTCGCGCTCGACGTCTACCACCACCTGAAAAGTGCCGGTGGCGGCGTGGTATTGCGACAGGTCCTGTAGCGCCAGCAGCAATGGCGCTGGACTGTGATCCACGATCTGCGGCCTGAAAGGGTTGTTCCAGTCCGGCAACACGTCCACCAACTGCGTGGTGATCGGCACCAAGACCGCGATCACGATGGCGGCGGCCAGCAGCTTTCGGCGTGGCCGCCTGTGGTGATCCGACCGGACCGAGTAGTCGACCGTGTCACGCTCAAGCAGCTGGGGCATCGCAATCTCCAACGGTTGGTCCGGCGCTCGGCAGTGGTGCGCCAATGGGACCCACCGTAGACAACATCGACCTCTTCAGACCGGCGTCTGCGCCACTCTCCCCGATCGGGAAACCGCTGCTGCCTGCCCGAAGCTAGCGCAGCCCCGCTGCATCCTGGCTGCTGACTGGTTGAGCAGCGCCTCAGCGGTACTCGGTGGGGGAGCTGCGCCCTCGCTCGCGCAGCTCCGCCAGCCGATCCAGCTCATCGACCACGCTCATTCTCGGTCCACCGTCAGCCTGGCGGCTGCGGCGATCCGGTCGGTGCGTTGGTGCCGGCGTCCACCCCGATCACGTCCTGGCACTCGGGCGTCTGGTTGATGGCCGAGCGGAGTTGCGGCTCGATGGCCAGGTCGGTGAGCACCTGGGCGCGGTTACCGAACGCGCCCAGAACATTGCCGGCCGAGCCGAGGGCCAGCCCGATCGCCGCCGCGTCATTGGGGTCGGTTTGGTTGAGTTGCGTCAGCGCTCGGTCAAGGTCTTCGCGCACCTGGGTGAGCTGGTTGCGCATGTTGTTGAGAACTTCCGCTCCGTTGTCCACCGGTGGGGCTCCAACTGACGAGAGCTGTTCGTCCGCCTGTTGTGTGGCGTTTCGCGCATTGGTCAAGTAGTCGATGTAGGCCTGCCGCGTCGCGGCGAGATTGCCGAGGTCGAGCTGGGGTGGTGCGCCGAGCTGGTCGAAGGCGGGGTCGAGCGACTGGCACATCGACCTGGCCCACTCGAGGGTCGCCGACTGCGGGTCGGCCTGCGGCGCCGAACTCACCACGGGCGGGGATGGCGCGCTGGGCGCCTCAGCGTTGTTGGCGCAGCCCGCGACTGCGAGCCCCGCAGCGGAGACGAGTACGGCAAGGGGACGGCGCAGCGCCGGGCCCCGAACGAGTTTCGTGGTCTGCTTCACGAGAACTCCTGCATATCTGTGAGGTTCAGACTTGGGCCTACGGTCCGGACAGGGGTTCCCGGTTGTGCGGGCAGTAATCTCGCAAGCGCCTCCCGGATCGGGTGATTGCGCACAACGCTCACGCAGCCGACTGTCGTTGCGCCCGAACGGTAATCGTGAAAGTTCGGCCGGTGCTGGGGTCTTTTCTTGGCGGCGACCGCGGCCGGGCGTGGTGCGGCCAGCTTCTTACCCGGCCAGCCGCTGGTTCGGCCGACCAGGGAGATCAGCGCGGGACTAGCAGTGGTAACCGGACTTGCCGCGCGCGATGGGGTTAATCTGGAGGCCACCTACTCTCCAAGGAGTCGTGATGGCCTCGATCCTCAACAAGCTCCGGCGCTTCCTGAGCAGCCCGCAGGGACAGCGGGCGATTGACCAGGGACGGCGGTACGCGAGTAACCCGCGAAACCGTACGAAACTGCTTGGCCTGCTGTCCCGCCGCCGCCGGTACTGACCGAATGCGCCAAGGAGTCCCGACGCGGCTGCGCATCAGGTGGGTCGTGGAGACGCAGTGAGACGATGTGGCCGATGAACGATTCCCGTGCCCTGAGCGCTGGGTCACCATGCGAGAGGATTTGATGTCCGACACGCGGCACTTGCCCAGCTTGACGGGCAGCACGTGGAGCTGCTGCCAGCCCGTACCGTGATGTCGTAGTCAGTGTTGATGGCAACGCTGGCATCCCCGGCCAGGGTGGCAGCGCCAATCCCGGGGATTAGTTCCTCTCAACGTCTGAGGTGAGCGCCTCGCGGCCGGCGTGATGCAGCCAGCTGCCGCTGATGGCTGGCGCTGCCTCATACACCGCTCGCTGGATATGGAGCGACCGGATTCAGCTACGGAGGGCGGTGGGTTGGTGGCTGTGAACGTGTTCGTATTGGGTCTCGACGAGCACAACGAACGGATTCTGCGGGATCTGCCCGATGCGGAGCAATACCGCTTCTATCCGTTGTTGTCCCTCGAAGAACTGCTGGAAGGTGAGGAGATCCCGGTACGGGATCTGCTGGACAAGGCCGTCGGTGAACTGGAGGCTTTCGAGGGGTCGGTCGACGCGATCATCGGATTCTGGGACTTCCCGGTGAGCACCATGGTCCCGATCCTGTGTCGCCGATTCGGGGGACTGTGCTGCGCGAGCCTGGAGGCGGTGGTGAAGTGCGAGCACAAGTACTGGAGCCGCCTCGAGCAGCAGAAGGTGATCGAGGAGTATCCGCGGTTCGGCCTGGTTGACCCCCAACGGGACACCGGCCCGCCGGAAGGCGTGAGCTATCCGATGTGGATAAAACCGGTGAAGTCGGTCTCCTCCGACCTTGCTTTCGGGGTGGCCAACCAGCAGGAGTTCCAAGATGCGCTGAAACAGATCCGGGACGGGATCAGCCGGATGGGGGCCCCGTTCGAAACCGTCCTCGATCTTCTTGAACTTCCACCAGAGATCGCCGAGGTCGGCGGGCAGGTGTGCCTGGCCGAAGAGGCGATCAGTGGCCGGCAGCTGACCTTCGAGGGCTACCGCTACCGCGGCGAGACCCACACGCTCGGGGTGGTGGACTCGGTCCGGCACGAAGGCAGCCCCAGCTTTCTGCGGTACCAGTACCCCGCATCTATTCCGGACCGGGTCGCCGAACGGATGGCGGACATCTCCGATCGTGTCGTGCGGCAGGTCGGGCTGGAGCAGGTGACGTTCAATATCGAGTTCTTCTGGGACGAGAACACCGATGCCCTGTACCTGCTGGAGGTCAACCCGCGGCATTCCCAGTCACACGCCGAGCTGTTCGCTCAGGTCGACGGCGCGCCCAACCACCTGGCGATGCTGCGGCTGGCGCTGGGCCGCGACCCGGAGATGCCACGCCGCCAGGGCACTTACCAGGTCGCGGCCAAGTGGTTTCTGCGGCATTGGAATGACGGTGTGGTTCGCCGCCAACCCACCGAGCTGGAGATCGAACAGGTACAGCGCGAGATTCCCGGTGTCACCGTTGACGTGAGTGTCCACGAGGGTGACCGGCTCTCAGAGCTGCATATGCAGGACAGCTACAGCTATATCCTTGCGAACATTTACGTCGGTGCCCAGGACGAGGCAGAGCTGATCGAGAAGTACCAGCGGTGCGTCCGGGCCCTGCCCTTCGACATCGATGACCAGGAGGTGTCCAGCGCTTGATGCGCCAGGTTACATCCCTGCCTTATGCAGTCAGGGCAGGTGAGCAGGTCCGGATCAAGATGTCCGATGGCGTGCGGCTGATGGCGCGGATCTGGCGTCCCACCTCCTCCGACGACGAGCCGGTACCGGCCGTCCTGGAGTTCATCCCCTACCGGCATCGGGACCTCACCGCCTGGCGGGACTCCATTCAGCACCCTTACCTGGCCGGGCACGGCTACGCCGCGGTACGGGTCGACCTTCGCGGCAGCGGGGACTCGGAGGGCGTGCTCCGTGACGAGTACCTCGAACAGGAGCTCACCGATGCCGAGGAGGTCCTTGCCTGGCTGGCCACCCAGCCGTGGTGCAGCGGGCGCACCGGCATGATGGGCATCTCCTGGGGCGGGTTCAATGCACTGCAGTTGGCGGCGCGCCGGCCGCCCAGCCTCGGGGCGATCGTCACGGCGTGCTCGACTGACGACCGCTACGCCGATGACGTGCATTACATGGGCGGCTGCTTGCTTTCGGACAATCTCTCGTGGGCTTCGTATATGTTCGCCTACAACTCCTGCCCGCCGGATCCCGCTGTGGTCGGCGAGCGCTGGCGGGACATGTGGCATGAGCGCCTCACCGGCAGCGGGCTGTGGCTGGAGAAGTGGTTGCGCCACCAGCGGCGGGACAGCTACTGGCAGCACGGGTCGGTATGTGAGAAGTTCGCCGATATCGCGGTTCCGGTCTACGCCGTTTCTGGGTGGGCCGACGGGTACTCCAATGCGGTCTTCCGGCTGCTCGCCGAACTCGACGTACCGCGTAAAGGCTTGATCGGCCCGTGGTCGCACAGGTATCCGCACCTCGGCCAGCCAGGACCGGCCATCGGTTTTCTGCAGGAGGTCGTGTGCTGGTGGGACCGCTGGCTCAAGGACATTGATAACGGCGTCATGGATGAGCCGATGCTGCGGATCTGGATGCAGGACACGGTGCCCCCGTCCACCGCCTACGAGCAGCGACCCGGCCGCTGGGTGGGTGAACCAGCCTGGCCGTCGCCGCACGTGTACGAGTCCGTACACCCGCTGGCGCGGCACCGGATCGGTCGTCCGGACGAGCGCGTCGAGGCCGAGGAGCTGACTATCCAGTCGCCACTGTCGGTCGGCCAGTTCGCCGGCAAGTGGTGCTCCTACAGCGCGCCTCCCGACCTGCCCTATGACCAGCGGGAGGAAGACGGTGGATCACTGGTGTTCGATTCCGATCCACTCACCGAGCGCTGCGAGATCCTCGGCGCACCGGTGCTGGAATTCTCCTTCGCCTCCACCGCGCCGGTGGCGATGGTTGCGGTGCGGCTGTCCGACGTTGCACCCGACGGGCGCGCTACCAGAATCAGCTACGGCCTGCTCAACCTCACCCATTACAAGGGGCACAGCGCGCCCGAACTGCTGGTGCCCGGCCAGCGATACCAAGCAGCCGTGCAGCTCAACGGTATGGCGCAGGCCCTGCCGCCCCGTCACCGGCTGAGGCTGGCGATTTCCACCTCATACTGGCCGCTGGCCTGGCCACCGCCGCGACTAGTGTGCCTGTCGATCTTCACCCATCACACATGTCTTCGGCTGCCGGTGCGGCCCATCCGCGAGCCTGATGACGTGTCAGTGCGGCCGTTCGGCGACCCGGAAGGGACCCCGCCTATCCCGGTGACCCAGCTGCAACCGGCCGAGGAACGCTGGACCGTCTCCCGAGACCTGGTCGATTACCGCTCGACACTTGAGGTGATCAAGGACCGCGGCATCCTGCACTTCGATGACATCGATTTGGACGTGGCCAGACGAACCGTCGAGCGCTACAGCTGCAGCGACGACGACCCGTGCTCGGTCCGCGGCGAGACACAATCGACGGTGAGCTTCGCGCGTGGGGAGTGGCAAGTGCAGGCCGTCACCCGCACTGTGCTGACGTCCACGCCCACCGATTTTCAGGTGTATGCGCAACTCGACGCCTACGAGGGTGCCCAGCGAGTGCACTCAGCCAACTGGCAGCGAGTGATTCCCCGCGATCACGTCTGACGTTAACTCGCGCCCAAGGCATGACAGTGGAAGACCCCGTGAGGCTGCCGGGTCGGGGGTCCAACAGCCTCACGGGGGCTACCCGTGTCATCGTTTGGAGCACTGACCCCGTTACGCCCCTGCCCCCACCCGTCACCCGATCCGGGCGCCCTATGCACTGAGACTCATGCCAGTGTGAACGGCAGACCCCTTGCCTAATTACCGGCGTTCCTTCTTGCTTACAGGCGGCGAAGACAAGCGCAGCCGCGCTGATCCTGTTATTGGCTGCCGTGTCGGGTGACATTCTTTTGCCTATGAATGCTCAACACCTCGGACGCAGGCAGTGTGATCGTCAGGTTGATGCGCCCGCCAGGGCATTTAGCCCAGCACCGCCGTAACGCTTTGGACCGCGTGCGAGCTTGCGCAAGCCCCGAGTGGCCATTGCAGGCGCCGGGGTCGCGGCCACTGAGTGTGCGCAGCTCGTGACCACGTCGCTGGTACAGCTGCGCGCGTGATACGGCGCGTAGCACACCTGGACGCCGTACGGGCAGGCATTACGGAAAAACGTGACTGCCGTTCCTATCACCGAAAGCGAGACGGCATTTCTGCTGCTCACAGCGATGAGGGCAATCAGCGGACCACCCGAAAGGAGTACTACTCTGCGTACGGACCTTGCCGGACTCGGCGAGTTCACTTAAAGTAAACGATGCCGGTTATGCAATGTGATTAGCCGATTCTGCCCCCGCTGAACACACTCTCACCGGCAGGCTGACGTGATGGGCCGGGCGCATTGTGCGGATCGGCATGAGTTGGAGGACGACGAGTTCGTGAGGTGACATGATGAAAGATGCCGCCCTGACCAACGCCCGAATTCCGCCGAGCGACGACGAATCGCAGGCAACCGCCCTGGACGTCAACACTGAGGCTGATGGCCAGCAGGACTTCGGCGACAGCCCGACCGAGATACGCGAGTCCAACCACTACGTCGAGGAGTACGTCACTAGCTTCGTCGAGAAGTGGGACGAGCTGATCGACTGGAAGCGCCGCGCGCAGAGTGAGGGCGCGTTCTTCATCGACCAGCTCAAGGCCCGAGGCGTCCGTGAGGTGCTCGACGTCGCCACCGGCACCGGTTACCACTCAGTGCGGCTGCTGGAAGCGGGCTTCGAAGTGGTCAGTGCCGATGGCAGCCCACACATGTTGGTCAAGGCATTCGAGAACGGCAGGTCCTTCGGCGGCTACGTCCTGCGTGTCGTGGAGGCGGACTGGCGCTGGCTCAACCGCGACGTGCACGGCACCTACGACGCAATCGTGTGTCTGGGCAACTCGTTCACCCACTTGTTCTCCGAACGCGACCGGCGCAAGGCGCTCGCCGAGTTCTACGCGATGCTCAAACACGATGGTGTGCTGATCATCGATCAGCGTAACTACGACACGATCCTGGACGACGGCTTCTCGTCCAAGCACGCGTACTACTACTGCGGCGAGAAGATCAAGGTCGAGCCTGAGCACATCGACGACGGGCTGGCCCGCTTCCGCTACACATTCCCGGACGAGTCGGTCTACCACCTCAACATGTTCCCGCTGCGCAAGAACTACATGCGGCGGCTGCTGCGCGAGGTCGGTTTCCAGCGAATCGAGACCTACGGTGACTTTCAGTCGACCTACTCAGACGGTGACCCGGACTTTTTCATTCACATCGCGGAGAAGATCTACCGCTGCGAGGAGCAGGCGGTCGATCTGTACTCCAACGCCGTCAACACGGCCCGGGACTACTACAACTCCGAGGACGCCGACAGCTTCTACGCCGTCGTTTGGGGCGGCGAGGATATCCACGTCGGCATGTACGCCGACGAGTCCGAGGAGATCAGCGTTGCCAGCCGCCGCACCGTTGAGAGCATGGCTGACCTCGGCGAGCTCAGCCGCGAGTCCGGTGTGCTTGACCTCGGCGCCGGATACGGGGGAGCCGCCCGTTATCTGGCCCGTACCTACGGGTGCCGGGTCACCTGCCTGAACCTGTCCGAGGTCGAGAACGCGCGCAACCGGCGGCTCAACGCCGAGCAGGGACTCGAGGAGTTGATCGAGGTAGTCGACGGCTCGTTCGAGGATGTCCCGTTCCAGGACAACACCTTCGACGTGGTCTGGTCGCAGGACTCCTTGCTGCACAGCGGGGACCGGGCAAGGGTGCTGGAGGAGGCGGTGCGAGTACTCCGGCCCGGCGGCCAGATGATCTTCACCGATCCGATGGCCACCGAACGCGCCAACAACGAGGACCTCAAGCCGATTCTGCAACGACTTCAGCTTGACACACTGGCCACCCCGTCGTTCTACCAGCGCGAGCTGTTGCGGCTAGGCGTGCGCTCCGTGGACTTCCACGACCACTCCGAGCAGCTACCTCGCCACTACCAGCGCGTGTATGACGAACTCGTGCGACGCAAGCCCGAGCTCGCAGGCCGAGTCAGCGACGAGTACTGCACGCGGATGCAGACTGGTCTGCAGTACTGGGTGCAGGGCGGCAAGGCCGGCAATCTGGCATGGGGCATCTTCCACGCGCGTAACTGACGGTTCTGCATCCGACGCCGCCCGCCTGAACGACTGACCTCGGTGGTCTCGTTGGTACTCCCCCAATCGGGTGGCCCTGGGTATCCTTCGAGGCCGGGGCCGACACGCTAGGTATTTGGTCGTCCGAGCGTGACCCTTGTCGCGCGGTTACGGAGAGGAGAGGGCGCATCCAGAGGCGCCCGCACACGTCATGCCTCCAGAGCCGACGTCCGCAGAGTACAACGGTCAGCCATACCACACAGGGCAGCCGGGTAGCGTCGGCAAGGCGGAGGCCGCCACCGAACCCCTTAGGTCCGGCTGGCGGCTGACCGACTGGGCGGTGTTCGGAATCGCCGCGGTGATCGCGTGCGGCATTGTGGGGTGGGGTGTCGGCCGGCCTGGTTCACTCGCCCGGGTTGCTACCACGGTGCTGCAGTGGTTGGTGAATAACCTCGGCTGGCTGTTCGTGCTTGCTGCCACCGGCTTCGTGGTGTTCGTGCTGTGGGCGGCGATGTCTCGCTACGGCAGGATTCCGCTGGGCCGTGACGGCGAGCAACCCGAGTTCCGCACGGTGTCCTGGGTCGCGATGATGTTCAGCGCGGGAATGGGCATCGGGCTGATGTTCTACGGGGTCAGCGAGCCCCTGACGCACTTCGTCGAGCCACCGCCGGGGGCTGAGCCGGGCCTGGGCACGGCGATGGCCACCACGCTGTTCCACTGGACCATTCATCCTTGGGCAATGTATGCGGTGATGGGGCTGGCCCTGGCTTACGGGACTTACCGGCGCGGCCGACCGCAGCTGATCAGCGCTGCCTTCTGGCCACTACTCGGGAAGGCCACCGCAGGCCCAGCGGGCAAGGCGATCGACATCATGGCGATCTTCGCCACACTGTTCGGCTCGGCGGCCTCATTAGGACTCGGCGCGCTGCAGATCGGCGCCGGGTTCGAGGCCAACGGTTGGCTCTACAGCCCGGGCAATGCCCTGTTGGTGACGATCATCGTGGTGCTCACCGTGGCGTTCATCGCCTCGGCGGTTTCCGGGGTAGCCAAGGGCATCCAGTGGCTGTCCAACACCAACATGGTGCTCGCAGTGGTGCTCGCGGTGTTCGTCTTCGTGGTCGGCCCGACGGTGCTGATCCTCAACGTGGTTCCGACCGCGGTCGGCGATTACTTCCGCGACCTGGCTAGCATGTCAGCCCGTACGGCAGCGGCGGGTGGCGACGCGACCAACGAGTGGCTGTCCAGCTGGACGATCTTCTACTGGGCGTGGTGGATTTCCTGGACACCATTCGTGGGCATGTTCATCGCCCGGATCAGCCGGGGCCGGACAATCCGCCAGTTCGTTGCCGGGGTGATCGCGGTGCCCAGCGTGGTGAGCCTGGTGTGGTTCGCCATCTTTGGCGGGGCCGCGATCAACGCGCAGCGCGGTGGTACCGATATCGCTGGACAGGGCGGCGTTGAGGCACAGCTGTTCGGACTGCTGCACACCTTCCCGCTTGCCGGGGTGGCGAGCGTGCTGGTCATGGTGCTGGTCGCGATCTTCTTCGTATCCGGTGCCGATGCTGCGTCGATGGTGCTGGGCACACTGTCGCAGCGCGGCAACCAGGATCCCCAGCGCTGGAACGTGATCTTCTGGGGTGCCGCGACCGGTGCGGTCGCAATAGTCATGCTGCTGGTCGGTGGGGTAACTGCGCTGTCCGGGCTACAGACGCTCACGATCATCGCGGCGGCTCCGTTCATCCTGCTCATGATCGGCCTATGTGCCTCGTTGGCCCGCGATCTGCGAACCGACCCGATGATCGTCGCCGATCACGCAATCGAGCGGCAGCTGCGCGAGCAGCATCACAACGGCAGTCATGGTTCGGCGGAGAGCCGCAAGGCCGTTTCGTCCGCGGTGGACCGGCCCATCAGTGGCGAGTGACCACCAGCCGCGCGTCGTAGGCGTCCGCCGGTTCGTGCGCGCCTGGGAACTAACGCCGAAGTGCCACCGACTACACCTGTGCAAGGCGGTGCGGGGGCCGACCAGACGCGGGAAAGAGGCGAGATGTGGCTGCAGCAGCAGCGGTGTGGGTGAGTGGGATCTGCGCTGCGCTGTTCGCTGGGCTAGCCCTCTTGTTCGCGGTGCGGCTGCTTGCGTTTCGCCAGGATACTTCAGGAGCTGGCTGTAGCACTGACCGTGCCGTGGATGCGTCGCACAGCGTGATGTGCCTCGGCATGGGCGCGATGTTGTGGCCCTGGGGTAGTCCGGTACCCGCGCTGTACTGGCAGGTGCTGTTCAGCATCATCGCCGTGTGGTTCGCGGTCCGACTGCTCCGGCGAGCAGCGCAGTCCGTCGTGATCCAGCAACCCGGCACCGACCGAGCCGCTGACGTGCATCACCTGCTGGGCGGCCTGGCAATGGTGTACATGCTGGCCGGGGCCCCGGGGGGTCATCACACGACCCACGGCATCGCGATGGCCGGTCCGGGTATTGCGCTACCGGGGCTGGCCTGGGCGTTCGTGGTGTACTTCCTGGTGTTCGCGGTATGGCTGGGTGCTCGGCTGGTCACGCCGATGCACACCGTGGCAGCGACCGCCACCGGCGCTGCCTTGCTTGGCGATGGACCGCGCGGTGTGGCTGCCTCACCCCACCTGCTCGGCTCCGGCCGGATCATCATGGGTATCGGGATGAGTTACATGCTCGTGACGATGCTGTGACTGCCAATGGTGACTGCCGCCAGCTCGCATACGTCGTTGTGCCCAGCTCTGCAGGGAGCGTGCCGTCATGTCGAAGATCAAGTGGCGACTCGGGGGTCGCGCCGTCGTGGTCTGTGCCGTCAGTGTTGTGGTGCTGCTCACCCTGGCGGGCGTCGCGTCGGCGCACGTCACGGTGAATCCCCGTAGCGTCGAACAAGGCGGCTATACCAAGGTTGCCTTCCGGGTGCCCAACGAGCGCGACACCGCGTCCACCACTGCGCTGGAGATCAATTTCCCGACCGATCATCCCATCGCCTCCGTGTCCATCCGTGCGGTCGCCGGTTGGACGTCGACCGTGCAGAAGACGAGGTTGGCACAGCCGATCACCACCGAAGGCGGCGAGCAGGTCACCGAAACGGTGTCCAAGATCACCTGGACCGGAGGCAAGATTGCGCCGGGCACGTTCGAGGAGTTCGACGTGTCGCTGGGCCCGTTGCCAACCAACACCGATCAGCTGGTTTTCAAGGCGTTGCAGACTTATGACAACGGCGAGGTGGTGCGGTGGATCGACACACCTGTCCCGGGTGCCGCCGAGCCCGAGCATCCCGCGCCGGTGCTCAAACTGACACCGGCCAGTACCAGCGTGACGACGGCCTCCACCAGCAGCGACGCGGATTCTTCGAGCAGCGCGGGCGTGGTGCTCGGCATCGTGGGGATCGTGCTGGGGGTGATCGGGATCGGCTTGAGTCTGCTGAGCCGAAGAAAGGGACCCAGTACCGCCACCGGCTGACCATGCGGCTGCCGTGCTGCCGGCCAGTGCTGCGAGCGGGCGTGGTAACGGTGGTCTGCGCGGTGCTCGGGGCACTGGTCGGTGCCGGTTCGGCGGCGGCGCATGCGGTGCTGATCTCGAGCGATCCTGGGCAGGGCGCAGTGGTTGCCGCTGCACCCACCACGGTGTCGCTGACCTTCAGCGAACCCGTGGCGGTGGCAGCCGATGGGATCCGCGTCTTCGGGCCGGACGGTACGCAGCTGGACACCGGTCGTGCCGCTGCGCTCGGTCGCTCCTCCATCGTGGGCGTCGCGCTGCGTAGTGGTGCGCAGCAGGGCACTTACACCGTGGCCTGGCGGGTGATGTCGGCCGACTCGCATCCGGTGGCGGGTGGCTTCACCTTCTCGGTGGGTCACCCGTCGGCCGCGGGGGCCGCCGGGGCCGCCGGGGCCAGCGGCAGCGCAGCGATCGGGGTGATTTACGGAATCGCTCGGGCCGCAGCGTTCGCGTCGTTCGCCCTGCTGGTGGGCTCGGTTGCCTTCGTGTTGCTCTGCTGGCCCGGCGCCATCGCCCGCGGCGACGTCCGGCAGATCATGCTGGTCGGCTGGGCCGGCCTGCTGGCGGCCACGATGGTGGGCCTGCTGCTGCAAGGGCCCTACGGTTACGGGCTGGGTGCCGATCGCATTGTCGACCCCGCGGTGTTCTCCGCGACCGTGGACAGCCGGTTCGGCGCAGCATTGACCGGCCGGCTGCTGTTGCTGGCCCTGACCGGCGGATACCTCGTGTTGTTGTGCGCCTGGTTGGGACACTTCGCGCGGCGTGGCCACGCGTGGTTCGGTGCGCTAGGTGTGGGTCTGGCCGTGGGCCTCGCCTCGACGTGGGCGGTGGCAGGTCACGCCGCCACGGGGCGTCAATCAGCACTGGCGCTACCGGTGGATGTCCTGCATCTGCTGGCGATGGGTGGGTGGCTTGGTGGTCTGGCCACGCTTGCCGTCATCTTGCGACCTGCTGGCGCGAGTGCGGAGCTGACGGCAGCGGTGTACCGATTCTCGTCGATCGTGATCGGATTGGTCGTGCTGCTCATCAGCACTGGCAGCTACCAATCGTGGCGCCAGCTCGGTAGCTGGGCGGCGTTCGGATCAACGGACTACGGTCGGTTGCTGCTGGCGAAGCTCGTGATTGTCGCGCTGCTGCTTGCCGTCGCGGTGAAGTCGCGCACGTGGGTCACCCTGCATCAGCGAGCGCCCGTCGGTGGTATCGGTGTCGGTGCGGCATCGCGATCGTCCCCCGCGGTATCGACACTGCGGCGCAGCGTGCTGCGTGAAGCCGTGCTCGGTGCCCTCGTGCTCGGCGTCACCGCGCTGCTGGTCAACGCCGAACCCGGTCGAACCGCAACTGCTGCGTCGCGCGGCTCTTCCCACCAGGTCATCAGCTATGACACCGGCGGACCGGGCGGCCGGGGCCAGCTCACCGTCGATGTTGATCCTGCCGTCACCGGACCTGCCACGATCAGTGTCACGGTGCAGGATCGCACCGCTGGCCCACGTGACGTGGCCGAGCTCAACGCCACCTTGGCCCTCATTTCCGAGCAGCTCGGCCCATTCCCGGTTCCCCTGCAGCGCACCGGGCAAGGGCGTTATGTCGCCACCGGATTCCAGATTCCGGCCGACGGAACCTGGCAGCTGGCAGTGACAGTGCGCACCTCCGACATCGACCAGACCACAGTGACCACGCCGGTCAGCATCGGCTAGCCGGTAACGTGAGGCTCCGTGCTTCGGACAGCCGTGATCGTGATGATGTTGGCCGTGTTGGCCGTGTTGGCCGGATGCGGGGCCGCACAGCAGGTGAACACACCGGCGCTGACCGGTGAGCAGCCGCGGGCCTTGACCGATCCCAGCGGGGTGGCCCGGCAGATCACCGTCGCTGAGACCGCCGTGCGGGACCCGGCGACTTCGCCGGAGCTGGCCACCGCTGCCGGCCGGACCGCGCAGGTGGCCTACCTCGCTGTTGTCGACCGGCCAGACTGGGACGCCGCTGTGCTGGCCGACGTTCCAGTGTCATTGCAGGACCCGGTGCGACGCAACGTCGCGGCGGGACGTGGGTTACAGGCGATGACCAGCCAGTTGCCGACGACCATGCCGGCCTGGCGGATCGTCGAGCCGCTCCCCGTACCGGAGCTGCGGGCGTACTACGCGCAGGCTCAGCAGCGTTTCGGCGTGCCGTGGTCGGTGCTGGCCGCGGTGCACCTGGTCGAAACCAGGATGGGTCGAATCATCGGGCTGTCCAGCGCCGGCGCGCAGGGACCAATGCAATTTCTCCCGGCCACCTGGGCGCGTTACGGCCTGGGCGGTGATGTATGGAACACCCGCGATGCGATTTTCGGTGCGGCCAACTACCTGGCCGCCAACGGTGCCGCTGATGGCACCGACGCCCATCTGGACAATGCCCTCTACCGCTACAACAACGACAATCGCTACGTCCAGGGGGTGCGGCACTACGCCGCCCTGATGCAAGCTGACGAGCGCGCCTACCTGGGCTATCACGCCTGGCAGGTCTACCACCGCACCCACCTCGGCGGCTTCATACTCCCGACCGGTTACGAGTTGGCCCGGAGTATGCCGGTGGAGGAGTGGCTGGCTATCCGGCCCCGCTGAGCAACAGGTGAGCGTGCGCTGCCGCGCGGACTACATTGAAGGGCCCCGGCGTCACGGGGGCAACGTGACGCCGGGGCCATTGAACCCGATCAGCCCGGGCGCGGTCGGACAGATCGGGGGCTCTTGCGGCAGGGTTGATCGACCGGGGTCGCCAATAACGGCGACCCACCGGGTCGTGAAGGTCAGTCTGGTGACGTGGAGGGCCGCTGAGCAGCCGCCAGCGGCATGCCGCTGACGTCAGCGCACAGCAGGCAATACGTCGAAGCCGGATCCATGCCAGCTAGTCCGTCACTCAACGCGACAGGTTGGGCACAGCCGGTGATCCCCCCGCTTCCGGTGCTACCGGATGGGCACGGCGCGGTGGTAGTTCCGAATGGACTCGCAGGAGCCGGGGCCGCTGGGCCGTGGCCCAGTCCTGGGGATTTCCCTACCGATGGATCGGCGACCTGGTCCGCTAATGGGTCGGCAACCGGATGAGCGGCCTTGCAGGCCGCAGCCGCGGGTGAAGCGGTGTGCACCGGGGCGGGGGCGACGACGGTCGCCGCCCGGACGGTCGGCTCAGCCGGCGAAACCGGCGGTGGCACATCCTTTACCTGCATGGTCGTCGGTTGTGACTGGATGTGCGACCGGGTCACCGGAGCCGGCGCAGCGAGCTTCGACACCGGCGCCAGCACGGGGATCTGCGGAGGCCGGACCGGAAGTCGCGGTACTGGCACCGCACGCAGCACGCTCGTGACCGTCGACTTCACCGTGGGCGGCGCGCCGAGCGGACCTGCGGAGTCGTCATCGGGTAACGGAAATGCGACCAGCCGGACTATGTTCTCCTGCTGACCGAAATCCTGAGGAGCCAGCTCTTGCTGTGCGTGGCCGATTCCAGATCCCAGCAGCCAGCCCGCGATGACCAATCCGCCGAGCACGGCGACCCGCAGCAGTGCAGCCCATGGCAGTACCCGCCATGGCAGTGCACGCAGCGCCCCGTGGGGCGCACACCGTGCGCCACCTGCGTCGGGGATGGTGGCCACCGGTTCCCCCTCAACCCTTCCGCGGGGCCGGCCCTGCGCCGGCTTGCCGCGCCAACGTCCTCATCGGAGCCGGGCGAGAGAAGTCTGGACTCCCGTCACCCGGACAATCGCTACCTCACACTACACGCTGTGACCGCTAGATGGCATATCAGTAGCAATTGTCACCGATTTGGCGACTGAGATAACCGCGCCGACGCCAGGCGGGCGATTGCCTCGTCGAGCACCTCGTCGCGCTTGCAGAACGCGAAGCGCACCAGGTGTTGCCACGGCGCTGGGTCATCGACGAAGGCCTGTACCGGCACTGCCACCACACCGGCGCGGTCGGGCAGCTGGCGGCAGAACCGGAGGCCGTCGGAGTATCCGAGCGGCCGGACGTCTGCACAGATGAAGTAGGTGCCCTCGCTGCGGTGCACGCCGAAGCCCGCCGCACCTAGCCCCGTGGCCAGCCGGTGCTGCTTGGCCTGTAACGCCGCACGATGCATCGCCACCCACTGCTGTTCGGCGCGCAGTGCGTGGGCAACCGCGGGCTGAAATGGCGCCCCGCCGACGAAAGTGAGGAACTGCTTGGTCGCCCGCACCGCGGCCACCAGATGTGCCGGCCCGCATACCCAGCCGATTTTCCAGCCGGTGACGCTGAACGTCTTACCGGCACTGGACACCGACAGCGTGCGCTGCGCCATCTCGGGCAAGGTTGCGATAGGGAGGTGCTGTGCACCGTCGAACACCAGGTGCTCGTACACCTCGTCGGCTATCACCAGCAGATCGTGCTCCGCGGCCACGGCCGCCAGTGTCGTCAACTCGTCGCGGTGCAACACCGTGCCGGTGGGGTTGTGCGGGCTGTTGAGGATCAGCGCCCGGGTCGCGGGTGTGATGGCCTCGGCCAGCGAGTCCGTATCCAGGGCGAATCGGTTGCCGTCGGCGACCAGCGGCACGCTTCGGCGGGTCGCGCCGGCCAGCGCGACCGCAGCCGCGTAGGAGTCGTAATAGGGCTCGATGAGCAGTACCTCGTCGCCCGGATGGACCAGGGCCAGCAGCGCGGCACTGATCGCTTCGGTGGCGCCGACGGTGACCAGCACCTCAGTGTCCGGATCGTGCACGAGGCCGTAATGCGCTGCTTGATGCTCGGCGATAGCTTTGCGCAGCTCGGGGATCCCCGCTCCGGGCGGGTACTGGTTACACCCGCTGGCGATCGCCGAGCGGGCGACCTCGAGCATGCCGGCCGGGCCGTCGGTGTCCGGGAAGCCCTGGCCGAGGTTCACCGCGCTGGTGCGCAACGCCAGCGAGGTCATTTCCGCGAAGATCGTCGACGTGAATGGCTGCAGCCGGGCGACCAGTCCGTGAGTTCGCACAGCCCTCATCCTGCCGGGCCATCGTCGCGCCGGGCGAGGCACAATCGGCAGCGTGGAGCTGACGCAAAACGAGCAGGACAAACAGCGGGACCTGCGCCGGATGAAGGGGGTCGCGCTGGGGTTCCTGCTGGGTGCCGCGGTGGTGTACGTGGTGGCGCGGCTCAACGAGCAACCCGACGGCGCGACGTGGATCGGGTATGTGCGGGCGATGGCCGAGGCCAGCATGGTCGGTGCGCTGGCCGACTGGTTTGCGGTCACCGCGCTGTTCCGCCACCCGCTCGGGTTGCCGATCCCGCATACAGCGATCATCCCTCGTAAGAAGGATGCGCTGGGAGGCAACCTCGGTGATTTCGTGGGTGTCAACTTTCTCGCCGAAGAAGTGGTGATCGACAAGCTGCGACGCGTGGGGGTCAGCGCTCGGTTCGGTCGGTGGCTGGCGCAACCCCGCCACGCCGAGCGGGTCACCGCGGAACTGTCCACCGCGGTGCGCGCTGCGGTGACCGTACTGCGCGACGACGACGTCCAGGCGGTCCTGGAGAACGCGGTCGTCAAGCGGCTTGTCGAACAGCCCTGGGGGCCGCCACTGGGCCGGCTGCTCGGTCAGCTGCTCGCCGACGGGGAGCACCACAAACTCGTCGATCTGGTGGCCGAGCGGGCCTACGAGTGGGTACGGGACAACCACGGCGCGGTGCTGCGGGTGGTCAGCCAGCGGTTGCCCGGGTGGTCGCCGAAGTTTGTCGATGAGCTGGTCGCGGACAAGCTGTACTCCGAAGTGCTGGCATTCGCCTGGGCTGTGCACAGTGATCCGGAGCACGCTATGCGCAAGGCGGTGGACACCTTTCTGATCGAGTTCGCCCACGACCTGCGCACGGATCCGGTGACGATCGCGCGCGCCGAAGTGGTCAAGCAGCAGGTGCTGGCGCACCCCGAGGTTCAGACCTTGGTCGGGTCGGCGTGGGGCACCGCGAAGAAGATGCTCCTCGAGGCCGCCGAGGACCCGTCCTCGGAGTTGCGGCGCCGGGTGCGCGATGCGCTGCTGGCCCTGGGGCTGCGGCTGTCCTCAGACGCCGAGCTACGGTCCAAGGTGGACACCTGGCTGGAAGGTGTGGCGAGCTACGTGGTGTCCAACTACCGCGGGGAGATCACCACCCTGATCACCGACACGGTGCAGCGCTGGGACGCCGAGGAGACCGCCCGCAAGGTGGAGCTGCAGGTCGGGCGGGATCTGCAGTTCATCCGGATCAACGGCACCGTGGTCGGCGCCCTCGCCGGCCTGGCCATCCACACCATCTCCCAGCTCCTACTCTGATCAGCCTCGTGAGTGCGTAACAGTGTTAGAACACTGTTACGCACTCACGAGGCTGCTGCTCCCAGCAGCCATGCGTATCCTGGATGGGTGCTGCTGCAGTCGCTGGACCTCTGGGTCTTCTTGATTCTCTACGGGCTCGCAATCCCGGTCGGGCTCTTCGCGTTCATCCATGCTGCTCTCCAGCGAGCTGATGCCTACACCGCAACCGACAAGCTGACCAAGCCGGCCTGGTTGGGCATCACCGGCGGCGGCACCGCCGTTCTGGTCCTGTTCAACCCGGCCGCCTGGCTGTTTTTCTGGTTGCTCGGGCTGGTCGCCGTGCTGGTCTATCTAGTGGATGTCAAGCCCGCTGTAACCGAGGTGCAGCGCGGGCCGCGCTGGTGACATGGGTTTGTGCCGGCTCCGAGGGTCGGGGGGTTGTGGGCCGGATAGCTGGGCGGCTGCAGGTTCGACCCGCTCTGGACGCTCCCGAACTGCTCGCCGAGCCGGTTGCCGCCGCGCTGACCGCGCTGCCTGGTGAGCACGCAACATGCTGCGTCGTCGCTGAGATCGATCCGGCGTTGGCCGACACCGCTGCGCTGTGCGAGTACTACGGCGTGCCGCTGCACGCCAGCGCCAACTGTGTCGTGGTCACCGGCAAGCGCGCTGGTGTGCAGCGCTGGGCCGGATGCGTGGTGCTCGCCACCACCCGGGCCGACGTCAACGGCGTGGTCCGGCGGTGGCTGGATGTGCGCAAGGCGTCCTTCGCCAGGCGAGACGAAGTGGTGGAGTTGACCTCGATGGAGTACGGCGGGATCACCCCGCTCGGATTGCCCGCCGGGTGGCCGGTGCTGCTCGACCCCGCAGTGGTCGTTGCCGATCAGGTGATCGTGGGATCGGGCCTGCGGCGCAGCAAGCTTCTGTTGCCGGGTGAGGTACTGGCCGCGCTGCCCGGCGCCGACATCGTCGACGGTCTGGGAAGCCCGGTTTCGTAAAAAACACTGCTCGCATGACTCATGCGTGAGCGTGCATGTATGTATGGTGAGACGCATGGGCCATCACGGGCACGGCCACGGACACGGTGCCGCCGTCGGACCGTCGGACCGTCGCCGGCTCGGCTGGGCGCTGGCGATTACGTCCGCCGTACTACTGGTCGAAGTGGTGGGGACCGCCCTGACCGGCTCGCTGGCGCTGCTCGCTGATGCCGGACATCTGGCCACTGACGTGCTCGGTCTCGTGGTTGCGCTGATCGCCACCGCACTGGCGCAGCGCCCGCCGAGTCAGATGCGGACTTACGGGCTGGGCCGTGCTGAGATTCTCGCCGCGGCGTTCAACGCGCTGATCCTGCTCGTGGTCGCGGGGGTGGTCACGGTGGAGGCGGTCTCCCGGCTGAGCGCTCCGCCCGCGGTTCCCGGGATTCCACTGCTCGTGCTCGGGGCGCTGGGTCTGCTCGGCAACCTGGCCGCGCTGGCAGTGCTCACCCGGGGCGGTTCCGGCGCGAATGGATCTCGCGAACGGAGCCTCAACCTGCGCGGCGCGATGCTCGAGGTGATGGGTGACGCGCTCGGGTCGGTGGCGGTACTCGGCGCCGCGCTGGTGATGCTCACCACCGGCTGGCGCCAGGCCGACCCGGTCGCGTCACTGGTGATCGCCGCGCTGATCGTGCCTCGGGCGCTGGCGCTGCTTCGCGAGGCGGCGCACGTGCTGCTGGAAGGTGTCCCGCGAGGTGTCGACGCCGCGGAGGTACACCGGGTGCTGTGCGCGGTGCCGGGGGTGCGTGGCGTGCACGACCTCCATCTGTGGACGATCACGGCCGGCCGGCACGCGATATCCGCGCACTTGGTGGTCGATGAGGCACGGTCGCTGCACTGCGGGGATGCCTCGGTGCTCGACGCCGCCACCCTCCAGCTCAGCCAGCATTTCGGGCTCACCCACAGCACCCTGCAGATCGAGCATGACGACCACGCCTCCCACGAACACACCTGCTAACCCTCCCGGCGTGTCCGCCTCTCATACCCGGTGTGTCGGGCACCTATGCCCGAGCTCAGCCGGCCCGGGTGGCGTCCACCAGGGCACTGTCGCCGCTGATCAAAGCACCGGACGGGCGGCCCCAGGCGGCGCGGTAGACGGCGTCGGCCAGCCCGATGACTGAGGCGTCCGGCTCGGTGACCGCCTCGGGCACGGTCTGGGGGAGCTGACCCGGTACAAGGCGGACAGCCCAGGCCCGCCCGGCGTCTGGGGCGTGGTAGAGGACCGTGCCGGTCAACTTCGAGACGGCCCACGTGTCGGTGTGCCGCCCGATCAGCCGGGTCAGCACCTCATCGATGCCGTCCGCGGCGAAATCGGGAGCCACCACCGAATCAATGCCCGCCGCGGACTGCGCATCGATCCGGTGCACCGCGACCTCATGCGCGGTCCGACGAAACCAGAACGCCGCGATCTTCGGTGCCGTGGGGGACCAATGCCAGGCCGGAGTGGCAGGATCGATAGTCGAGAGCAGGTCGAGCAGGGTGGCCAACCGGTCGTCGAAACCGGCGAACACGTCGCCCGGCGGTGGCTGCACCCGACTCGGTGGCGACTTCGGGTCAGCGGTTTGGAGCACCCTGATAACCATGTCGAAGCCCCGACTGACGTGCTCCACCAGCCGTTGCGCGGTCCAACCTGGGCAGGTCGGCACCGGAGTGTCCGCGTCGACGGAAAGCGCCGCGGCCCTTAACAGGCCGGCCTCGGCCGCAATCCGTGCCTGGTACTCAGCGAGCTCCACGGTTGGCCAGCCTAGGCCCCGGTGTCGCTCAGCCACTCCAGGGTGAATTGATACTCGGCGTCCATCAGCTTGCCGATGTTGTCGGTGATGATCCGCTCCACCTTGCCACCGATCAACGGCAACGGGACCTCGGCGGTGAGCTCGGCGCCCAGTACGCAACCGGCGGGCTCCGGCTCCAGGCGCATCGTCCCGGTGATGGTCCCCGGTGCCCCGTCGACCACTGCCTGCACGCTGCCGCCAGTGTTGGTCCAGGTCTCGATCCGGCGGATCGTCAAACCCCCGGAAAACGCAGAACGCAGGAAGGACGGCAGCGCGTCACCGGGCACAGCTTGGCGCAGCACGACGGTGATGCCGCGCGCGTCCTGCTCCCGCGACACCAGCTCGGCCCGTGGACCGCCCACCGCACGGAGCTTGTCGCGCAGGTAATCGGGGTCGGTCAGCACCGCCTGGATCCGCTCCGGCGGCTCGGGGTAGCGGTGCCGCAGCTTCAATCGGCTGGCCATGGCGGGAGGCTACCGTGGGCGCGCGTCCACCGAGTCCCAGTCTGGATCCGAACTGCGAGCGGAACGCATGGCGGAGTACTGGGCACGGGGCTTGACCACGATGAGATCGAGATTGACGTGTGAGGGGCGGCTCACGGCGAAGGCGATGACCTCGGCGACGTCCTGCGCGCTCAGTGGGGTCAGCCCGGCGTAGACCCCCTCCGCCCGCTGCTTGTCGCCGCCGAAACGCACCACAGAGAATTCGGTCTCCACCATGCCGGGAGCGATCTCGATGAACCGTACCGGCTGCCCGAGGTGCTCACCGCGCAATGTCCGGTGCACCGCTGCTTGCGCGTGTTTGGCCGACGTGTAGCCCGAGCCGTTGTCGTAGGCCTCCAGGGCGGCGATCGAGGTCACGGTGACCAGCACGCCATCGCCCGAGTCGATCAACTTCGGGAGCAACGCCTTGGTCATCCGTAGCGTGCCGAGCACGTTGGCCTCCCACATCCAGCGCCACTGGGCCTCGTCGGCCTCCAGGACCGGATCGAGCCCCTTGGCGCCGCCGGCGTTATTGACCAGCACC
Source organism: Pseudonocardiaceae bacterium (assembly GCA_036389855.1). Lineage (GTDB taxonomy): Bacteria > Actinomycetota > Actinomycetes > Mycobacteriales > Pseudonocardiaceae. Next base: position 22,634 of record DASVWA010000034.1, read on the forward strand.
CGGGCTGTGGGTACCGCCGCGGCGAAGGCGGCCACCGATTCCGGATCGAGGACGTCCAGGGGCAATGCGGTGCCGCCGATCTCGTCAGCGATCTCCTGGCACCGTTGCACCCGGCGGGCACCGAGTACTACGTGAAAGCCATCCGCAGCCAGCGCTCGGGCGGTTGCCGCCCCGATCCCGCTACTGGCCCCCGTGACAACCGCTGTCGCTCGCTGCTCACCCACGCCGCCAACCCTAAGCGCGCTGCGTGCAATGCGAATGAGGCGGGGATGACGGCAAGATAGGCGAGTGATCGGCCGGATCGGGATGGCGCTGCGCCGCGCCGCGGTGCTCTCTGTGCACACCTCTCCACTGGACCAGCCGGGCACCGGCGACGCCGGCGGGATGAACGTCTACATCGTGCAGACCGCGACTAGGATGGCCAGCCGTGGTGTGGAGGTCGAGGTGTTCACCCGGGCCACCTCGTCCGGTCTGCCTCCGGTGGTGGAACTGGCGCCGGGTGTCACTGTGCGGCACATCGCGGCCGGGCCCTACGAGGGTCTGGCCAAAAACGACCTCCCGGCCCAGCTGTGTGCCTTCACCGCCGGGGTGCTGCGGGCCGAGGCGCGCCGCGAGCCGGGTCACTACGACGTAGTGCACTCGCACTATTGGCTTTCGGGTCAGGTCGGCTGGCTGGCCCGGGACCGTTGGGGAGTTCCGCTGGTACATACCGCACACACCCTGGCCAAGGTGAAGAATGCCTTGCTGGCACACGGCGACACCCCGGAGCCGTACACCCGGGTGATCGGCGAGCAGCAGGTGGTGGCCGAGGCCGACCGGCTGGTGGCGAATACCCCCGCCGAGACTGCTCAGCTCGTCGACCTCTACGGCGCCGACCCAGCTCGCACCGTCACCATCCCCCCCGGAGTCGATCTGGAGCGTTTCACCCCGGGATCTCGCAACGCCGCTCGAGCTGTACTCAACCTGCCACTCGACGCGGTGGTGCTCGCCTTCATCGGTCGTATCCAGCCGCTCAAGGCGCCGGATGTGCTGTTGCGCGCCGCTGCCGAGATGTTGCGCCGGGACCCGGCGCTGCGTGACCGGCTGCGGGTGCTGGTCGTGGGAGGGCCCTCGGGTAGCGGGCTGGCCGAGCCCACCGTGCTGCACCAGCTGGCCACCGCAACGGGTATCAGTGAGCAGGTGGTCTTCGTCCCACCGCAAAGTGGCGCTGAGCTGGTCAGCGTGTACCGCGCCGCCGATGTGGTGGCGGTGCCCAGCTACAACGAGTCATTCGGTCTGGTGGCGCTGGAGGCGCAGGCATGCGCCACGCCGGTGGTTGCAGCCAACGTGGGCGGCTTGCCGGTAGCGATAGCCGACGGGGTGTCCGGGCAGTTGGTGGCAAGCCACCAGCCGGTCGACTGGGCTGATGCGCTGTCCGCCGTGGCGCTGCAACCAGTGCGTCGTCAGCAGCTAGCCGCTGGCGCCACCGGACATGCCCGGCGCTTTTCCTGGGAACGCACCACCGAGGCGCTGCTGCAGGTCTACGCCGACGCCGCGGCGGCCTACCGGGTAGAGGTCCTGCAGCGCGAGGTGGCGGTGTGAGCCGTCCGGCCCAGCTGGATCAGATCATCGCTGGGGCACTGGACGAGGCTGGATTGCAGCATGAACACCGTGAGCCCGGCAGCTTCCTGCTTACCCTGCCGGGGAGCAAAAGGTTGCAGACCAGCTGCTGGGTGCTGGTTGGCCAGCACGGGGTGCTGGTGGAGGCGTTCGTGTGCCGCCATCCCGATGATGCGCACGCAGATGTCTACCGCTGGTTGTTACGGCGCAACGCCCGGCTCTACGGCGTGCACTACGCCCTGGACAAGGTCGGCGACATCTACCTGGTGGGTCGGCTAGCCCATCACGCGGTGACTGCCGACGAGCTGGACCGAGTGTTGGGCCAGGTGGCCGAAGCCGCCGACGGTGACTTCAACACCTTGCTGGAGCTTGGCTTCGCCTCGTCGATCCGGCGCGAATGGGCCTGGCGCGTGGCCCGTGGTGAGTCGCTGGTCAACCTCTCCGCATTCGAGCACCTGGTGCGCTGAACTAAGGGCTTGTTGTGGCGGAGCGACCCGGGGAGAGGGGGGGAGTCGCACACTCGGGTCGCCCCGCCACGATGTCCCGCGTAGTGGATCCCTCCTGGGTGGGGGGCACCCCAGGGATCCTTGGCGGGCCGCGGTCCGACGGGGGAGGACGAACCACGGGCTTGCGCTCACCCTGCCGGATTCCGTGGGAACCGACGAGGAGAGCGGTGCCACACTCTCAGTCGCGCGGATGGATCTCAAGGCCTTGATGGTATCCGATTTGAGCGTACCCGATCGGCCTACAAGGTCGCACTGTCGAGCGGTCTCGAGCCGGCGACGTCGACGTCAGCTGCTGATTGCCTGTTCGGTGACGGCTTGACGAGCTTGCGGGCAGCGAGCAGTAACGCTAACGACACGGATAGCGACAGACAGTCAACAGCATTGACTCACTGCCGTGGGCGCCCGCTCGCCTGCGGCAGCGGCGTGTCGCGTTCAGAGTGTCGTGCGGTGTGTCGAGGAGGAAATAGCCAGTGCGCAGTCACCCACCGGATACGGTCGGTTGCACAGTGAGGTCATCCCCCGATCGGCTGCTTCGGCCGGTAGGAATCGCTGGTATGAACTGCGACCGGACTCGCCGGTTGTAAGGTGGCTCGATCTCCGGGAGGTAAATAGACATGGGCATGGCAGCAATCCTGGCGGACTTGCCGGACATGTGGCGCAGCGCGCTGAACGCACATGTGCCTGACCCGCAGGGTCGCTGCTGGGCGTGCCGCGACAGCAACGGCGTCGCCGCATCGTGGCCATGCCTGACCCGAGAGGTTGCTGAGGAAGCCAAATACCTCTACGAGGGTGGACTGCCTGGCACCTTCAGCGGTCGCCACGCCCGATGGTGAACCTGCCGACTTTTGACAGATCTGCCGACGAGACCGCCCAGACTCCCGGCGGATGAACGGATCTCCGAACTCGCGGTACCGCAATACCGGGATTACGCTGTGACTTGGGATTACGCTGTGCGGTCGGCCGGCGCCTGATCCCTCGTGTGGCAAGAATTCAGCGTCACAACAATGCGCCACAATATCGACGATGCCGCCGTCTCTTGAACGCCACATGCAGGCAGGGAACCGCTGTGCGACCGGCCTTTCCCGGGGGGCGGGGGAAGCGAGTGGCCAGCGGTTCCCTGCAACGACGGTGGGG
>DASVWA010000035.1:0-28821 GCA_036389855.1 Pseudonocardiaceae bacterium
GCCGGATCCTGTTATGTCTGCGAAGGCTGCGGTTCTACCAGTGGCTGCAGCTGAAAGTCTCTGCACAGGTCGTTGGAGACGGCGGCCCCAGATGCGGGGCGTTGAACCGTCGTAGGCACGGCAGCGAATGTCGACATGAGCGCTTCGACATGCCGGTGTTGCACAATCGTAGGTCGCCCATACTGATCGCGGCTTGCTGCGTTGCGGGAGGAGGCGAGGATGCCGGGGCGCGCGCTGGTGCTCGGCAGCGGTGGGATCACCGGCATCGCGTGGGAGTTAGGGATGCTCGCCGGGTTGGCTGAGCATGGGGTTGATCTGCGCGATGCCGACCTCGTGGTTGGCACGTCAGCCGGATCGGTGGCGGGTGCACTGATCACCTCGGGTGACGATCTCGAGGAGCTCTACGCCAGTCAACTCCTTCCGCCGGCCCTTGAGCCACCGGTCCGAATGGGGATCGGGACGATGGTGCGGTGGGGTTGGGCCGTTGCCTGTTCTCGGGGCTCGCAACAGGTCGGAGTACGAGTCGGCAGGATGGCGCTGGCGACTGCGACGGTTCCGGAAGCCGAGCGCCGTGGGGTTATCGCGTCCCGGCTGCAAGCACGTACCTGGCCGGCCCAGAACCTGCTGGTTACGGCCGTCGATGCGGAATCGGGCGAGTTCGCCGCCTTCGGTGAGGGCAGCGAGGTGGGCGGCACCGCCGTGAGCCTGGTCGATGCCGTTGCGGCCAGCTGCTCCGTGCCAGGAGTGTGGCCACCGACCACCATCGGCGGTCGGCGCTGGATCGATGGCGGTGTGCGCTCGGCCACCAATGCTGATTTGGCGGCAGGGTATGAGCGCGTTGTGGTGCTCGCCCCAGTCACGCGTGGTTTCCGGCCGGCGATTGGTGCGGCTGCGCATGTAGCCGCGTTGCGCAAGCGAGCACGGGTCGCGCTGGTCGCACCCGACGCCGACGCACGACGTGCGATCGGCCGCAACGTGCTGGATCTGGCCCGTCGGGCGCCCGCCGCGCAGGCTGGGCGGGCCCAGGCCACGTCGGTCACCGTGGAGGTGGCCAGAGTCTGGTCGGGTTAGCTCTCGGCGCTGCCACCATCTTGTTCGGCGAGGAACTGCTCGAGTTCCGCGGCGATCTCGTCGCCAGTAGGCAACGGCCCGGCATCGCTGGACAGCAGCCGACGTTGACCAGATCCACCGATGATGGCGTCGAACCGCTCCTCCAGGCCAGCTACCACAGACATGCTTTCCTGGGAATCGGCGACCTGTTTGTCCACCTCAGCCAGAACTCGCAGTGCCGCTGGGCGTAGCGCCTCCACCGGCAGGCTCAGCCCGCTGCTGCGGGCCAGATGCTCCAGCAGCCCGCGGGCGGACTCTGGGTACTCGATGCGGGCCAGGTAGTGCGGCACGTGCACGACGAAGCCCATCGCGTCGTGCCCCGCTTGGCCCAGCTTCAGCTCCATCAGCGCACCGGCGTGGCCGGGGATCTCCATGGTGCCAAACCACGGTTCGTAGCCGGAGATCAACTCGCGGCGCGTGGCGTGCGCAGTGACCGTCACCGGCCGAGTGTGCGGGACGGCCATCGGCACTGCGCCCAGACCAACGGTCAGGCCTACACCGAAGCGCTCGACCAGCTCGCGGACGGCGTCGGTAAACCGCTCCCACTGTAGATCCGGCTCTGGGCCAGCGAGTAACAAGAACGCGGTGCCTTCGCTGTCACGTACCTCGTGCAGTACCAACTCCGGGCGCTCATAGCTGTCCCAACGATCTCCGTCGAAGACCATCGTCGGCCGGCGAGTGCGGTAGTCCACTAGTTGGTCGACGTCGAATGTGGCGAGGACACGGTGCTCCAGATTCGCCAGCAGATGTGCCACTGCCACCTGCCCGGCTTGACCGGCGTCGACGAATCCGGTGAGGGCATGTACCAGTACCGTGCCCGTCGGAGCCGATGGCTCCGCGTCGATTCGGTACAGGTCAGCGGTCACTTGCTGCTACCTCGCTTCGGGTCGGTCGGCCTCATCGTGCAGGCCGTTCAGCCAATACAACACGGCACAGCGTCGAATCCATCCCCTGGGCAGCGGCGCCCGATGTGCACTCGGTGCCACCGCGGTGAGACGCTGCGCCACCCTTTAGTGGTAACGACTATCGTTTACGATCTGGTCGACCACGTTGGAAGGAGATCGGAGCACAGTGCGCATTGCCTTCGTCGGCAAGGGTGGCAGCGGTAAGACGACGTTGTCGGCCCTGTTCACCCGCCACCTTGCCGAGCTCGGCCGGCCCGTGCTGGCCGTTGACGCCGACATCAACCAGCACCTCGGTGAGGCGCTGGGCTTGGAGAATGAGCAGGTCCCACCGTTGGGTGCGCAGCTGCCGTGGATCAAGGAGCACCTACGCGGCAGCAACCCTCGGATCACGTCGGCCGATTCGATGATCAAGACAACACCGCCCGGCCGAGGTTCCCGAATGCTCCGTTTGGACCCGGATGAGGAGCTGCACCGCCGCTTTGCCCGTCCCGTTGGTGGTGCCCAGCTGATGGTCACCGGGGAGTTCGAGCCCGAGGACATCGGGGTGAGCTGTTACCACTCCAAGACCGGCGCACTGGAGCTGTATCTCAATCATCTGATGGACGGGTCCGGCGAGTACGTGGTGGTCGACATGACCGCGGGCGCCGATGTGTTGGCATCCGGACTGTTCACCCGTTTTGACCTTGTGATCCTCGTCAGCGAACCGACCCGGCGCGGGGTGCGGGTGTACCGGCAGCTCCAGCAGCACGTTGAGGGACACGGGGTGCGGCTGCGAGTGGTCGGCAACAAAGCGGCCGCCGAGGATGACACCGCCTGGCTGCACGGCGAACTGGGTACCGCCCTGCTGGCGACTGTGGGTCAATCAGCCTGGGTGCGGGCCGCCGAACAGGGCGCTGCTCCGTCGTTTGATGCGTTGGAGCCCGAAGTGCGCCACGCGCTGGACGCGGTGCTCGCCGAGCTTGACGGAGTACAGCGCGACTGGACGGCATATCACCGCGACACCGTGCACTTTCACCTGCGCAATGCGAGGGCATGGGCGAACCAGTCGGCGGGTCGGGACCTCGCCGAGCAAGTGGACCCGGACTTCTTCCCTGCTGTTCGCTCGTGAAACACCGATCGAGGAGGACCGATGTCACTGGACGTGCCAACCACGATGATCGAAGTAGCCCAGCACAGTGAGCTCGATGATGCGGCGTTTGTGACCGTCGTACGGGATTCATTGCCCTACGCCTGGCAGGTGATTTCGCAGGTTGTCGGCGACCTTGCGGTCAACCCCGGCTCGGAGTTCGCCGATCACGCGATTCCGCCGCCGGACGAGGCAGCTCGGGGGCAGCTGCTACGGGCGTTGGCCAGCGACGCCATCCGGGGCTCCTTGCAACGCCACTTCGGCGTGCAGCTGGCCTTCCAGAACTGCCACCGGGTGGCGGCGTTTCGCCCTGAGGCGGTGACCGGCGAGGCCTACCGACGGTTTGTCTCCGCCCGGGACCAGGTACTGAACCAGACACCGGAGCTCCGAGACTGCTGAGCAGCTCAGCCGCCGGTCTCGGGGTGGCCGCAAGATCGATTTCACACTTGCCATCCCGGGCGGGCAGGCTTTCCGCATGCCGCTGGTACCGCGACACCTTGTCCCCTTCCTCGCCGCCGCACTGCGTAATCCGGCCACCATGGGCGCCGTGGCGCCGAGCTCTTCGCACCTGGCGGCCCGGATGGCCACAGTGGTGCCCAGGGTGGGCGAGCCGGTGGTGGTTGAGTTGGGGCCTGGCACCGGTTCGATCACCACCGCGATCGAGCACCGGCTTGCTGGGCGTGGGCGCCACGTGGCGGTCGAAATCGATCCCGTGCTCGCCGAGCACCTGCGCGTCGAGTTCCCTGACGTCGAGGTCATGCTGGGGGACGCCGCTGAGCTGGAGCGGCTGCTTGCTGACCACGACGTGCCGGCGGTTGATGCAGTGCTCTGCGGGCTGCCTTGGTCACTGATCAGCGCCGTCGCGCAGCGTGCCATCGTTGAGGCGACGGCGCGCGCACTGCGTCCCGAGGGTTCCTTCACCACCCTCGCCTACGTGCACGCGCTGCCACTGAGTCCGGCCCGGCGGTTCCGTGCCTTGCTCGGAGAGGTGTTCGACGAGGTGCTGCGCACCCGCACGGTCTGGCGGAACCTGCCACCTGCGGTGGCCTACGTCTGCCGGCGACCGCGTCAGCTGTGACCTTCCAGGTGCAGTCCGGGGTGCTGGCACTGCCATCCTGGCCACCCGTGGGAGCAGCCGGCCGCGGGCGAAGGTCAACGGTCTGCGGCGCCTGACCCTCGTTCACTCGACCAGCAGGTGGCCACCCGGCTTCAGCCCTAGCTGCACCGCGGCGGTCACCCGCCGCTGGACGTCAAGCCCTGAGGCGCGTTGGCGACCAGGACGTCGACGCGACCCCGCAGCATAGCGGGCAACGGCTCATAAAGATCGCCTTCGTGCACCTGACCAGCGCCAGCGACGTTGCGGCGGGCGCACTGCACCGCAGCGGGGTCGATGTCGACGGCATACAAACCGACCACCCCTGGGCCGGTCATCGGTTCCCCACCAGGCGCCGCAGGATAATCACCGCACCGACATTCCGGTGGGTCGCTGTGGTGTTGGGGAGGTAGTAGTCCACACCCATACCTGTAGTCCACAACCGGCGCGGTCGTGACTGTCGCCGTAGGCAATGCCGGAGGACCGTTCGACGGCATGAGCGCACCCGCCGCCAGCCGTATCCGGCTCTCTGACCCGGCTGAACTGATCGCCGCCGTTCCCCATCTGCTGGGGTTTCACCCGCAAGACTCCGTGGTGCTGTTGGCACTGCACGGTAAGAGGCTGGGATTGACCCTGCGTGCCGATCTGGTCGACAACGTTCAGGCCCCGTTTCTAGCCGAGCAGCTGCTGCCGCCGCTCGCCCGGCAGCGACCTACCGGCGTCGCCCTGGTGGTGATCGGGGGCGATCTCACCTTGGACGGCGATCCCCCGCACCGGGCGTTGGTGGATGCCCTCGACGACATGCTGACCAGCGCTGGACTCCCGCTGGTACACGCGGCCTGGACGGCGCAGATCACCAACGGTGCCCCATGGCGTTGCTACGACGATTCTCTGTGCGCCGGCACCGTGTCCGATCCTACGGCCAGCCCGCTAGCAGCCGCTACGGTCGCGGCGGGTGCGGTGACCTTCGGTAGTCGGGAGCAGATGGTCGCCCTGCTGGCCGGCGAGGATCTCGCAGCTTTGCAACGCCGGGCCAGGCTCCTGGACGCCGCCGACGCTGACCATCCGATGAGCTCCGCGCTGGTTTTCCAGAGGTTCGCGCAGTTACGGAACCTGCACCGAGCGGCGGCTGCAGGCGACATCGCGCTGAGTGACAAGGCTGTCACCGAGGTGGCCTCCGCGCTGTGCGACCACCGGGTTCGGGACGCGTGCCTGTCCTGGTGCACGGGACCGGGCGCGGTCGCCGCCGAGCGGCTTTGGCTGGCCCTTGTTCGAGCGACCCCTGCACCGGAGCGGGCCGAACCCGCGGCGCTGCTGGCGCTGGTTGCTTACCTTCGCGGGGACGGTGCACTGGCCGGTGTCGCGTTGGACGCGGCGTTGCAGGCGTGTCCGCAGCATTCACTGTCCGGGCTGTTACGAGCCGCACTGGACGGCGGACTGCCACCAGAGGTGCTGCGTACTGTTGCGGCAGACGCCGCTGCGGCCCTTCTCCGACCTCCGCGCAGGAACCGTAAGCGACGCTCGCGACGAAAGCGATGACCGAATCAGCCGGTGGCGCGGACAAATTTCCAGGCGTCGGCGACGATCGCGGCGAGTTCGGCCCGCTCCGGTTTCCAGCCCAGCTCTTCACGTGCTCGATCGCTGGAGGCGATGAGCACTGCCGGGTCGCCTGGTCGTCGCGCCGCGGACTGCGCCGGGATGGGATGCCCGGTGACCTGCCGGCAAGTATCTAGGACCTGCTGTACCGAAAAGCCGGTGCCGTTGCCGAGGTTGTAGATGTGATGTTCCCCGGGCACAGCGTGCTCAAGGGCCCGTTCATGGGCGTCGGCGAGATCTACCACGTGGATGTAGTCGCGGATGCAGGTGCCATCCGGGGTAGGCCAGTCCTGCCCAAAGATCATGATTTTTTCGCGGTGACCGAGAGCGACCTGCAGTACGAGGGGGATGAGGTGGGTTTCGACGGTGTGCCGTTCGCCGTAACCGCCGTAGGCACCGCTGACGTTGAAGTACCGCAAGCTGATGGCCGCGAGGCCATGCGCAGCGGCATAAGAACCGATCGCATGGTCAATTGCAAGCTTCGTCGCACCGTAGGGGTTGGTGGGCAGGGTGGCTGCTTCCTCGGTGATCGGCACCGACGCGGGCTCGCCATAGGTGGCCGCCGTGGAGGAAAACACCAGCCGGGGAGTTCCGTGTTCGCGCATCGCCTCAAGCAGCCGCACCGAGGCCACCACATTACCCAGCCAGTACCGCTGCGGCTGTGTCATCGATTCACCGACCAGGGACCGGGCCGCGAAATGCATCACGCCGTCGAAACCCTCTGCCAGCAGGTGCCCGGCGTCCTCGACAGCGCCCTCAACAAACCGGCAACCGGCGGGTACCGCATCCACGTGGCCGGTGGACAAGTCATCCAGCACCACGACTTCGTGCCCGGCCTCCACCAATCGGGCGGCGCAGACACTACCGATGTATCCGGCGCCGCCGGTAACCAGCAGCCGCATCTGGTTTGCCCCAATTACTCCCGGCCGCGCAGTTACTCCCGACAGCCTAGTTACTCCCGACGGGTCAGTCACCGCCGACGGGCCAGCACTGCGTGCGCAAGCGCGCCATCAACCTCGATCATGGCTCCCCCGCCGGAGAGCACTACCGGATGGCCTGCCCGGGCCAAAGCCGCTACCTGCACCATATTGCCGGGCACCGCGTCGACCTTGTGGAGATCGGCCATCAGGGCCGGATCCTCCTGCACATGCTCGGCGATGCGTCGCACCTCCACCGTGCCTCCGCCGCGACGGGCCACCTCGTCGAGGCGGACCAGGTCGGGTTCGAGCGGGAGGGTGCCTTCCCCGATCCCAAGCTCGTCTAGCCCCGGGATCGGGTTGCCATACGGCGACGTGGTCGGATTGCCCAGCAACGCGACCAGCTTACGCTCCACAGCCTCGCTCATCACGTGTTCCCAGCGGCAGGCCTCGTTGTGTACCTGCTCCCACTCCAGCCCGATCACGTCCACCAGCAGACGCTCGGCTAGCCGGTGCTTACGCATCACCGACGTGGCCCGATTGCGTCCCTCCGCCGTCAGCTCGAGATGCCGGTCGTCGGCCACTGTCAGCAGGCCGTCACGCTCCATTCGAGCCACTGTCTGGCTGACCGTTGGCCCGCTTTGTCCTAGGCGTTCGGCGATCCGTGCCCGCAGCGGGACGACACCTTCTTCCTCCAGCTCGAAGATGGTGCGCAGGTACATCTCGGTGGTGTCGATGAGATCGTTCACACCAGTCTCCTTTTACTTGGTGCCATGATAGTGGTCCACCGGCGACGCCGCGGAGTATTCGCTGGCAGTGACCGGAAAGATGGGTAATATGCATCCGTTGATCACGCCCCGTCAGCTGGCTGCCCTCCTGACCCGTCTTGAGCCGCTCATCCTGGTGGACGTGCGGTGGTCACTTACCGGGGCATCCGGTTGCGCCGACTACCAGGTTGGGCACCTGCCCGGGGCGGTCTTCCTGGATGTGGACACCGAGCTGGCTGGTCCGCCGGGCCCCGGGGGACGGCACCCCCTTCCGGATCCGGCAGCGCTACAAGCCACCCTGCGCGCCGCTGGTATCCACACGACAACACCGGTGGTCGCCTACGACGCGGCGGACGGATCGGTGGCAGCACGGCTGTGGTGGCTACTGCGCTGGGCGGGACACTCAGCGGTCGCAGTGCTTGACGGCGGGATAGCGGCGTGGCGTGCGGCTGGGCTACCGGTGACCATCGATGTACCCCAACCCGCCGTGGGCACGATCACGGTGCGGCCCGCAGCGATGCCAGTGCTCGACGCGTCGCAAGCTGCGGCATTGGCCCGCGATGGTGTGTTGCTCGACGCGCGCGTGCCGGCCCGCTACCGCGGGGAAACCGAGCCGGTGGACCCCCGGGCAGGGCACGTACCCGGCGCGGTAAATGCACCATTCGGCGAGCTGACCGATGCACAGGGGCGATGGCTGACGCCGGGTCGGCTGCGGGAACTCGCGCAGCGGTGGGGTGCGGCCGGCGCGGAGATCGGCGCCTATTGCGGTTCAGGGATCAACGCGTGCGCACTGGTGCTGGGCCTCGAGCTAGCCGGAATCACCTCGCCTGAGCGACCGGCGGGCCTCTACGCCGGGTCATGGTCGCAGTGGTGCACCGACCGTGACCGCCCAGTCGCCACCGGCCCACGTCCTGGTTAGTGGTTGTCGCCCGCCGCGTCCCGCACCGGGCCGGTAGCGTCGGAAGGCATGAGCGCTGCTCGCGCGGCTGTCGTCTGGGACGAGGCCTTCTTCGGCTACGACCTCGGTGGGAGGCACCCACTGAATCCCATCCGGCTGGATCTCACCATCCGGCTGGCCCGCTCGCTGGGTGTCCTGGACGGCGTTTCACTCCTGGCACCGGTGCAGGCGACTGACGAAGAGCTGCACATGGTGCACTCCGAGGACTACATTGCCGCGGTTAAGAACGCGCCGCGTGGATACGTCGGGCACGGCCTAGGAACCTCGGACAATCCGGTATTTCGCCGCATGCACGAGGCGTCGGCGCTGGTCGCTGGTGGCTCCCTGCTCGCGGCCGATGAGATCCTCGCCGGCCGCGCAGCGCGGGTGGCGAATATCGCCGGCGGGCTGCACCATGCGATGCGCGACTATGCCTCAGGTTTTTGTATTTACAACGACTGCGCGCTGGCGATTCGTCGGCTGCTCGACGGTGGCGCGTCCCGTGTTGCCTATGTCGACATCGACGTGCATCACGGCGACGGCGTGCAAGAAGCCTTCGTCGACGACCCCCGGGTGCTCACCATCTCGCTGCACCAACACCCGGCCACACTCTGGCCGGGCACCGGGAACTCCACCGACGTCGGGGCTGCCGGCGCCGAAGGTTCGGCGGTCAACGTGCCGCTTCCGCCCGGCACCAGGGACGACGAATGGTTGCGGGCCTTCCACGCAGTAGTGCCCGCCCTACTGCAAGCATTCCGGCCCGAGGTGTTGGTGACCCAGCACGGCGCGGATACCCACGCCGAGGATCCCCTCGCCGATCTCGCGTTGTCGGTGGACGGCCAGCGGGCCGCGCACCGCGCATTGGCCGACCTGGCCGACACGACGGCCGGCGGGCGCTGGCTGGCTCTCGGTGGGGGCGGCTATTCCCTGTTCCGGGTGGTCCCGCGTTCGTGGACACATCTGCTGGCCACCCTGCTCGACCGCGAGGTCAACCGGAATAGTTCGGTGCCGGACACCTGGATCGCTTATGCCGCCACCGTGGCCCGTGGCGTGCAGTTGCCGAACTCGATGACTGACGGTGTCGAGCCCCATTGGACGCCTTGGGACGGGACCGCAGACACCGGTGTGGACCAGGCAATCCTGGAGACCCGCCGGGCAGTCTTCCCGCTGCATGGCCTAGATCCCGACAACCCGACGTAATGGGATTCACCGTGGCCGGCTTCGCCCTCCTCGCTGCACTTATGGCGTGCGGGTACCGCCCCGACCAGGTTGGGTTCGAGGGACAACGGCTGGCTCAGGTAGCCGGCACCAGCGCATCGAGGGCAGACCACGAGGTGCTGCCCAACTGGCCGGCCCCGCCTGACGGGGTACGGCCCGTTCCTTCGGACCAGATCGATTCTTCAGCGTTGCCGGCGGAATATCCGCGGCTGGCGTGGACGGAGGATGAAGGCGGCATGGTGGTGGGGCTTTACGGTCAGGAGGGCGGCTGCACCCATGCGCACGCCGACTTGCGGGAGCAGACCCCGCGGCTGGTCCGCGTTGCGGTGGTGGAGGTCACGACCAGCTCCGGCCCGTGCACGATGGACCTGCGTTACCCGTCGCTAGCCGTGCAGCTCGACGCCCCGCTAGGGGACCGCACTGTCGTCCTGGAGCGCCAGACCATCGACCCGCCACCCCGCCGCTAACGTTTGGTCGGAAGGCCGGGCCCCCGACGAGCCCGACCTTCCGGGGCGCGCGACAGCCTGGCGGGTTGACCGCCAAGTCGCGTGGTCTACGTCACATTCTAGTCACGTTTCCGCTGACAGTGCCTGCCGCGGCCCACGCCGTCAATGCCGCCATTCGAGCGGTCATGTGCCGAAGCTGGAGGAATCAGCTGGCGTAGGCCCGCAGCCGCTCCGCACGGTCCCCGTGGCGCAACTTCGCCATGACCTCGCGTTCAATCTGACGAACTCGCTCGCGGGACAGCCCAAAGCGCTTCCCGATCTGGTCCAGTGTGTGCGGCTGACCGTCGTCAAGGCCGTAGCGCAGCCGGATGACCTTCTGCTCCCGATCCTCCAGAGTGGCCAGTACGCGGCGAAGGTCATCCTGCAGCAACCCAGAGATCACCGCAGACTCGGCGTCAGCCGCCTCGGCGTCCTCAATGAAGTCGCCCAGCGGAGCCTCCTCCTCGGCACCGACCGGCATGTCGAGGCTTACCGGGTCTCGCGAGTGTTCAAGCAGGTCGGCGACTTTCTCCACCGGGATACCGGATTCGTCGGCCAGCTCCTCGTGAGTGGCCTCTCGACCCAGCCGTTGGTGCAGGTCCCGCTTGATCCGGGCCAGTTTGTTCACCTGCTCCACGAGGTGGACCGGAAGTCGGATAGTGCGTCCCTGGTCGGCCATGCCACGGGTGATGGCCTGCCGGATCCACCAGGTGGCATAGGTGGAGAACTTGAAACCCTTGGTGTAATCAAACTTCTCCACGGCGCGGATCAGACCTAAATTGCCCTCTTGAATCAGGTCCAGCAACGGCATCCCGCGGCCGGTATAGCGCTTGGCTAGCGACACCACCAGCCGCAGATTGGCCTCCAGCAGATGGTCCTTGGCCTTGTGGCCGTCGTGCACCAGCCGCGTCAGGTCGGCCCGCCGGGTAGGTGACAGCCGCGGCGCGGTGTCAAGCACGTGACGGGCGAACACACCTGCCTCGATGCGCTTGGCGAGCTCGACCTCTTGCTGGGCGCTGAGCAACGCCGTGCGGCCGATACCGTTGAGGTAAACCCGAACCAGATCGGCTGCCGGGCTCTGCGCATCCAGGTCTGCCTCAGTACCGGCGTCGCGGTCCATAGTGATCTGCGCGGCGGTCATCAGGTTCCTTCCTGCGACGGATCCTCGTGCCGGCCCGGTGTGCGCTCCCGAGTCGGCGCGCGGCGCTGCACGAGCCTGCCACCGGGTACCCGCAGCGATGACTGGTACAACGTCGGGAGCCCGGATTCCGTTCCCGGGCCCTCACTGCCCCGACGAACGAGTGCTCGGTGAAGTGCCGGATTTTCCGCACCCTCAGACACTTCTCAGGTTGGCATCCGTTAGAGGCCGTTACCGCCCGGGTTGGTAGCTCTTGAAGGGCGTCACACGTCGAGGAGGACGGTGAACGGGCCGTCGGCCACGCTGCGGATGAGCATCGTCGCCCCGAACCGGCCGGTGGCCACAGTGGCGCCACGGGCCCGTAGCCGGGTGATGACCTCTTCCACCAATGGTTGGGCCTGCTCCGGCCGGGCGGCCGCGGTGAAGGAGGGTCGCCGCCCCTTGCGGGTCGTCCCGTAAAGGGTGAACTGGCTGACCACCAGCACGCCGGCGTCGGTGTCGGCGACCGAGCGGTCGTCGCGCAGGACCCGCAGTTCGTGCAGCTTTCTGGCCATCGTTTGGGCCTGTGCTGACCCGTCGCTGTGGGTGACCCCCAGCAGTACCAGCAACCCAGGCCGGTGCAGCTCACCGACCACCTCATCATCGACGAGCACCGCTGCCTCAGTGACGCGGCTCACCACCGCTCTCATGACGGTTCTCACCACGCGGAGGTCGGGACAATAACTATGCTGAGCAGGGGAGACACGGCGATGGATCCTGCCAGAGCACCTAGCGAGATCCACTTGCGCCGTATCAACTCCGTCGGGACCCTCGTGCGGGGACTCCGGAGCCGAGTAGGAGGTGGTTGTACGTGACCCCGTCGGCCGCGCAGCAGGGTCAGCGCCGAACTCCAAGACAGCGCGACGTTCCGCCGAGCACATCGTCACCGAACGGTTCGGGCGCCGACCCCTTGCGGGGGGTACGCCAGGATGCCGCTGACGTCGCCTCCTCGATCGGGTCGCTGCTCGGCATCGACGCCACGATGGCTGAGTTGGACCCCGCCGGGCTGGGGCTTGCCCTGAGCAGGTTCGCGAGATCGGTAGCCGAACACCCGGCCTTGTCCGCCTGGCCGATGCTGGAGTTCGGCATGCGCAGCGCGCAAGCAGCCATGTCCGCCGCATTGCGCAGCGTGGGTCTAGACAGCGAAGGGCCGGTCAAACCGGGCAAGGACCCACGGTATTCCGACCCGGCTTGGACCGGTAACGCGCTGTTCTACCTGGTGCGCCAGCAGCATGCGTTGCTGGAGGCCCTGCTGCAGGAGCTGCTGGACAGTGCCAAAGACCTGGATGACATCACCCGGCGTAAGGCCGATTTCGCGCTGCGGCAGATTCTCGACGCCATGGCACCCACCAACTGGCTGCTGACCAACCCCGTGGCGTTGAAGAAGGCAATCGACACCGGAGGTCTCAGTCTGCTGCGCGGGGCCCGCAATCTGGCGCGTGACGTGGCGACCAATAAGGGCATGCCCCGCCAGATCACCCCAGGTCAGTTCCGCCCCGGCCACGAGCTTGCCGCCACACCGGGCAAGGTGGTGTTCCGCAACCGGCTGATCGAGCTGATCCAGTACCTCCCGCAGACCGAGAAGGTACACGCGGTTCCACTGCTGTTCAGCCCGCCATGGATCAACAAGTACTACATCATGGACCTCGCCCCCGGGAAGAGCTTGGTGGAGTGGGCTGTACAGCACGGACATACCTGCTTCATGATCAGCTATCGGAACCCGGACGAGTCCCTGGCCGGGCTCACCATGAGCGATTACCTGCGGGACGGACCGCTGACCGCCCTGGAGGTCGTCGAAGAGATCACTGGTACCCAGCAGACCAACCTGGCCGGCTTGTGTCTGGGTGGCACCCTGGCCATGGCCACTGCCGCCTGGCTTGCCGGCCAGTCACAACCTGGCCAGTCACAACCTGGCCAGCCACAACCTGGCCAGCCACAACCTGGCGGGGGTCGGATCCGGTCGCTGACCGTAATGAACACCCTGCTCGACTTCACCGTGCCCGGGCAGCTTGGCGTGTTCACCGACGAGGACAGCATCCGCCGGATGGACCGCACCCTGCAGCGCAAGGGCTACCTGCCCGCCGACAGCATGGCCACCACCTTCAACCTGCTGCGGGCCAGGGACCTGGTGTGGAATTACGTGGTCAACAACTGGTTGCTGGGGGAGCAGCCGGCGCCGTTCGACATTCTGAGCTGGAACTCCGACTCCACCCGGATGCCCGCGACCATGCAGACCGAGTACCTGCGGTCGTTGTACCTGGAGAACCGGCTGGCGAAAGGGGATCTCGAGCTGGCCGGAAAGCGGCTGGACCTTGCCGAGGTGAGCCAGGACAGCTACTTCGTGTCCGCCGAAAGGGACCACATCGCGCCGTGGAGGGCGGTCTACGCCAGCGCCCAACTACCCGGGGGCACTGTCCGGTTCATGCTGTCCAACTCCGGGCATATCGCCGGCGTGGTCAACCCGCCGAATCCGAAGTCCAAGCACTGGGTAGGCACGGCGGATACGCTGCCCAAGGACCCGGACGTGTGGCGAGAGCACGCCACCGAGGTCGCGTTGTCCTGGTGGGAGGATTGGGCGCCGTGGATCGCCCAGCGTGCCGGGGAGCAGCGCGTTCCGCCTCCGTTGGGCAGCGCCATGCACCCACCGCTGGAGGATGCCCCGGGCAGTTACGTGCGCCAGACGTGAGAGCCTGCATCGGTGCCAGACAGCGGGGTCCTGGGACAGCGGGATGATATGAGTCATGGCAAGTGCAAGTGACGACGGCCCGGTGCCCGGTCCCTGGCAGGCCCAACTTGGGGCGCTGGGCGCGTTCATCCGCGCTCAGCGGCAGCTGGCCGACCTGTCGCTGCGCGAGATGGCAGCCCTGACCCGCATTTCCAACGCCTACCTCAGCCAGGTCGAACGGGGCCTGCATCAGCCGTCGCTGACGGTTCTGCGGTCGATCGCCGACGCGCTCGGACTGACCACCGAACAGCTACTGGTCAAGGCGGGGTGGGCGCAAGCCGTGGCTGACGATATTTCCACCGATCAGGCGGTCGGCACAGAGGAAGCCATCCGCCGCGATCCGCGGCTCACCGAGGCACAGCGCACTGCTCTGCTTGGGGTGTACCGCAGCTTCATCGAGGGTTAGTACCCGGTAGCGCTGCCCAAGCCGCCTGGCTGACGGCGTGTGCTTGACATACTTATCAGTCGTGCTTACTTTGGTGATCGTAGCTGATGAGCCAAAGGAAGGGATGACGATGACCACCTCACAGGAGACCATGACCGACGCCGCCCGTCGCAGCCAGGACGCCATGAACAGCGTGATGCAGATGTGGACGGACACTTTTCAGAAGTTCCTGCCGGTCTCGGACACCAGCTTGCGTGGTGCGATGGAGGCCGTGGACGGAATGTACGACTTCGCCGAGCAGATACTCCTTACCCAGCGGGAGTTCACCAAGAGCGTGCTGGCCGCCACCACGTCGGCTGCCACCAAGGCTGCATACGCCACTCAGGATGCCGCCAAGGACATGGACTACGTCGCCAAGGACATGCAGGAGAGTGTCAACAGCCAGCGATAGGCGCTCAGCCAAGGATGTGGACGCGGTGAAGAAGAGCCCAATCCTCGCCCTGTGACATCCAGCGGCCGTTCGGGGGACCGACTGCGCAAAAGCCGCAGCGCCCTCGTCAGGGGCAGCGCCGGCTCCTACGATGACTACGGCAACGGCGATCACCGAACCGGTGGCGCGTCGGATCCGTGCATGAGGCGCTGGAGGAGCGGCAATGACGTCCACCGGGCTGCTGAGTGGGTCTGCCGACCGGGCACAACGGCTTTGTGCCCTCCTCAAGGACGCAGGCGCTGACCCTGTTGTCGTCACCGATCTTGCCGAGCTGCCGGGCTGGTTCAGTCCCGAAGGGCTTGATTTCTACATTCAGCTCCCGATCACCATCCATCCTGAGGGCGACACCGCGGTGGCGCGCGTCGGCTCGTTCCTGTCAGCTGGCCTGTTGGCCCGCTTCCGCGCGGTCGAACGAGTGCTTCCGGTGCTCAAGCACGGTGCCACGGTAGTGCTGGTGTCGGGCAACGCTCCCGATGAGGGATCACTGCCCGATGATCAGCGCTCACGGTTGGCGCTGCTGCACCTGCTGGCGCACGCGACCAGGGCCGAGCTTGCCACCAGGGAGGTTGAGGTCAAGGTGGTGAGCAGCGGGCGCAGCGACCAGCAGATCGCGCGGTACGCGCTGGGTGGAGACGACGAAGAGACCACGCCGGATACCCAGCAACGGGCCGGCGCTGCCGCGGCCTACCAGGACTGGCGCACCGAAGTGATGGGTCTGGTCGGCCTGGATAGCTGACTGCAACCCGGGCCGGCCTCTCATAGCAGTAGCCTAGGAGCACCCGTACTGCTGAGGAGGTCACCGGTGAGCTTGATGTTGAGTCAGGACGCACCGGCGGACGCGTTGCTGGACCGGGACCCGCTGGCGTTACTGCTGGCGATGCTTCTTGATCAACAAGTACCGATGGAGCGGGCCTTCGCGGCACCGTACGAGTTGGCCCAGCGTCTGGGGCACGATCTCGATGTTCACGAGCTCGCCGACTACGACCCGGACGCGCTGGTAGAACTGTTTGCGAAGCAGCCGGCGTTGCACCGGTACCCCAAAGCGATGGCTGGGCGCGTGCAGCACATGTGTCAGGTACTGGTTGAGCGCTATGACGGCGATGCCACCGGCCTGTGGCGCGATGTCACCGACGCACACGAGCTTCTTGAGCGGCTGATGGCATTGCCGGGCTACGCGATCCAGAAGGCACAGATCTTCGTGGCACTTCTCGGCAAGCAACGGGGCGTGCAGCCGGAGGGCTGGCGGGAGGTGGCCGGCCCTTACGGCGAGGACGGCGTCTACCGGTCGGTGGCCGACGTGACCGACGCCGCTTCGCTGGCCAAGGTTCGGGAATACAAGCAGCAGATGAAGGCCGTCAAGGGCAAGAAGTAGCAACAAGGATCAGGCTGGAGGTGGTGGTGTGCGCAAATCGCACGGGCACGTCCACCGGTCGGATGATGCCCCGGTGCTCATCACGGCGGCGGAACCTTCCTACGCCGAGCAGTACGCAACGCGGCGGCGCAAGTACGCGATCCTGATGTCGGCTCGCATTCCCTGCCTGGTTCTGGCGGGTGTGTTTTACCAGACTTGGTGGCTCGCGCTGACCTTCGTGCTGCTTTCCGTCCCGCTGCCCTGGATGGCGGTGCTCATCGCCAACGACCGCTCTCCGCGCAAGACCGAGAAGGTCAACAGGCTGCGACATGCCCCGCCGGGGCGAGAGTTGGAAAGCCGCGACCACACCATCATCGAAGGCTGAACCGCCGTATGGATGCTTGTCGCGGTTTGTGCGCAGCTACTAGCTGCCACATGGATGCTTATCGTAGTGCGAGCCTGGAGGTGTGAGTATGACTACCCAGACGCTGCCTGATGTCGACACCCGTCCTGAGGGCACCGACACCACCAGCGATGACAGTCCCAAGATGTTCCACTACGTGCGAAAGGCCAAGATCGCCGAAAGTGCCGTGATGGGCACCCATGTAGTGGCGCTGTGCGGCGAGGTGTTTCCGGTGACCCGCTCGGCTAAGCCTGGTTCGCCGGTGTGCCCGGCATGCAAGGAGATCTACGAATCCCTGCCCAAGGGCGGCGATGCGGGCTGATCCCAGGGACTCAGCCGACCGTCCGGTTACCGGTTGCCGCCGGATCGATCTCGGTCAAGGCGCGTCGTGCCTCCTGCGCCACATCGGCGTCGGCAAGTACGTCGTAGCGTTGCGCCCGGACGGTCGATACCGATGAGAAATCGCGACGACCTCCGGACAGGGCATGCTCGATCAGGCCGAGCACCATGCCGATCACGCCGCCGATGACCACGCCCCAGATCGCGAGCACGATTGCCCCCACCAGCGGCTGCACCACGGTGAACAGACCTAGCAGCCATCCGAGGGCTGCCCCGACGACCGCGCCGGTGACCAAGCCCTGGGCTGCGGCCTTGCCATAGCCCTTCCGGCCGGTGACTTGCTCGAATGACTGTAAGCCAGCCCCCACAATCGCCAGGCGCTCCACCGGGAATCGCCGGTCGGACAGGGCGTCGACGGCATACTGCGCCCCGGCGTAATCCGGGTAAGACGCGACAACCTCTCTGGTATTGCTCACTCCAGGCTCTCCCTTCTGTTCCCGCGCAACCGTTCGCCGCCATACCCGTGCAGAGCACTCATCAAACGGCTAACCGCTGCCATCGGGGAGCTTTTCGGACGCTCATCTGGGTAGCCTCGGGGCAGCGACTCCAGGGGGCATAGTGGGTTCTCACCGCATCCGATCAAAATCATTGAGCTCGTTCGCGGCGCTGTGGGTGAGTGCGCTGTGGCTGGTGGCCGTCCTCGCCGGATGCGGCGGGGAGAACGTTCAGACCACGGCGACGTTGGGAGTCGGTGGGCGGGTCGGGGACATCGTCGTGCGCGACGCGGCGTTGCGCTTCGACGGGCCCGTCGCGGGGGACACCGTGTACCAGGCCGGTGACGACGCTGCATTGCAACTCACCATTGTCAACGAGGGCGACCGCCCCGACCGGCTGGTCCGCGTCCGCAGCCCAATCGCCCGCCTCGGTGTCATCATCGGAGACGCCAGCATCGCCGGCCACCAGGTCCCCGCTGCGGGCTACCGGGGTCACCTCGCGTCGGCCACGCTACCCGGGACCGATGCAGTGCGGATCATGCTCGTGGGGCTGCGCAGCCCGGTCCGCGCCGGGCTGCGTTACCCCGTGGTGTTCCACTTCGAGCAGGCTGGCGAACTGCGTCTCAACCTGCCGGTCGAGAACCCCCACACGCTGCGGTCCCCGCCCGACCAACCGCCCCTGTAACGCGTACTCAATCCGTCCAGACCCGGCGAGGACCGTCCTCGGCGGGTGGGCGGGTGGCCTCCCAGACCCGGCGCCAGGGCGCGATCTCCTGCCCGCCAACCGGCGGACCGGCCGCAAGGGTGGGTAGGACGCCCCGCGAGGTGGTGGGTACTGCCAGCGAATCGTCGGCTGCCGCCCGCAGGGCGCGATACCAGCCGAGGTCGTCCTCGGCCCAGAGGGTGGCCACGGCGCGCGCCAGCCTGGTGCGGAATTCGGGCACGCTCTCGTCGGTCCGGATGTGTAGCGGTCGTCCTATCCGGACGGTGACCCGGGGTCTGCCGGGGCGCGGCCAGCGCCGTCCGCGTGGCATCGCGGCGAATGTGCCGCGCAGCGCGATCGGAACCGCCGGCACCCCCTTCATCGCGCACAGTTGAGCGGCACCCAGCTTGAACCCGGTGAGCCAGCCGTCCACTGTGCGGCTGCCCTCTGGGTACAGCAGCAGGCTCCAGCCGTTGTCGACCAGCTCGGCGGCCAGGCTACGACCCCGTCGCGATCCCCGGCGCTCCACCGGAAAGGCGTTGAACATCAGGGTGGTGGCTGCGGCAAGCGCGTGCAGATCGAAGAAGTAGTCAGCGGCCGCGCCCACCGCCAGCTTCCTGGTGATCCGCAGTGGCAGCGAAGCCAGGATCAAAGGGGTGTCCAGGTGGCTGGAGTGGTTGGCGACGAAGATCGCCGGCCCGCGGACACTGTCCAGGTATTCCTGGCCGTGTACCACCGGCCGGATCTGGCTCCAGGTCACCGGCTTGAGCACGCCCTGCTGCAGGGCGGTCCGAAGCATCCCGGCCGCAGCGGTTCGAGCCCACGCAGTGGGGAACTCGTCCCCGCTGTCCGGTAGTTCCCACTGCTGCGCCGACCGTGGCACCCTGGCCCGGCCCCGCCAGTCACGGCCGTGCCGCAGCAGCCGCAGCTCCTCTCGCAGGCCACTCATCGCACGTCTGCCAGCACCATGGGCGGGGCATGCAAGTAGCTGATCTGCGGGTTCGGGCCTACGGTGTCGCGAGCCAGCTCCAGCGCGTCGGCCAAGCTGGAGGCAGCGCGAAAGCCCAGCCGAGCGGTGGCCGACCGGTCGCCCCCGACGAAGATCACATCGTCGAGGTGTTGCATTGCATGGGCACCCCAGTACCACATGTAGAACGGATGCACGCCGTGGTAGGCGTAGCTCGTCCGGTACAGGTGGATGTACCAGGGGTCGGTGGCGAACTGCTTTTCGTATTTGGTTTCGAGCATCACCGGATCGGTGGTTTCGGCCAGTAGCTCGTAAAAATCGATGTAGCTCGGGTGGTGCACCGGATGGAAGTCGGGTGGCATCGGGTGGTAGAAGATCGCCACCCCGCCTTGGCGCACGATCGGCTTGCCGCGGTAGAGGTTGAAGAAGTAGCCGAGTCCCAGCGACATCACCAGGATCGGGTTCATGATCGAGTTGACGTTGTAGGGACAGATGTAGGGCAAGCCGAAGATCGCCACGTCAGCCTGCCCTTGAACCTCGGTGAGCTGCTGGCGGTGCACCGCTGCCAGGGTGTGCGGGTGCACCTCGCTCGGTGCGCCGGCGTGCACCCCGGTGACGCCATACGGCGCTTCGGTGGCCTGCCAGATCCGCCGCCGCAGCTTGGCGGGGGTCAGCTCATTGCTCCGCTTGACCGCGAGGTAGCTGGCCTGATCGGTGAGGTTCCACTCCCATTCGCGACGGGTGAGGAACCGCAGCGCGGCGGGAAACGGCTCATTGTTCAGCGTTGTCTCGATGGTGAACACCGGCACGTGCCCACCGATCAGATCGGCCATCCGGTCATAAGAGTGATGCATCGCCGAGTTCGGCGGATCGTTGAAGGAACGCGAGTGCCGCAGCGTGTGCACGTTGTGGTGGTGACGCAGGCTGGCGTAGCTGGCCAGCCCCACGGACACCGACTTCGAGCCGCCGTTCATCGCGGTGAGCGTGATGTTGATGTAGACGATCAGGTCGCTTTCTGCGGCGCGACGGTTGATCTCCACGTCCTCGCCGTGCGGTGTAGTGCCCAGGTGCGCGAGGTCGTCAGGGTCCTCGGCGTCGTGGTTGCGCAGGTGGTCGGGGTGAAAGGCGCGGAAGACCCGCTCGCCGATGGTGCGCTGCAGCTCTACCGGAGTCATCCGCCGGTGCAGCGAATTGGCGGCGATAAGTTCGACGTCATCCACACCGGCGGCAGCGGCCATTTCCAGGACTTGCTCGATCACCCGTTGGCGGACATCCGGGGTCCGCATCGGCGGCAGCGGTAGCGACAGGTCGTCGAACACGATGGTCAGCCGCATCCCCGGGCGCAGCAACGCGGGCAGCGGGTCGCTGCCGTGCGGGTGTGCCAAGGCATGACGGATCGCGCCTTCGAGGTCGACGATGCCAGGCAGCGATTCCGGCGGGTAGATCACGCGGCTGCCCAGCGGCAGGCGCTCCAGCCGGAATCCCTCACCCTGGTGCATCAGCAGCGGGGGAGTCCGCTCGTCGACGTCGAGCACGAAACCTGGCCTACCCACATTCTCACCTGCTCCTGTCCGCGGCGTTGACGCTTAACCTCAGCTGGGCGCAAAGACGACCTTGACCGTGCCCAGCCGGCCGGCCGCGGCAGCGTGATCGAGCGCGTCACGCCAGCGTTCCAGCGGGTACTTGGTATCAACGTAACCGTCCAGCGGTGCCGATCCCGCCAGCGCGATGGCTTCGGGGAAATCCCCCCCGTCGGGCTCGTCGCCTACTGCCGAGGCGTAGGCCCCGACCAAGTGCAGCTCGCGGTACCACAGTGGGGTGAGGTCCACCCCGCCTGAGGGCATCCCCGATGCGATCACCGTGCCTCCGGCCCGCAGCGATCGCAACGCGGTGTCCAGCCCAGCCGCTGCCCCGGTGCACTCGAAGGCCAGGTCCATGCCGCCGAGCAGGTAGCCCGCCCCGAACTCCGGCTCGACCAGCAGTGCCCCGGTGCTGCGGCGCAGCGCCCGGGCGGGGCCCTCAGAGTCGACGATGTGGGTAGCCCCGAGTGCCAGGGCCCGGTCGGCCTGGTGCCGGTGCTTGGCGATGACATGCACCTCACCGGCTGCGGTGAGCTTGCGCAGCGCGAGCAGGGTGAGCAGGCCCACGGTGCCCGCGCCGATCACGAGCACCGACGCACCTGGGTTGATCGGTACCCGACGCACCGCGTGTATCGCACACGCCAACGGTTCCACCAGCACCGCGATCTCGTCGGGCAGCGCTTCGGGCACCGGATGCAGCTGGCTGGCGTGCGCGAGCATGCGGCGGCTCCAGCCGCCGCCGGTATCGGCGCAGAAGCCCGTCTGCAGTCCGGCGGACAGCCTTCCGGTGGTGATGTGGTCGCAGCGACTGGTCTGCCCTGCGATGCAGGCCCGGCAGGCCGGTACCCCGCGCGCCGCGCACCGCAGCACCGGGTCGATCACCACCCGGCTGCCTCGTGGCAGGCCGGGCAGCTCGTCGAGGCTGCGCCCGATCACCTCGTGACCGGGAACGAAAGGCATCGAGGTCAACGGTCCGAGGTAGGGCGAGGACCGGCCGGTGAGCAGGCCGAGATCGGAGCCGCAGATTCCGGACAGCACCGGCTCGACCCGGCTCCAGGATTCGCTTGGTGGGTCCGGGTCGGCCTGCTCGACCAGACGCAGCGGCGCCATGTTGGCGGCGACTGCGCCCGCCAGCCGGCTTCCGGCGCGGGTGCTGCTGACCGCGCGGGCGGCGAAGTACCGACCAGCCGAGCGGTGATACTGCAGGGTCAGGTTCACCGCTGCGCCCCCCTGATGCGGGCACCGGCTGTGGTATCAGCGCTGACCACGTCAAGCATCACCTCGAGGAGCCCGCCGGTGTGGGCTCCCCAGCGGTGCACCACCCAACGCTGCCGCCGGGCGTGCCGGAACAGTTGGGCATCGGGGTTGACCGCATGCGGATGACCGACGGCCTCCAGCAGCGGGCGGTCGGAGTAGCTGTCGGCGTAGGCGTAGGAGCAGTCCAGATGTAGTCCGTGGCGTTGGGCGTACTGCTGCAGCCACGCCGCGCGCGCCTCGTCAACCATGGGCGGCGTCTCCAGGAATCCGGTCAGCACGCCCTCTGTGGCGTGCATCCGGCTGGCCACCACCTCATCGAACAGTACCGACAGTGGTTCCACATGCAGGTCTACTGCGCCGGTGATCAGAACGGTTCGATGCCCGGCCTCACGGTGGCGGCGGATCTGCCGGGTGGCCTCGGGCATCACCCGGTGCAGCAGCGCGTCGCCGAGCACCTCGGTCGCCAGTGCTCTCAGCTCGTCGGCCCGCACACCGGCGTAGCGGCGCAGAAAGGCGCGCAGCAGCTCACCGCGGTCGCGGCGCTCCGCGTAGAGATAGCGTGGCGCGCAGCGAGCCAGATCGGCGAGCTCACCCAACCAGCTGGACCGGGGCAGCGTGGCGAGCCGGGCCCACAGGTAGGACTCGACGACATTGGAGGCCACGATGGTGCCCTCCAAGTCGAACACCGCCGCCACGTCGGTGCGCTGCGGTAGCCGCAGGGACTGACGCCCAGTGCGTCCGCCGGCGGTCGGGACCGCCCGCTGCTGTCCGGCCCGGCGCACCGTGGCGGTGATGGACGGGCAGTGCACGTCGTGAAGGTAGGCCCGCCAGTCGATGGCAGTGGGATCGAAACCGTGTTCGGCCGCTCGCTGGGTCGGCAGGCTTGCGTGTAATTCCCGCAGCCGGCGGTCGTCGTAGATCACCTCCGCGCGGGTGTAGACGCCGTAGAGGTCGGCGTATTCGCGCAGTTGCATCAGGTCCTGCTGGTGGCGTCCCAGGCTGGTCAGCCAGTCTTGGGACCGCTTCGATGGGGGCAGTGCCAGCAGCATCCGTTCCGCGAGCACGGCGGCTCGCTCCCCGGCGCGCAGCATCAATTCCACCTGCTGGCTGCCCGGAAACCGCCAACTCGGTGGATTGACGTGGCCGCGGTCAGCAACGGGCATCGGGTTGTTGTCGAAGTACTCCCGGCACAGCATGTACATGTTCTGAAAGGTCAACGGGTTGCTCGCGCCGGAGCTGACGTGCAGGTACGCCGGCGCGGTGACGGGTGGCCGCGCGGCTGCCGCAAGGATGGCGTTGACCACCAGATCGACTGGGATGACGTCGAGCACGGAGTCGGGCAACCCAGGAAACTCTCGGAGCACCCCGCGTCCGAGGGCGATGATCAGCGGGTCGGCCATCTTGAAGCCGTCGATCCACCCCGGGTATGGGTGCCGCAGCGCACTCTCCACGATGGCGGGACGGACCACTGACAGTGGCCTACCTGCGTGCGCCCACAACTGCTCGGAAACTCGCTCGCCCAACGCCTTGGTCAGGGTGTACACATCCGGCCAGCCCAGACTGCGCGCCCGGGTGCGGCCGTAGTCCACCAAACGCCGGGTGACCCATTCGGTGCGAAGCCGTTCGGCGTCGGTAGCGGTGGACTGCGGACCGGCTTTGGCGTGCTGTTCGGCCGCTTGTGCCAACGCCCGCTGGAGCACTTCCGGACGCCGGGAATCCCGCTCCACCTCATCCCGGGCCGCCAACGCCATCTCCAGCTCCAGGCGCCAGTCCACTTCATGATCCAGCGCTGCCTCGACGACCAGCCCCTTACGGCTACCCGCGACGTAGGCGGTGGACACGTGCACCACGTGCGGTGAACTACCGACCGCAGCCAGCCCTTCATACAGGGCCGCCACGCCCGCGACGTTGGTGCGGAACGCCTCATCGACTGGCGGATCGAAGGACACCACGGACGCACCGTGGATCACGACATCGAGATCAGTGGGCAGGGTGATCGAGTCCAGGTCACCCTCGATGACGGTGACCCGGTCGCGCACCACGCTGGCCAGCCCCTCTTCACCGAGACGCTCACCCAACGAGCGGAACACGTTCTTGCGCAGCAGCGCGGTGAGCCGGTCAGCCGCGCAGCGCCCGGCACGCGGCCGGATCAGCACCGAGACCCGGGTATCCGGGTAACTGGACAGCAGCCGCTCCAACGTCGCCTGTCCCAGAAACCCGGTGGCTCCGGTGAGCAGCACGTGGCAGCCGGCCAGCTCACCGTCGGTGTTCATGGCTCGATCCTGCAAGCAGCTCCTGTGCAGGTCTCGCGTGATCATGTGGTCCTTCCCGGGCTGCCCGAGCAGCGTCAGGACTGATTATCTCGGGCTGCAACGGCATCCGCCGGATGAGCGCGGTGGTAGGCGGACAGAGCAGCTTCATAGACTCGACGCACCGGCCAGCCGAGTTCTTGCGCGACCCGCTCGGCGTCGGCTAGCTCAGGTTTGGCGGTCCGCTGCCCTCCTGGGCCGGCGGCGACCTTGACGATGATCTCCTGCTCCGCGCCGGGTGGACCCACCGGTACTGCGACGGTGACCCGGGGAAGCGTGCTGCGCTGCCAGGACGCCCACCGTACGCCCAGCGTGGTGCTGTGCTGGAACAGCGCGTTCGCCACCGCCGGACGGGTAGCTTCGGTGCACAGCGCGGTGAGCACCTGCCCAGGCCTGCCGTGCCGACCGACTGTTGCCGTGGTCCAGCAATCCCACGCACCGGCCGCCCGGACAGCGGTCAACACCCCGGGCCACAACTCCGGGTTGAGATCGTCAACGGTGCTCTCCACCACGATGACCGCCTCGGTGGGGCTCGGGCCGGCGTGCTGTCCGACCGGGCTGCCGATCACCAGCCGGGTGATGTTGGGTCGTTCCGCGGTGTCCCGGTGTCCCGCGCCGCAGCCGACCACGTCAACCGTCATCGGCGGCAGCAGGCCAGGTGCGCCCAGCGTCGCGGCCAGCGCCGCCCCGGTGGGCGTGGTGCGTTCCCCGGCCAGGTCTCCACCGGTCAGGCACATGCCGCGGTCGGCGACGATCTGCAGCACGGCGGGTGCCGGGATCGGGATCGTCCCGTGCGCGGTGTGCGCCGTACCGCTGCCGGCGGCCAGTGGTGAACAGATCACCACCGCGTCGTCAGCGAGCAAGCCCAGATGCCCGGCCGCGACCGCAGTACCGACCACGTCGGCCAGCGCGTCGGCCGCTCCCACCTCGTGGAAGTGCACCTGTTCGGCCGGGATGCCGTGCACTGCGGCTTCGGCATCGGCAAGCAGCCGGAAGGTGCTGGTAGCCACTCGGGCAGCGGCGGTGTCCAACTGCGCCGCACTGATGATAGCCAGTACATCGGGCAGAGCCCGGATGCGCGCAGGACCGGGGGGTGTTGTGACGACCGCGCGTGAACATCGCAGCCCGCAGCGCCGGGTCTGCTCGACGCGAACGTCTACATCGGGCACACCGAGGGAGAGCACCGCAGCGCGCACCGCAGCAAGGTCGGCACCGGCGTCGAACAGCGCGCCGAGCAGCATGTCACCTGCCACGCCCGCGGTGCAGTCCAGGTACGCGGCCCTCGGTTCAGCCACCGTGCACCCGCGCGACGATCTTGACGGCGTGCGCCGCCGCGCCGAACCCGTTGTCGATGTTGACCACCGACAGCCCAGGGGCGCAGGAGGCGAGCATCGCCGCCGCGGCGACGTGCCCACATGCGCTCACCCCGTAGCCGACGCTGGTGGGTACGGCGACTACCGGCGCCCGGATCAATCCGGCGACCACTCCGGGCAGCGTGCCCTCCATGCCGGCAATGGCGATCACGCAGTCGGCTGCGGACAGCTCGTCGAGCTGTGCGAGCAATCGGTGCAGCCCGGCCACCCCGACGTCGGTGATCAATCGGTGTCCGACGCCGAGCGCCTGCAGGGTGCTGACGGCCTCCTGCGCGACCGGCAGGTCCGAGGTGCCGCCGGTGAGCACTGCGACAAGCCCGCTGGTGGGCGGCAGCGCACCGACAATGACAGTCCGCCCGACCGGATCGACGGCTACCGGCTCGCCCGGGAATCGAGCAGGCACCTGCTGCAACACCCCGGCGGGGCACCGGGTGGCCAGGGCGGGGAACCCCGGGTCGCCCCGTCGTTGCGCGGCCAGTAACTGCAACGTCTGCTCTTCGGTTTTACCCTCCGCGAAGACAACCTCCGGCACAGCGGTGCGACGCCTGCGGTCAAGGTCCAGACGCGCAATACCGTCGACCTCGCCGATCCGGTTACCGGTCACCGGCTGGCTCGCCTGGCTTTGTGCTGCGTCCGGCGCTGGGGTGACCATGCAGCCGACTATCTCATGTAGTTCGCCGACCGCCCGGTCATGCGAGGATCGTCGACCATGCACCCTGCCAAATCCTTGCGTCCGCCACCGGCCGCCGCGGCCGCATTGCTCGATCGGCTGCGGGGGCTGGACCGGCTGGTGGTTGCGTTCTCCGGTGGCGTCGATTCCGCCGTGGTGCTGGCTGCGGCCGTCCGGGCGCTGGGCCCCGGCACCGTGCTGGCCGCCATCGCCGACTCGCCCAGCCTGGCGCGCGCCGAGATGGCGATCGCCCGGCGCGTCGCCGGTGAGATCGGCGCGGAATTGGTGGCGCTGCGCACCGGCGAGGTCGCCGAGCCTGGCTATCGGGCCAATGCCGGTGATCGGTGCTACTTCTGCAAACACACGGTGCTCGCTGCAGTGCGCGACCTGGCGCGCCGGCGCGGGTTTGTCCACGTCGCTACGGGCACCCATCTGGATGACCATCGCGCGTCACACCGCCCCGGCCTGCGGGCGGCCGCGGAGCTCGGCGTGCAGGAGCCGCTCGCCGAGGTGGGCGCCACCAAGCAGGTGGTGCGCCAACTGGCGGAGTACTGGAACTTGACGGTGCGGGACAAGCCGAGCACCCCGTGCCTTGCCTCCCGGATCGCGGTGGGAGTGCCGGTGACCGTTGACTTGCTCGGATTGGTGGAGCGGGCCGAGCTGGCCGCGAGCAGTTACCTCACCGAGCACCGGGTGCCGGTCCGGGACCTGCGGGTGCGACTGTTGGGCGAGACCGGTTTCCGGATCGAGCTTGATCAGGCCGCCCTTGAGAAGATCTCCGGGCCGGCACGGACAGCACTGCTGACCCGGGTCACACAAACGGGTGTCGGCGGTGACGGTGACCTAGCGCGCTATTACTCGGGTTCGCTCAGCGGGGGCTGAGCTGTTACCTGGCTCAGCGCCCGGACTGCGAGGGGGGAGGTTCGGTAGCGTGGGTGTTGCTGGGCTCGGCCCCATTGCGGGACAGTTCCACAGTGTGGGTGGTGTCGGCGGGTGACAGCACGCCGGGTGAGATCGTCTTGGCGATGGCCGTGGTGGCGCTGTCCTGGCTCGTCGAAGGCTTGGTGCCGGAAGCGCGTGCCGCGAGGCGAGCCATTTCCCGGCGCCGCACGCGCCGGCGTTCCCGCCGGGTCGGGTGGGCAGGCCAGAGCTCCTCGATCGCGCTGTTGAACTCGGCACCGATCACGATCGCCATCGCGATGAAAAACGAGAACAGCAGGTAGGCGATCGGGGTGGCGAGTGCCCCATAGGTGTACCCGGTGACGGACACCGACGCGATGTAGAGCCGCAACCCGGTGCTGGTGACGAGGAACACTGCCATCGCCAGGAGGGCGCCAGGCAGGCCACGGTGCCACGGCAGCTTGCGGGGTAACGCGACCTTGTACAGCGTGGCCAGGCCGAGCATCAACAGGATGCCGAGCCCGGGGTAGTAGAAGATGCCGACCAGCTGCGTCAGTGTGGGCCGAACGGACTCGGGGAACAGCGCGGGAATCAAATCCGGGCCCAGCGCGGTCAACGGCAGCACGAGCACCGAACCGATCAGGGCGACCACATAGAGCAGCAATGCGAAGATCCGCTGCCATACCGGATTGCGCACCGTGTACTGCTGGTAAGCAGCGGTGATCGAGTCTACCAAGGACGCCAGCGCCGATGAGCCGGCCCACAGGGCCAGCACGAACCCGACCGACACGATGCTGCTGCGCCCTTGGGTGAGAATGTCGTTCACCGTCGGCCGGATGATCTGGTCGACCACGTCGGTGCTGAATACGGTGCTGGCCAACCGCACGATCTCCCGCTGCGCTGCCTCGACCGTAGCCGGCCCGAACCAGCTGGTGACGAATCCGAGGCTGCCCAGCAGCCCCAGCAACAACGGCGGCAGCGACAGGGTCATCCAGAACGCGGCCTGGGCAGACATCGCGACGAAGCTGTCGTCCCAGGCCTTGACGGCGGTCCGGGCGATCAGGCGCAGCGGACCGCGCCGCGCCGGCGGCTCGCTGGAGGGCTTGGTGGCGGTGGAGTCGGCGGAGGCGTTCATGTCGGCTCCTAGGATGGCCCATTCGTTGCAATGTGCGCAGCATGACCCATCGCGCGGTAGCGTGCGCGCTCGGCTGTGAACCCATCGAGGCTGTGAACCCATCGAGCAGAGGAGTGCGTCGCCCGCTGTGTCCCGCCCCGTCGAGACCGCCGCCGTTGCCATCTCCTCGAGCCGGCCGCTGCGCGCCTGGCAGCGCCGAGCGCTGGCCCGCTACCTTGCTACGTCGCCGCGGGACTTCCTCGCAGTCGCTACGCCGGGAGCCGGCAAGACGACCTTCGCCTTGCGGGTAGCAGCCGAACTGCTGGCCGATCGGACCGTGCACGCGCTCACCGTGGTCACCCCCACCGAGCATCTGAAGCACCAGTGGGCGACAGCGGCCGCCGAGCTGGGCCTGGCGCTGGACCCGGAG
>DASVWA010000036.1:0-1515 GCA_036389855.1 Pseudonocardiaceae bacterium
CCGCCCGGTTGATACCGTCCACCAGCGAATGCCGGCACCCGTACTTGTTATCGAACTTTGACTTCGTCACCGAATCATTGACGTTGATCGCCGGGAACAGCAGCTCCCCCGCCGCAGCCAACTGGTACAATCGGTGCACGCCGGTGGTGGTCTCCTCGGTCAC
The DNA here is from genome assembly GCA_036389855.1 of Pseudonocardiaceae bacterium. Classification (GTDB taxonomy): domain Bacteria; phylum Actinomycetota; class Actinomycetes; order Mycobacteriales; family Pseudonocardiaceae. Next base: position 164 of record DASVWA010000036.1, read on the forward strand.
CCCGCGGATGCCGTCCCCGATCGCCGTCCACTTTCCGGGCGCCGCGGTCAACGAGGCCCGCAACACCTCCAGGAACACCTTCCACTCATCCGAATCGGCTTCCTCGTCCGGGGCAGGCACTACTCCCGCCTTCTCGTAGGCGACCCCTTTGTGCACCAGCAGGGTCGCGTCTCCCCCGTCATCCAGGATCATGTTGGGGCCCTGCCCGTCAGGCCAGGTCAACATCTGCTCGGCACACCACCAGTACTCCGTCAGGGTTTCGCCCTTCCAGGCGAAACACGGCACCCCACGCGGCTCCTCCGCGCTGCCGTGCGGGCCGATAACCACTGCCGCCGCGGCATGATCCTGGGTGGAGAAGATGTTGCACGATGCCCACCGCACCTCGGCACCGAGACTGACCAGGGTCTCGATCAGCACGGCCGTTTGCACCGTCATATGCAACGACCCCGAGATCCGCGCGCCGCGCAATGGGAACACTTCCGCATACTCCCGTCGCAGCGCCATCAAACCCGGCATCTCATGCTGCGCCAACCGGATCTCGTTGCGGCCGAAATCAGCCAGACTCAAATCCGCAACAGCGAAGTCAATACCAGCGCGGCTCTGTAGCTTTTTCTCAGCGGCAGGCGCCACAGTCATCGAAATGCACTCCTTACCTCGAAGTTAGTAGTCACGCGCGCACGTGGTCAGCCACCTCGGCCGCGCTGTCGGGCCCGTAAGCTTCGCTGAACCGCTCCATGAACGTCTCAGGCTCAAGACTGTGCTCCTGAGTCCCTACCGACTCGATCACCAGCGTGGCCAGCATGCAACCAAGCTGGGCGGCCCGCTCGTCGGTCACACCCCATTGGACTCCGGCGAGGAAGCCGGCTCGGAACGCATCACCGACGCCGGTGGGATCCGCCTTGGCCACCTCCTGCGGCGGCGTCACTGAGATGACTGGCTCGCCCGGGCGCTGCACGGTCACGCCCTTGGCGCCGCGAGTCATCACCGAGACGTCCACCCGCGACAGGATGTCCTCCTCGCTCCAACCAGTCTTATGTTCGAGCAGGCCTCGCTCATAGGCATTAGTGAACAGGTAGGTCGCGCCTTCGACCAGCTGCTTAATGTCGTCACCGCCCAGCCACGCGAGCTGCTGGGAGGGGTCCGCGGCGAACGGGTAGCCGCGGTCGCGGCACTCCTGGGTATGCCGTTGCATGGCCGCCGGGTCACTCGGACCCACCACCACAAGATCGGTGCCGCCCAGGCGGTCCACGATCGGCTTCAGCTCGATCTCGCGGGACTCGCTCATCGCACCGGCGTAAAACGACGCTATCTGGTTCTGGTCGGAATCGGTGGTGCACAAGAACCTGGCGGTG
>DASVWA010000037.1:0-3107 GCA_036389855.1 Pseudonocardiaceae bacterium
GCGCGGGGTTGGACAAGTTTTGAGCGGCGTGAGTGAGGAGAACGTAGTGACCGCCGAGATCAGGTTGAGTGATCCGTACACGGTGCCAACCAGGTACTGGCATCGGCTGGATGACGGTCGGCTCCAGTGTGATGTGTGCCCGCGGGCGTGTCGGTTACATGAGGGCCAGCGGGGGCTGTGTTTTGTGCGGGGCCGCATCGACGAGCAGGTGGTGATGACCTCCTACGGGCGATCCAGCGGGTTTTGCGTCGACCCCATCGAAAAAAAGCCGCTCAACCATTTTTTGCCCGGCAGCGCCGTGCTGTCCTTTGGTACTGCGGGCTGCAATCTGGCTTGTCGGTTCTGCCAAAACTGGGACATTTCCAAGTCCCGGGAGATCGATCGACTGACCGCAGCAGCGACGCCCGATGTCATCGCCGAGACTGCGCAACGGCTCGGCTGCCGCAGCGTCGCGATGACGTACAACGATCCGGTGATTTTTCTCGAGTACGCCATCGACGTCGCCGACGCCTGCCGTGCCCGCGGGATCAAATCCATCGCGGTCACCGCCGGCTACCTCACCGACAAACCCCGTCGGGGGCTGTTCGCCCACATCGACGCCGCCAACGTGGATCTCAAGGCGTTTACCGAGTCGTTCTACCGCCGCATTTCCGCCGGTCACCTCCAGCCGGTCTTGGACACCCTGGTGTACCTGCGGCACGCCACCGACGCCTGGGTGGAAATCACCACGCTGCTAATCCCGGGGCACAATGACTCAGACGCGGAGATCGACGCGGAGTGTGCCTGGATCGCCCGCCACCTAGGTAATGAGGTGCCTTTGCACTTCACCGCCTTCCACCCCGACTTCAAGATGCGTGACGTGCCGCCGACTCCGCCGGCCACACTCACCCGGGCCCGCGGAATCGCACAGCAGCATGGGCTGCGCTTTGTCTACACCGGCAACGTCCACGACCCAGACGGCGGGCGCACTACCTGCCCCGGCTGCGGCGCAGCTGTCATCGACCGGGACTGGTACGCCATCCGCCGCTACGAGCTCACCGACGACGGACGGTGCACACGCTGCCGCAGCACCATTCCCGGCCGGTTCGACGGGCCCGCCGGTCGCTGGGGCACTCGCCGGCTGCCGGTGTCACTCGCTGCACGCTGAGGCGAACTGATCTCTGCCCGGCTGCCGTCAATGACCATCCACACAGCACATCCGGTGGCACGCAGGGCGGCCGTACGTCGGCATCATAGGCTCCAAGCAGATGATCAACTACGTGCGGCGTGCTGTTAGCGTGCTGACTCGAAAATCGGTTGGCGAGTGGGCGGACTCGAAAATCGGTTGGCGAGTGGGCGGGCTTTAGTACCCGGCGCAGCGCAGCGGAGCCGGGTTCAGCGGTGTCGGTGATCAATCAGGCGGCAGGATGGGCCGGGTGTTCTGGTCGAGGCGCGAGGGTGACCTTCTGGCCGGTGAGGTGTTCAAGTTGGCGGATCAGGTCGCGTTGCCGACGTCCGGCGTTGATCTTTGATTGGTAGAAGCCGGAGCCCAGGTCGACATAACGGGCCTCCGGGTCGGCCAGCAGGTGCCAGATGATGGTCAGGACCGAGTTGCCCACGGCGACGATGGCGCGGTTTTTGCCTCGACGTCGGGCCAGGCGCCGGTAGCGTTCGCCCAGAAAGGTGTCAGTCCGGGAGACCGCGGCGACGATCTCGCCGAGGGTGCCAGCCAGCCAGGGATTACCCCGGCCGGTAGAGCCACCCCTTTTGTTGCCGGCGGAGTTGTGGTCGATCGGGGCGAACTTGGCCCACGACACCAAGTGCGCGGCAGTGGGGAACCGGGTCACGTCCACACCGATCTCAGCGATCAACTCCTGAGCGGCGGTCAAACCGACTCCGGTGATCTCATCGAACCGCTCGACGTGGTGGGAGAAAGGGGAGACCACAGCCTCGATGCGCTCACCCACTGCCTCGATCTGCGCGGTCAGCGCATCGATGTGCTCAAGCATCGCCTGGGCGAGGAAGCCGTGGTGGTCCTCGAAGTGACCGGTCAACGCCTCTTCCAACACCACGATCTTGGAGCGCATGGTGCCACGGGCCATCCGGGCCACGACCTTGGGATTACGTTGGCCGGCAATCAATGCGCCGAGCATTTCCCGGCCGGACACTCCGAAGATGTCGCTGATCACCGACGACAGCTTGATCTGGGCGTCTTCCAGTAGCTTTTCGCAGCGCTGCTTCTCCCGGGTCCGTTCCCGGATCAGCGACCGCCGATAACGTGTCAAGTCCCGCAGCGCCCGGATCGGCTTGGGGTGCACCAGGCTGGGCGAGCACATGCCCCGTTCGACCACCTTGGCCAGCCACACCGCGTCCAGCTTGTCAGTCTTGGGTCGGCCCGGCACGTTCTTTACGTGCTTGGCATTGAGCAGCCAGCAGGTAAATCCCTCCGCTTCCAGCAGATAAAACACCGGCTTCCAGTAATCGCTGCTGGCCTCCATCGCGACCAGCTCCACCCGCTCGCACCGCAGCCAATCCGCCAACTCCAGCAACGACCGTGACAACGTCACGTACTCGCGGACCTCTTGGCGCCGCCGGTCCGGCCGGTCGTCATGCGGCACCCGCACACAGGCCACCAGGGCGGCCTTGCCTAGATCGAGCGCAGCTACCCGCTCGACCAGCCCGACCGAGTCATCGGTCTGTTCCATGTCTTCACCCCAACCACGCGCCACGGATAACCAGGCGTGGCCGCCCGGGGAGCCAACGGGGATAACCAGAGGCGGACTCGCGTGCTCAAAGCAACACTGCAGCGCCCCTCACAACAGCCCCCACCGTCAGACTATTAGCCGGCCTCACCACAAGCACCAAGCACGCACGACGTCACAGGCAGCCACAGACCCCGATTTTCAGCCCGGCACGGGCGTCCCACAAGGGACACTGACGACTATAAGGAAGGGTCCGTAACGGTCAACTGCGGTGCACCAAGGAACACGTCAAACGCGAGTCAGCGGGGTATCACCTGGCACGGTAGACAGATTCTCAAGCTCCCGACCAAGTACCCCGTGCCTCCGGCGGGCCTTCGCTCCGGGATGGTCCCAGAGCCGGGCGCGACAGTGGTGGGTCACCAAATG
>DASVWA010000038.1:0-11965 GCA_036389855.1 Pseudonocardiaceae bacterium
AGAACGAACGCCCGCAATGCCCAGACGTTCATCGCCGAGTAGCCGTCGACGGCCCGTTCAAGGACGGCGGCCGCGGCAGTCAGTCGGCCCTCAGCCCGAGCCACCGTTGCTTCGGCCCACCAGTACCACGGCTCGAGGATGCCCAGCGGTCTACCGCCGGTGCGCGTCATCGCGTCGAGGTTCCGACGCGCCTCGATGAGATGGCCTCGCTCTGCCGCCGCCATTGCCGCCGGGGCCGCCAGCCGGACCGGTAGACGGGATCGATCCGCCGGACTGTGGCTCTCCGCCTGCCGCGCATGGGCGGCGGCCATCGCCAGATCCCCCGCGAGCAGCTCGATCAACGCACCGCATCGTCCGATCATCGGGTCATAGTGCGGGCTGGACGCGGCCGCCTGCGCCCACCGGCTACGCGCCGAGACCAGGTGGCCCCGGCACGCATCCAACGCAGCGAGTAGCGCCAGGCTTTGCGACATCCACGACAACCGCGCTGCTGCCGTGGCCAACTCCACGCTGCGCATGAGCACGTCCTCGGACGCGTCGAAACGGCCTTGCAATCCGAGGGCATGGCCCAACGCCCGAAGTGCCTCGGCGATCCCCCGTTGATCTCCCACCCGCCTGGCCTCGTTGCACAGCTGCCGTGCCGCGCGCTCCTCGCCGCACAGATCGCCCGCCAGTCCGCGGATCTTGGCCAGCTCGATCGCAGCCATCCGAGCCGCCACCTCGCAGCCGGCCCGCTGGCACAGGATGAGTACCTGCTGGCACTCCCGTTGGCCCGCATCGATATCACCCGCCCCGTAGGCGAACAATCCCGCCAGCCATAACCGGACATCAGCTTGCCGTTGCAGGTCGCCGAGTTGCAGGTGACCAACCCCCGCGAGCAGTTGCCGCATCCGCCGCACGGCCGTGGTCTCGGCGACATAGTGCTCGGTTCGATCGACGATGCCCCAGCTCGATCGCTGGAACAACGCGTCGAACACGCCATGCCAACGCTCGTCGCCGACCGGCAACAGCTCCCGCAATCTCGACACAGTCGTCCACGCCTGGGAACATCGCCCTCGTTGTTGCGCATGGGCAGCCATCCTGATCAGCGCGTCAATCGCCTCGCCGTCCCCGGCCTGCGCCGCGCGAGCAAAGTGCGACGCTGCCGCCTCCGCCTGTCCGGACTCGAGCAGTGTCTCGGCTACCCGGCGGTGCATCATGCGTCGCCGGGCGCCGCCGATGCCGGTATAGAGCACCTCCCGGGCCAGCGAATGGGACAGCTGGTAGCTCAAGGACCGATCGTGCTGCTGTTCAACGACCATCCTGCCCTGCACCAGTTGCTGCAGGGCCAACGCGACGTCGTCGATCTGCTGACCTGTGATCCGGGCGAGGTCGTCAGGATCGATCAGGTCGCCGACCACGGCGAGTAGCTCGACCAGCGCCAGGGTGGGCGGGTCCAGCCGCGCTACTTCGGTGCGCACCCAGCAGGCCAGTTTCTCCGGTACCTCGTCCAACGCAGGTGCCTGAAGATCTGCGCCGTTGTCGACCAGTGCCTCCAGCAGCTCGACGGCGAACCGCGGGTTGCCCTGCGCGTGCCTCATGAGCCACTCCACCAATACGGACGGCACACGGTCTCGCCCAAGGACCCCTGCGGCCAGCTGCCGGAGGTCCTCCAAGGAAAGGGGGTAGAGCTGGATCCGGCGTACCATCGCCGACTGTTCCAAGGCATGCAACACCTCGACGGCAGTCCGGTGCCGGGCCAGCTCCGCCGGTCGGGCGGTGGCGAGGACGAATAGTTGGCTGGCTGGAAAGTCCCACGCGAGCCGCAGCAGCATCTCCCACACCACGTCGTGACCGTGATGAACGTCGTCGAGGACCATGATGATCGGCCGGTCAGCACTCGCCTTGGCGAGCAGACCCGGAATCCACTCGGCGAAGTGGTAGCGGAGAGCTTCGGCGCAAGCGGACGCGTCGTGGACGATCTCGGCGCGGCGCACGAGTGCCGGAAGGTCGCCGAACCCGCTGCCGCAAGCACGGCATACCCCATCGGCGTCCACATCAGCCGCATGCAGGCCGAGAGCCTCAGCCCATGGCCTGAACAGCGGCATACCCCCCAGGGGAGAGCTATGACAGATCAACCTGCGGGCCAATTCATCGGCGCCAGACAGCAGGTCGACCGCTAGCCGCGTCTTGCCCAGGCCCGCGTCACCGAGGACCAAGGCCACTCGCAGCTCGCCCAGCGCGCTACGTTGCCGCTCGACCTGCAGTGCACCGAGCTCTCGGACGCGTCCCGGCACGAGGGGTCCGGTGCTTCCGGGGTAGCACAGTACGCCGCTAGCCTTGGCCATTTGCGGAGTCACCGGTGCGGTGATAGCGATGGGTCACGCGGGTTGTCGAGTCGAGCGATTGCCTGCCGGATCGAGCTCATTTTCACTTTGCGCATGGCGTTACTCTTTTGCGACTCGTTCGGTCGGGCGATGCCTAACATTGCGCCAGACAAACGCTCCACATCTGCCAGGCTTCTACGCTGGGTTTCCCGCAGTGCATTCATACGTCGGTGATCGGCGCCCTGGACAAGTTGCTGACTTTCAGGAAAAGTACCGACCGGTTGGCTCGGGGCCAAGGAGGTTCACTCCAACGCCGCACCTCAGCCCGCCCCGCGCGGATGTTCTAGCGTGGTGCCATGTCGAGTGGCGTGGCACGACAGGTGGTGGGCCAGTGAGTGGGGGTCGGGTGGTTGCGATACAACGGGAGCCGGCCGGTGCAGAGCCAGCAGCGTTACCGACCGAGCGTCTCCAAGGCCGAGCGCGGGTTACCCGGCACGCCTTGCTGGTCGCGGCCGCGACCCGGTTCGCCGAGGTGGGTTACCACGGCACATCACTGAGCGAGGTGATCGCCGCCAGCAAGGTCACCAAGGGCGCGCTGTACTTCCACTTCACCTCCAAGCAGGCTCTCGCTGATGCGGTGGTGGCCGAGATGGTCGCGCGCTGGCGGACGATGGTTGCCGAGGTCAAGGCCCGCGGCTTGGACCCACTATGGTCGCTGCTTGCGCAGACTGACGAAGTCGTGGTCCGCAAGATCGAAGATCCGATCGCCCGCGGTGGCATCCAGTTGCTGACCGATCCAGGAGTGGTCTGCGCAAACGCCGCCATGCACTATACGTACGGAGAGGCGGCGGCCAAAGAGCAACTCACCGCTGCTGCGGAGTCCGGCCTGCTGCGGCCCGGCGTCGACCCGGCCCAGATCGCCCGCGTCGTTGTCTCCATGATCACCGGTGCCAACCTGCTCTGCGACTTGTTACGGGGCCACGATCAGCTGTGGGAGGCCGTCACGGAACTGTGGCAAGGGCTGCTACCCGCCATTGCTACGGATCCATGGCTCGAGCGCTGGCGGGCTGCGGACTGGCCGCGGCGGCCGATGCCGGTGATCAGTGGGCTGCCTGATCCACCTCACTGATGCGGTGCCGGAGTTGCGGTGGCGTTGGGTGACCAGTTGCCGTGGAAGCCATGCGGGACGCGGTCAGGCAGGTGGATCGCGGCGATGTTCTCGAGGGTTTCGGCGTCGAGCAGGACGAGGTCGCTGCAGTTGGTACTGGCGTCGTACACGAAACCCATCAGCACGCCGTCGTCTTCGGCTGCATCAGAGCTGTTCGGGATGAACACGAACTCGCCAGGTGGTTTGTGCTGGCCCAGCCGCCGCTCGGTAGTGTGACCACGATGTAGATCATGTTTGAGGACGGCATCGACGGCGATAGCTGCGGTGCCCGACGCTGCCTGCATGGCGTAGCCGTAACGGTGCGGCCGGCCCAGGAGTCTTTCGTCGATACGCGGGAATTCCTGGGGGCGGTCATCGAGCCGGGTCTCGCACACCTTGCCGGCAGTGAGATCGACGGTCCAGCGGTCCAGTGTGGGCCCACCCCCATTGGGACCGTGGTGCTCCGTGCGCTCGTCGACGTTGTCAAACATCTTGGGGTGCCGCACCACGTCCAAAACGATCGTGTCGGCTTCCTCGTATGCGTTGAGCGGATGAAAGACATAGCAGGGCGCTACGTCGAACCACCGGATGTCGTGAGCACTGCCTTGCCGAGGCAGGACTCCGATTCGAGCCGGGTAGGTGGGATCCCACGAATAGGGCATGTTCGCGTTCCCGCGGGCGCATTTCCCGAACATGGCGGTGATCGGATCAGGAACTCGAACGCGGCCGATGAGCGCGGAGAGCACCAGCCGTAGCGGTGTTCGCAATACACGTGGGAATATGATTTCGGCGCCTTGAACCGGATCAAATATGACTGGCAGGTCGTAGATCACCACGTGGTTTTGGGTGAGCGAGAAGTCGTGCATCATCGGGCTGCCCGTGACCGGGATATCGACGGTATGCCGAGCGCGCCCGTCGACTCCGATGATCGAGTACTGCACGGTGTTGCCGCGGCCGAAGAAGTAGGAGATCGCGTGCAGCTCTCCGGTGTCGGGGTCGCGTTTGGGGTGAGCGGTGTAGCCGCCGCGCAGCGAGCCATCGAAGTCACAGGGTCCGACTGTGTTCAGTTCGTCGGTGAGCTCATAGCTGGCGACCCCGCCTTCCACCAGTGCCAGGGTTCGGCCGGCGTGGCTGAGCACGTTGGTGTTCGCCGCCAGTACCTCCAGCCCGGCACGATGGCGGCGGTGGTGAGCCGGTTCGCCGAGCGCCTTGGCGACGGCGGGGCTTCGAATCCAGCGGTTGCGGTACCACTCGGCCTTGCCGTCTCGCAGCCGCACACCGTGCACCATGCCGTCGCCCATGAACCAGTGGTAGGTCTGCGGGTCGATCTCGGTGACCGGGTTGGGCCCGTTGCGCAGGTACCGCCCGTCGAGGTGCTCCGGGATGGTGCCCGTCACCGCCAGCTCGGTGATGGTGTGTTCCTGCTGTACCGGAGCGTAGTTCCCGTCCAGGTAGCCGTTGCGCATCGCCGCAGTCTCCTTCCCCACCTCGCACACCAACCGACCACCCCGATTCACCTTGCCGAATTGATCAACGAGTGGGCGACGTTCTAGAGATCGCCGCGATAGCTCTTGTCGGCCAGCGTGGGAAGGCGCGTCCATCCGGCCCGCCGCAGCGTCTCGACGCGCAGGTCGACCAGGCCGATGGGGTGGTCATAGACCACCCGCTCGACGCGACCCCACGGCAGGGTAGCCGGACCGGAGGGCATCAACCGGGTCGGCATCCGCACGATCGTCCCGGAACGGTCCGTCGGCACCTGGGTGCCGCCCCTCGAGTCATCGAACACCAGGTCAAGGAAGCCACGGTGGAAGGCTTCATCGCCTTGCACCAGCATCTGCGGCGACCGCGCGATGCCGTGCTCCACCCCGACCTGGTCGGCGCACGGCAGCAAGGTGGCGGTGATCTGGTCGACATGTACCGGCCGGCCGGCGGTCTGGGTCACCAGCGGGCGCCATTCGGCCAGCCGCGGTTGACCTACCGCAAGCCAGTTACCGGTGCCGCTGACCAGATCAAGGATCATCAGCCGCACCTTTGACGGCCGCGCTTCGCCGAGCCGGTGCAGGGTGACGGCTGCTTGTTGCCACTGCGTCGATGGCACGGTCAGATCTACCGGTAGCGCGACGCTGCCGGCCACGGTGGGGTTGGGCCCTGCCGTGGTGGCGTACTCCAAGATCAGTCCCTGACCGGCCCGGGCGCCGAGCAACGGGATCAGCAGGTGGGTGCCGTCATCGGTTGGTCTCTGCGTGGGCAGGGCGAACCACGGTGTCACGAGCAGCCCCGTCTGCGGACCGGCCGGGACGGCGTTGTGCCAGACCAGCCTGCCCGGAGCCGGCGCTGGTACCGGTAATGGCCACTCCGCTGCCGCGGCGAACGACCCCTCAACGATCGCCGGGCCGATGGGTACCGGCTGCACCGCGGTATCGACGAGGACCTGTGCGTGTTCGGCCAGCAGGCATGGCTCACCGGTTACGCCGTGGACGGCCGACATTGCCACCGACCAACCGGGGTACTGCCGTAACGGTGCCCACACGAAGACCACGATGGTCATCACCACCAGCGTGGTCGAGCCGGTCAGCAACACTGCTCGGTCGGGTGTGAGCCTGGTGCCCTGACCTCGCCGGTACCACCACCACACCCAGCAGCCCGCGGCGAGCGCGACCGCGGCCCACAGCATCGGGTTGGCCAGCTGCACCGGCCCCAGCCTCAATCGCATGCTCCCGAGGTCGGGCGAGGCCGTCGCCACCGCGGCGATGTGGTCACCGAAGGGCTGCCCCCGGTCAGAGTAGGGCCGCCACAGGTTCGGCCCGGCGAAGCTCAGCGATACCGCACCCACCAAGATCGCCACTGCCGCGATGGCCGCGCCGGTGCGAAGGTCGCGGCGCAGCGGAAAGCCCAGTGGCGGCCCCAACGGCCGGCACAGCAACGCTGCGGCGAGTAATACCGTGGGCGCGGCCGCCGCAGCCCCGAAGTGGTTGACCCACTTGGTCGGTGTCGGCGCGAGCAGCGCGAGGGCTACCGCCGAACAGGCCGCACTGCTCACCAGCAACCGGCGCACCGGGTTGTCGTCGGTACGCAGCCCCGGACCGCTCACCTTCCTGCGCACCACGTTGCTCAGCGCGATCACCAGGAGCACCGCGACGGTGAGCACGACAGGAGCCCGCCGTGCCCACTGGCTGGAGTCCTGCAGGCTGAGGATCGTCCGGTAATGGGCGAGTTCCTCAAACCAGGCAAAGGTGTCGTAGTACCACTGGTGCACCGCGGCGGACTCCAGGAAGTCGCCCAGGGTGGCGTCGGCGAATCCCACCGGCACCAGGCTGGTGCCCGCGGCGGCCAGCAACAGCACCGCGGTCACCCGCGCCACGGCACGCTGCTCGCGCAGCCAGGCCCATAGCCAGGGCATAGCCAGCACCAGTGGGGCCATCGCCACCAGCCCAGAAGGGGAGACTGACACCGCCAGCGCGGCGGTCGCGGTGGCCGCGGCCAGCGCGCCGACCGAGCGACGCTGCCGGGCCAGCTCGGCCAGCAACAGCGTCGCGGCGGCGAGCAGCACGATCAGCGGTTCCGGGCGCAGCGTCATCCCGTAGGGCAGCCACCACAGCAGGTACGCCACCAGCAGCGCCCAGACGGCCTTGCCGGTACCCAGCTCGTGACCGAATCCCTTGATCAAAAGAGTCCGCAACAGCACCCAGGTGAGCAGCCCGTAGATCAGCGGCACCAACCGCATCCACGCCAGCCCCCACCCCGCGACCGGCCCCCATGCCTGCAGCACGTACTGGCTGGCCACAAAGGGGTTCTCGGTGACGTTGAACATGTAGATCGCATTGCCGATCGAGCCGGAGGTGTCGGCACCACGGGCCATCAGCAGGTACCACGGGTCATCGAAATTCGTCGGGGCCAGGAGTACCCATAGCGCCGAGACCGCCACCAGCACCGCGTCGGCGGCTCGGATCTGGCGGCGCCGCATCACAGGCGCCTGAGTTCCGCTGGCCGTACCGCCCCACCACCGCCACGCCAACCCGAGCAATACCAGCAGGGCAAGGCCGTGCAGCACCAGCAGGACGATCTTCAGCGGGGTCGGTCTGGACTCGTAACGGGCATCGGTGTGCAGCGACACCGCCACGCCCCGGGCGGCCGGCTGTCCCTCGAGGTCGGTGGCCAGCTCGCCGACCTCGGGCACTGGCACGGCAGCTGCGGCCCGCTGGACGCCGTCGCGCAGCACCCGTAGCCCGCCGGCGTCGGCCATGATGCGATAGGTGCACCTGCCAGAGACCAGTGTCTCTCGAAGCACTGTGGCGCCTGACGCCGTGATCTGCACCATGCCGCGGTGTGTCGCGACGACCAGACCCGCGCTGATCTCGTCCGAGGGGTCTTTCTTCGCGCGTTTACTCAATACGACCGGGATATCCAGCCTGTCCGGTGTGATGGTGCTGGGCGGCTGGGTACGCAGCGCCTCGCCGCCACCAGCCCGCTGGCCCAGGGCGGACAACGCCGCGCATGGCACCGTGGCGTCCAAACTCAACGGGCGGTAGGGCACCAGCGGTAGCACGGTGGTGCGGGGCGGTTCCCCGGCACGGGGCCAGCTGACCACCGGGTCATCGACGATCACTGGAGCGAGCAGCACTCCGACGGCGGAAACGATCGCAAGCAACGCCAACGCGGCCAGCGCCCCAGTTCGCCACGTCACCGCCTGCCACGCCGTGGTCCGTACCGAACGCGACGCTGCGGCCACGGCTGGGAGAGTAACGGGTGGTGCGGTGGTGCCTGCGGACGCGTCGGTACTCTGCCGGGACCTGACCTGCACCGGCACGGAGTCCAGAAAGGAGCCCAGATTGGCCGCACCCCAACTAGCGGCGCGTCTGAGCCTGGCCACCACGCTCACCCGTTTCGTGCTCGTCGGCGGCATTGCCGCCCTCGTGGACTACGGCAGCTACCAGGTGTTGCTTGCCACCGGATTGTGGGTGCATCTGGCCAAGGCACTGGGCTTCATCGCCGGCACCACCACCGCATACCTGATCAACCGCCGGTGGACGTTCCAGGGCCGGGGGGGTGGCGGGCAGTTCGCTTCGGTCATGGCGCTGTACGGAATCACCTTCGTCGTTCAGGTCGGGATGAACGCGGCCATCCTCGCTTTGCTGCCGCCGATGCGCGGCGAGATTACTCTCGCATTCCTCGTCGCGCAGAGCACCGCTACCTGTATCAACTTCGTTGTGCAACGCACGGTGATCTTTCGGCACTGACTGCCACCAACTCGGAGGAGTGGTGGCCGCAACGCGCCGAGGAAAAAGCTGCACGCCACGCCGGTGTATCACTCGCATGGGCGAGTCCAAGAGTGGCACAATTGTGATGCGGGTTCGGGACCCCCAGCCGGATCCGCCGCCCCTCGCGGAACACCTCCCCCTCGTTTCCGCGAGGGGCCCCTTCCTGTCACGGTCACCGATGTATGGCGGGAAACTCAGTGATCGTCAGACTCTGAATCGTCTGAACTCAGTGATCTTCTGAACTCAGCGATCTTCTAAACTCAGCGGCCTAATTGGGAGATTTCGGCGGCTTGGCCTCCGCTGCGCAATGGCCCGGGTGACCACAAGCCGCTGCGTACCTCGGTGCCGGTCCTCAGCACCGGTACCTCGGCCTCGGGCACCCGGGGCCGGATGACCGTGAGCTTGCCCCAGTCGGTGTCCCAGTTCTCCTTGAGGTAGGTCGGAACCTCCCGCTCGGTGGCGAGGATCTGCAGCCAGCCGAACGGACCGCCGGCCTCTCGTGATGACCAGGTCTTTCCATAGTTGGCCAGCAACTCATTGCCCCGCAGCCGGTACTGGGGGATCTCGGCGATGCCGTTGCGAATCTCGAACGGGCGCACGCACGGGTGCACGAATCCAACCGGCCAGTCCAGGAACACCGGGGGCGTGGGAGTCACCAGGCCGGTCATCGAGCTCAGCACGGGCACCCGGGGTGCGGAGAACAGCAGCCAGCCGTCTTCGGTGACGTCGGCGTCGGTGGCGACCAGCCGCATGGTGTCCGCCCCGGCGGCGGGACGGCCGGCCAGCCCGAGACGGTGATCCCGCCATCCTGGCCCCGGTGCGGTGGCTCGCCCGCCGATGGCAATCTGATCGATCACCTCATACCCGCGCTCGGTGCGCCGGCCGAACTCGGCGACCAACGGTGTGGTGGCAGACAGGTTTCCCGCCACTGAGATCACCACCGGTGCGCGGCCATCACGGGCCGCGTCGGGCAGGGCGTACCAGTTGGTGCGCATGTCTCCGATGCCGGGCCCATCGACGGAGAAGCTGCTCCAAATCGGGATCGCGGTGCCGCCGAGTCCGCGCGGCGGCGTATCGACCGGGTTGTCTCCCTCCGAGGTGGGAGGGCGATCACCTTGAATATCACGACGCGCCCGGTCGGTGGCGGCAGGCGGGATCCGGTTGATCTCGAAACCGCGCCGCAGCGGGATGTCGGCGAGTAGCGTTCCGCGCACCGGGCGCAGCGCGCCGGCACCCCGGTCGGGCTCGACCAGGACCGCGTCGGTGAGATTGCAACTGTGTCCGGTGATGTGGGCGATGTTGGACGCGGCCATGCTGTAGCCGTCGCGCTGCTTATGCATCGCCTTGACCATCGCGCCGACTTCGGCCAGTACCAGCAGTCCGCAGAACACCGCCAGCGGGGCTGATCCGCTCCGCAACGCCCGCCGCCCGCTGCCTCGATCCGGTGGCGGTGGTGGCGGTGCACCCGGCTCATGCCGCAATCCCTCGATCACGGCGAGCAGTCCAGCCAGCGCGGCGGCGACGATCAGCAGTGTGCTCGCCTGAAAGCCGTTCACCGACGGGGGGATGTCGTACCAGGGCACCCCGTATTGGGAGACGTACCAGGGTGCGTTGGGCCCGGTAGCCGACAACGCGAGGATCACCAGCAGCCCGGAAAGGAACCACCACCGGTTGCGCGCCGAACGCAGCACGTTGGTGCTGGTTGCCAGTGCAGTCAGCGCGGCCATCGCGGCACCGATCGAGGCGAGTGACCCGAAGTGGTGGGTCCACTTGGTCGGAGTCAGCGCCAGCAACGCCAGCGCCAGCGCTGCGGTGGCGATCAGTCGCCGGCTTGGACCCAGGCCGGCGCCCGGGATGCCGCCCCGGCGCAACAGCACCACCAGGCTGGTTCCCAGGCATAGCAGCAGCAGTAGCACTGGGAAGCGGCGGGCCAGCGCCCCGTCAGCCTTGTCGCTGAACAGCTCCTGGTAACGGTTGGCCTCTTGGAACCAGGACAGGCTGGGTCCGATAGCGGTGCGAATCCGGGTGGCTTCCAGCAGCCCGGCCCACGTCTGGTCGGCAAAGATCACCACGAGGACCAGCAGGCCGGCACCGAAGATCGGTCCGAGCACGGCGGGCCAGCCGGAGACGGATGCGTGCTGGTGCAGCAACCGCACCAGCGGCCGCACCGCCACCAGGAACGGTGCGACCGCGATGAATCCGGTCGGCGTTGCCGCGACGGTGAAGGCAGCGGCGAGCAGGCCTAGCGCCAGCGGCAACAGCCGGCGGGTGGCCACCGCACGCTCCACCGCACACAGCGCGAGCAGCGAGCCGATCGCGACCACCGGCTCCAGCCGCAGCCCATTGTTGTAGGGCAGCCAGAAGGCCAGGAACACCGCGGCGGCGGCCCATCCGGCGGCGGCACTGCGGCGGACCTCCCGGCCCAACCGCGGCAGCACTTCCCGGCTGATCAGCATCCAGCTGACCCCACCCATGACGAAGGAGGGCAGTCGCAGCCATGGTGGGGTCGTGCTGATCTCCGCCCATAACGTGTACAGCTCGTAGGGCCAGCCGAAGGGCGCCTCGGGGACGTTGAACCATCGGTAGTAGTTGCCGACGTACCCCATGTCGGAGCTGGTGCGGATCATCGTGAGGATGTAGCCGTCATCGGAGGTGATCCCACCAATGACAACCCATACCGCCAGCACGGCGAGCACCGTGGCGTCGCGTCCGGTAGGGCGCCACCAGCCCGATGGCAGCAGCCGGGGGGCTCGGCGGCCGATCCGTCCGTCCAGGCGATGCAGCAGTATCAGGCTGGTCAACACGGCTACCACGGCGAGCGCCATCGCGGCGAGCTTGATCGGATGCGGGGTGGACTGGAAGCGGGTGTCTGGGGTGATCTGCACCGCCAGCCCCGTGACCGGGTCGCGCTTGTCGTCGAGGACCGAGTAGATACCGGTCACCTGCGGCCGGACGTCCTGGTCGACCGTGACGAACTGGTGCGGGCCGGCCGAAGCCGTGGTGCCGGTGGCGTCGGAGGAGATTGTGATCATGCACTTCTCCGGGGACACCGGGATGGTACCCAAGGGAAGCGTGCCCAAGGAAAACGTGCCCAGCGCCTGACCGCGACTGATCAGGGTCAGCTTTCCGTCCGCCACTTGCAGGACCATTGCCACGGCCGCACCGTCGGCTGAGCCGGGCGGGGTAGTAGCCAGCAGGGACGCCGGCTGTATCGACCGCGCGTCCGCCGAGGTTGCTGCCGCGCAGGGAATCGT
>DASVWA010000039.1:0-9124 GCA_036389855.1 Pseudonocardiaceae bacterium
CTGCACCTTTGCGCAAGCCCGGTCTTCGGCGCCGCAGGCGACCACGTCACGCAGGCTGTGGGCGATGGTGCTGGCCGACTCGGCAACCCCTTCATCGGCGAGCACATGAGCCCGCTGCCGGGCCATCATGGACCGTAAGGAAGCCACGAAAAGACCCAGGCCGGCCAGCAGCGGCGGCAGCACCAGCAGCCCGACGATCCCGGTCAGTGCGGCCATCCCGATCACTGCGGCGACCGCGCTGACCACGAAACTCCTGGTGAGCAGGAGCAAGCCGGCGAAGGTGTCCCGCACCACCTCAACCTGGTGGGTCAGCCGGGCGACCGCGCCCGAATCGGGCCGGCCGCCGAGCACCGTGGACCGCTGCAGGGCGCCTCCCACCACGCGCTCCACCAGGTCGTCGCGGAACGGCTCGACGATCTCGGCGAGGATCCGGTAGACGTGCCGGGTGGCCAATGCCCCCACCAGCACCGCCACAGCCAAGACGCCAAGCCACACCAACCCGATCCCGGGACGGCCGGCCAGGAATCCGTCGTCCAACGCGTGGGCCACTCCGTAGCCGGACAGCAGCAACGGCAGCATCTGCGGCACCGACCACGCAGCCAGCCGGGCAAGCGCGCCAGGATCGCGGCGCAGCGTTGCACGGAGCACTCCAGGCACGGTGTCCGCGGCTGGGACCATGTCGGTTCTCATGTCGGGGGTCACCGGACTGCCGCCGACACTGCGGGCAGGTGCTGCGTTTGAGGTCGGCCCAGCTTTTCGGATAGGGCCTGCGTTTCCGCAGGCGCGGCCTCAGTGCCGAACAGAGCCCGATATTGCGGGTCGCGCCAGAGGTCGGTATGCCGACCCAGGCGACGTAACTTGCCCCGATCGAGCCAGGCAACCAGATCCGTCCGGGCGGCCGTGGCCACCCGGTGCGCGATGATCAGTCGGGTCTGTCCCCCACCGCCGGTGGTCAGCGCGGCGCCCACCTGCCGCTCGGTCACGGTGTCCAGGCTGGAGGTGGCGTCGTCGAGGATCAGCAACCGGTAGGGGTGCGCGAACGCCCGGGCCAGGCCGAGCCGCTGCACCTCGCCTCCGGACAGTGGGGCCGCGGCCAGCTTGGTCCGGTATCCCTGCGGCAGCCGCTCCACAAAGGTGTTCGCACGGGCGGTGACGGCGGCTCGACGGACCTTTTCCTCGCTTTGGCTGCCTGAACCGAAGCCGATCGCCTCCTCGATCGTGTCGCCGACCAACGCGGGACGCTCGAAGGCAAAGCCCACCGCGCCGCGCAGTTGTTCCCGGGACAGGTCGGGCAGCGCCACGCCGTCAAGGAGCACCTGTCCCCGCTCTGGATCGGTGAGCCGACCGGCCAGTGCAGCAAGCACCGACTTGCCAGCACCGGACTGGCCGACCACGGCCACTGTGGCACCGGCCGGGACGGTGAGGTTCAGACCGTTGATGACCGCTTCACCGGCGATGGACACCCGGACTCCGCGGAACTCCAGCCGGCCACCCCTACCAAAGGTGTCAGGCAGTGTCGCGGCGCCGTATGGGGTCACCGGCTCGGTGAGCACCTCGGCGGCGCGCCGGCCACCAGCCCGGGCTCGGGTGAGCTTGCTGAAGAAACCCACCGCCGAGCCGATGCCAGCGGCCATCACTGCATAGCGGCTGGCGGCGTAGAGCTCACCGACGGTCAGGCGGCCGGCGACCACCCCCAGCCCGGCGACACCGACGACGACCAGCTGCAGCAGCGGCCCGATCATGGCGGATTGGCTGGCTACCCGAACCTGGTTGTGCCACATGCGTGCGCCGTGGGTGCGCAGCCCGCCCAGCGGCTGCAAGATCCGTCCTCGCTCCCGCTCGATGCTGCCCGCAGCGGCGATCGTGCGGGCACCGGCCAGCGCATCGAGCAGCCGGGCCGCGATCTGTCCCTGGCTGTGCAGGTAGTCCCCGATGGTCTCGGAGTTGTCGCGGACGAAGACCCGTAGCAGCCCTGCCATCGCTAACAGTCCGACCAGCGCGGTGAGCCCCACCCACGGATCGATCAACGCCAGTGCAACGATGCCGCCGACCGGAGGGATCAGGCCGGTACCGATCATGACCGCGGTCACGCCGATCTGGCCTGCTTCGTTGGCGTTGCGGGTCACCCTGGTGGTGAGGTCTCCGGGTTCGAAGCGGCGAGTGGCTGCCGGGCCGATCGCGACCAGGTGCCGGACCAGCGTCATGCGCAGCCAGGCTGTGCAGCGGGCATTACTCGCTCCGACGGCGATGTCGCCGATCACCTTGCCGCCTACCATGATGGCGATCAATCCCGCGCAGGCGAGCAGGATCCAGGTGATATGGCCGCCACCGGGCAATGCGTCGAGAGCTCGGCCGATGGCGGCGGGGAGCAGGAGCGCCGCGCCTACGCTGACCAGAGTGGCCAGCGCCAGTACCCAGGTCCACAGTCCGCCGCGCCGACCCGTCGATAGCAGCAAACGGTCTGCTTGCCTCCACTGGGCTTGTTTCAACTGGGCTTGTTTCAACTGGGCTTGTTTCAACTGGGCCTGTCTCGATTGGGCATCGCGCGAGCGTGCAGGCACCCCGGCCGGATCGCTGTTCACGCGGCCTCCGCATCATCGCTACGGTGAGCTCTTCTGATCTAGTGGATTAACTGGGTGGTCCGGGGCAACGCCGGCTGCCCCGGACCACCCGGCGACGAAACCTCAGTGGCTGCAGAGCAGCAAGCTGAGGAAGCTTCCGCCGTCGTTGTCGTCGCACCCGCAGTCGTGATCGCGGCCGGACAGCTCCAGGGACTGGAGGTCGAGAAGCACCATGGTTTTTCACCTCCTTCCGGGCATCGACGCGGACACAAGCCCGTTCCCACTCGTCAGAACCGCTGGCACGGGGGCAACGTGCGGCGCGGGCTGGCGGGATTCGAAGAGGAACGGGAGACCGACGGGGTGCTCGTGCACAGCCGCACCCAGTGCAAGCAGGACACCTGCGGACCCGCTCGCCAGATCCATCGACAGCCGCAGCAGCTGTTCACCGGGAAAGGCGAGATGGCCCTGATAGTCGACGCGGTGCCAGCCCAGGCGTTGGATCTGGGCTGCGACCTCCTGATTCCAGATTGCTTGCCCAGGCGGATACGCCCGGCTGAGATACAGGATGATTCCGGCCCGACCGTTGAACAGCCCCGGCTGGATGTAGAACGGGACCCGCGCGATTCTGCGAATGGCAGCCGCGGCGTGGGCGAATTCGTCATCGACGTGGTGGGTGAGGTATTCGTCGAGCACCATGCCGATGCCGGCGCTGCCACGGTCGAGGTAGGGCATCGCCCGCCAGCCTTCGTTGACCAGCATCGAACGGTCGTCGCGCACCATGCAGCGACGAAGGTCCTGACGCAGTGCGGTCCCTGCCAGTTGGAGGAATCCGCGGTCACCGGTGTGCTCGTAGAACCGCAGGAACATCAGTGCCGGGCCCGAAGAACCCCGCATGAGCCCGGCGTAGGGGTGATCCCCACCGCTGATCGTGCCGACGCCGTCGGCGGTACCCAACCGGTCTGCCACCATGTCGGCGACCCACAGTGCACGCTCGAACAGCGTGGGTTCCCCGGTCGAGCCCGCGAAATGTGCCAGGTTAAGCGCGATACCGGCGAGGCCGCCGGAGAGATCCGTGCCGAGCCGGTCACACTGCTCGCCGAGGCAGAACTCGATCAGATCGAGGGCAGCTTGGCGATACCCCAGTTCCGCCAGCACGTACGCGACACCGTGCAGCCCGTCGTAAAAACCCAACCGCGTTCCGCGTGCCGCCGAAGCGGCGCGTTCGAGCAGCCAGTGTTCCCCGGCGGGGTATCGATTGGCCCCGGTGGCCGCCAGCGCATAGAGCACGCCAGCCGCACCGTGAGCGATATTGAGGCCGCCTGAGCTGAACTGCGCGATGTCACCGGGAAAGAGCCGGTCAGTGCGTTTGGGAGTAGCACTGGCCAAGATCCCAGCCGCGATCGAGTTCCGGACGGTAACCCAGCCGGAAGTCGCGGACGGTAGCGGCGGCAGCGCTTTGGCGCGCCGTCGCGGTGTGTCCTGGTCGGTACTGCGCGCTCCGGCGATCGTCTGCACGGCCTCTAGCAGGAAGGACAGCGGCACCGGGAAGTGTTCGGTGATGATCTCGACGAAGTCTTCGGGCTTGCCGGCATCGAGCCGGATCATGGCAGTCAACGGGAGGAACAGCGCCAGGCGCAGGCACGCCAGGGAGTACCGGTCGATGTCGAACCCGGTTCGATCCCGCGGAGCGGCGAAACCGGGGCTGCCCAGGGTGGGGCGGCATGCCTCATCGATATTCGTCGCGACCTCGAAGTCGATCAGTGCGATCCGGCCGTCGTCACGAACGATGACGTTGAACAGATGTACATCACCGTGGATGACCCCGCGGCCATGGACGGCCGCGACGATGTCTTCGGCCTGGGCACAGATCCGCAACGCCCACTTGGTATATGCGGCGAACTGCTCTCGCCCGGCAGTGGACTTACTCATCGGGTAGCGATCAACGAAGACCTTGTTCAGCGACGTTCCCTCGACGAACTCCAAGGCGAGGAAGTGGTGCTCGCCCAGCATGAAGTAGTCGTGGACCGCGGGCACTCCGTCGATGCCCGCAAGGCGTTCGAGTGTTTCGCGTTCGCGTTGCAGCCGCTGGACCGCGTCGGCGCCGTCAGTGGCAAGGCCGGCATGTGGCCGCGCTTCCTTAAGCACTACACGGGCACCGGTCCGCTGGTCCCGCGCGTCGTAAAGTCCCCCACCGTTGGAGAAATGCAGGACCTGCTCGATGCGGTAGGGCAGCTTCGTGACTGTGGTGGCATTGCGCGCGGCAAGTTGGGGAAGGAGCAGGTCGGGCAAGGACACCCACGGCGGAGTGGCGAACACCGCATCCCTGCGGTCGGGCACCAGCGCACCGGTGGGATCCTCGATGGCCGGGACCCGGTTACCCCGCGCCGATAGGCAGTGCCGCAGCGCAAACCCGCCGTAACGGACGTAGAGCGGGCCATCATTCCAGCGCAGGTCACTGAGGATGTACGGGCCTGGCTCCCCGGACAGCCGGTCACCCAGATCGTGCAGGATCATCCCCAACGCGTCGACGTCAGCCGGGTAGATCGTGACGAACTTGCCGCTGGATCCGCGCGGTGCGTACTTTGCGTTCCGCATGTGGACGACGCTTCGAGAAGCCAGGAACTTGAAGTGGATCCGGCGCGGGATGCAGTACGCCCACACGATCTCCAAGATCCGCTCCGCATTGTCGAGGCAGGCCGACGCGTGAATCTTCCAACCTTGCTGAGGAACCAAGGCGCCGACCGGGTTCATGATTACCCAATTATCGGCCGTGCCCCGTTCCCAGCCCTCTGGAACCGGGCGTTGCGCGGCATCAAAGCACTCCGAGCGGTTCGGCCCGATCATCGAATCGTAAAACAACGGATCCGCGATGCAGTACATCTCGTAACCGTCGTCCACGAGCCCCCCCTGTGCCAACGAACATTGCTATGCACAAATATTCGTGCCGGGAGGGGTCTTGCGGCAAGTGGCGTTCGTCAGACCTTCGATGTGAAGGAATCACTGGTGTCCCAGTGATTAATACTGGCGCCTCAGCTCAGGCAACTGGGACCGAGTAGGGCTTTGAGGTCGCCCATCAGCGCGCTGGTCGGCGTCACCCGTAGGCCCTCATCGAGTCGCAGTAGATGCTTGCGGCCGTCGTTGACCAGGCACAGCCGTACCTCCTGCGTGCCGGGGTGCCGGGCGAGCACGTCCTTGAGCCGGGCCACCCGCTCAGGGGTGCAGCG
Source organism: Pseudonocardiaceae bacterium (assembly GCA_036389855.1). Classification (GTDB taxonomy): domain Bacteria; phylum Actinomycetota; class Actinomycetes; order Mycobacteriales; family Pseudonocardiaceae. Next base: position 5,786 of record DASVWA010000039.1, read on the forward strand.
TGCGGCAAGCATGCTCACCGTCACCGGCTGCCCGGTGCCGGCCTGCCCGAGCCCGGCAGGGCCGCTTGCCTGGGCGAGGTCGGGCATCACGAGATCGTTGGCGATCAGCGAGATGCGGTCGTCCCGTTTGGCCACTCGGGCCTTTACCAGAACAATCGTGTCCTCGATGACATTCATCCCGACCACTGAGTAGGTCTTGGGGAAAAACAACACCTCGATCCCGGCAGCGAGATCCTCGAGTTGAGCGGCCGCCCACGGCTCGCCGTTGCGGTTCACCCGCCGGGTCACGCTCGCGAGGATCCCTCCGACAATCACCTGGGCGCCGTCTGTGACGGTGCCGTCCAGGATTGACGCGATCGGGGTGTCGGCCTGGCGAGCCAGGATATGCTCCATACCGCGCAGCGGGTGCCCGGACACGTAGAGACCGAGCATTTCCCGTTCCAGCGCAAGCTGATGTTTGGTGTCCCATTGGTCAGGGGGCACCGGTACATCAAACAGTCCAACACCGGAATCATCACCGGGTTGACTGCCGAACAGGTCGAACTGTCCGATCGCCTCGGCGCGCTTGGAATCCATGACCGCATCGATCGCCTCGCCATGCACGAGATGAAGGCCTTTGCGGGGATGGCCCAGCGAGTCGAATGCGCCGGCCTTGATCAGGGACTCGACGACCTTCCGGTTGCAGGCCACCGCGTCGACCTTTCGAAGGAAATCGGAAAAGTCGGTGTAGGCGCCCTTCTCGGTACGGGCCCGGGTGATGGCATCGACGACGTTGCCGCCCACGTTGCGGATGGCGCCAAGTCCGAATCGGATGTCGCCACCGACTGCGGTGAAATCCCGCTCGGAGGAGTTCACGTCCGGCGGCAGCACCGTGATGCCCATCTTTCGGCACTCAGCGAGGTAGATAGCGGCCTTGTCCTTGTCGTCGCCTACGCTGGTCAACAGCGCTGCCATATACTCCGGAGGATAATTGGCCTTCAGGTAGGCGGTCCAGTAGGAGACGAGCCCGTACCCGGCGGTGTGGGCCCGGTTGAATGCGTAGTCGGAGAACGGAAGCAGGATGTCCCACAATGTCTTGATCGCGGCCGGCGAATAACCGGCGTCGCGCATCCCACCGGAGAAGGCCTCATATTCCTTGTCGAGGATCTCCTTCTTCTTCTTACCCATTGCCCGGCGCAGCAGGTCGGCTTTACCCAGCGAATAACCGGCAAGCTGCTGGGCGATCGCCATGACCTGTTCCTGGTAGACGATCAGCCCGAAAGTCTCACCCAGGATGTCCGCGAGCGGTTCGGCCAGTTCTGGATGGATGGGCCGCACCTCCTGGCGGCCGTTCTTGCGGTCGGCGTAGTCGTTGTGCGCGTTGGCCCCCATCGGACCGGGCCGATACAGCGCCAGCACGGCGGAAATGTCCTCGAAGCAGGTCGGCACCATGCGGCGCAGCAGATCCCGCATCGGGCCCCCGTCGAGCTGGAACACCCCGAGGGTGTCCCCACGGGCGAGCAGCTCGTAGGCCTTCGCGTCGTCGAGCTCCAGGTTCTCCAGGTCCAACGGTGGCTTACCATTGAGCTCAATGTTCCGTAGCGCGTCGTCGATGACGGTGAGGTTGCGCAGGCCCAGGAAGTCCATCTTGAGCAGACCGAGCGTCTCGCAGGCGCCCATGTCGAACTGCGTGATGATCGCGCCGTCGGAGTCCCTGCGCTGGATCGGGATGACGTCGATCAAAGGCTCGCTGGACATGATCACACCGGCCGCGTGCACCCCCCACTGCCGTTTGAGACCTTCCAGCCCACGCGCAGTATCGATGATCTCCTTGACTTGGGGATCGGCGTCGTACAGCGCGCGGACCTCGGTGGCCTCGGCGTAGCGCTTGTGGTTGGCATCGAAGATTCCGCTCAGCGGGATGTCCTTGCCCATCACTGGTGCCGGCATCGCCTTGGTGATCCGGTCGGCCACCGAGTATCCGGGCTGACCGAAGAGCACCCGGGCGGAATCCTTGATCGCCGCCTTCGCCTTGATCGTCGAATAGGTGATGATCTGGGCGATGCGGTCCTCACCGTATTTCTGTGTGACGTAGCGGATCATGTCGCCGCGCCGACGCTCGTCGAAGTCCATGTCGATGTCGGGAGCTGAGGGGCGTTCCGGGTTGAGGAACCGCTCGAAGATCAGTTTGTGCCTGATCGGGTCGAGGTCGGTGATCCCCATCGCGTACGCCACCAGGCAGCCCGCCGCCGATCCGCGGCCGGGACCCACCCGGATGCCGTTGTCCTTGGCGTACTGGACAAGGTCGGCGGTAACCAAGAAGTAGCCGGGGTAGCCCTTCTGGCAGATCACGCCGACCTCGTATTCCGCCTGCTTGCGGTGCCCATCCGGAACCCCGCCGGGGAACCGGGCGTTCAGACCGCGCTCGACCTCCTTGACCAGCCAGCTGGCCTCGCTTTCCCCCTCCGGCACGGAGAACCGCGGCATCAGATCGCGGCCCTCGATGAACTCAATGTGCACCCGTTCGGCGATGCGCAGGGTGTTGTCGCATGCCTCCGGGAACTCGCCGTCCCACTGCTCCCGCATCTGTGCCGGAGACTTGAGGTAGAAATCCTGCGCGTCGAACTTGAACCGGTTGGGGTCGGACATGGTCTTGCCGGTCTGCACGCACAGCAGCACCTCATGCGGCTTGGCGTCCTCGGCGTAGGTGTAGTGCAGGTCGTTGGTCGCTAGTCCGGGCAGGTCAAGCGTCTTCTTGAGCCGGATGAGGTCGTCGCGGACCCGGCGCTCGATCTCAATGCCGTGATCCATCAGCTCGCAGAAGAAGTTCTCCCGGCCGAAGATGTCCCGGTAGTCAGCGGCGGCCTGGCAGGCGGCATCGAACTTGTCCTGCTGCAGAAGCCGCTGCACCTCACCGGAGGGGCAGCCGGTGGTGGCGATGATTCCCTTGCCGTAGGTCTCGAGCAGTTCGCGGTCCATCCGCGGCTTGTAGTAGTAGCCCTCCAGACTCGCCAAGCTGGAGAGCCGGAACAGGTTGTGCATGCCTTCGGTGTTCTCGGCGAGCAATGTCATGTGGGTGTACATCTCACCCGGGTTGTCGGCATCGTTGCCGCCGCCGCGAAGCACGACCCGCTTGCGCTCGTGCCGGGAGCCGGGCGAGAGGTATCCCTCCATGCCGATGATCGGCTTGACCCCGTGCGCGTTGGCCTTCTTCCAGAACTCGTAGGCACCGAAGACGTTGCCGTGGTCGGTCATCGCCAGCGCGGGCATGCCCATCCGAGCGCATTCGGCGAACAGGTCGTCCAGCCGAGCCGCACCATCGAGCATGGAGAACTCGGTGTGCGTGTGGAGGTGGACGAA
>DASVWA010000040.1:0-4538 GCA_036389855.1 Pseudonocardiaceae bacterium
GTCCCTCGTGAGGGGCATTCAGTGCTACCACTGAATGGCTATAGCACTGAATGCCACTCACGACCGGCTGGTCGGGTGTAGCTGGGGGCCGGTCACCCCGCAGTGCGAGCACCGCTCTACCGGGAGCCGCTCCGGTAGGCCCGGAATGCGCACAGGGCGGGGCTCGCGAAGCAACGTCACTGCCATCAGCGCGCCCAGGGCGAGCAGGGCGGCGCTGATCAGCATCGCGGTGCGAAACCCGGGGTCGAAGGACAGCGGATCGGTGTAGTCGGCGCCACCCAGGCCCGCCGCTACTGGAATGACCGCAACGGCCAGCAGACCGCCGGATCTGGCGATGGCGTTGTTCACTCCGGACGCCGTCCCGGCATAGCGCGGGTCCGCCGAGTTCAGCACGGTGGCGGTGAGCGGTGCCACGGTGAGCGACAGCCCCAGCCCGAGCACCACGACCGCGGGTAGGACATCAGTGAGGTATGACGCGTCGGTCCCAATCCGCAGGGTGAGCAGAAAACCCAGGGCGGCCAACAGCGGACCCACCGTCATGGGCAGCCGGGGACCGATCCGTTCGGCGAGCGCGCTGGCTCGGGAGGACAGCAGCAACATCAGCACGGTGACCGGCAGCATCGCGGTACCGGCGACCAGCGGGGAGAACCCGGCAACGATCTGCAGCTGCAGCACCAGGAGGAAGAAGAACACGCCCAGGCCAGCGTACACCAGCAACGTGACCGCATTGGCCACGCTGAAGCTGCGGTCAATGAACAGGCCCAGCGGCACCAGGGGGTGCGGCGAGCGGCGTTCGACGAGCACGAAAGCCACTAACGCTGCCACCCCGACCACGCCGATGGCAACCACGCCGCCACCACCCTCACCGAGGCTGGTCAGCGCGTAGGTCACTCCGGCCAGCCCGGTGGCGGCCAACACCGCGCCAGCCACGTCCAGCCCGGGCGGGCTTTCGATGTCCAAGCTCTCCGGCACGTGCCGCAGCGACACCACCACGATGAATACGGCAATCGGCAGGTTCACCAGGAACACCGCCCGCCAGTCCAGCGCAACCAGCGAGCCGCCGGCGAACGGTCCGAGCGCGGCGGCCAGCCCGCCCAACCCGGACCAGGCGCCCACCGCCTTGGCTCGGTCGGTGGCCGCGAACGTGGATGCGATGATCGCCAGGCTGCCCGGAGTGAGCAGTGCACCGCCGATACCCTGCAAGGCCCGCGCAGCGACCAGGAACTCCGCCGTTGGCGCCAGCCCGCACAGCAACGAGGCAATCGCGAACCACACCACGCCGAGGAGAAAGATCCGGCGCCGCCCGAAATGGTCTCCGAGCGCCCCTGCCAGCAGGATGAGCGCGGCCAAGGTGAGGGTGTAGGCGTTGACGATCCACTGCAGCGTCCGGAAATCAGTGCCGAGGTCACCGGCGATCGAGGGCAGCGCAATGTTCACCACCGTCGCGTCGAGCAAGGCCATGCCCGATCCGGAGATCGTCGCCAGCAGCACCCACCGTCCGGCAGGCGTACCCATCCTCGCCCCCGCCGAGGGAGGATTCATCACCATTGCCCCTATCCTCGCGTAACGGGATCGGCTGCGGTAGGACAGGAACGGTGACCATGCTGCCGTCATCGGCCTCCGCCCGGTTGGTGCTCGGGCCGGCGCTGCGGCATGTGGGCAGGACGACCGCAGCGGTGTGGGTGCAGACTGATCGCTCGGCCGAGGTGGAGGTACTGGGCTGCCGGGCATCAACGTTCACCGTGCACGGGCAGCACTACGCGCTGGTGGAAGTCAACGGGCTGCAAGCGGATTCGGTCACTACCTATCAGGTGCACCTGAACGGCAATCTCGCCTGGCCTGCGCCCGGCTCGCCGTGGCCGGACAGCCGGATCCGGACCCGGGGTGGCAGTGCCCCGGTGCGGGTGGTCTTCGGCTCCTGCCGCCACGCCAAGCCCGAGGACCCGAGATTAGCCGCCGCTGAAGGTACTGACGCGTTGGAGGTCACGGCCAGCAGAATGGCCGACACGGCGCCGGAGGAGTGGCCTGATGCGCTACTGCTGCTTGGCGACCAGGTCTACGCCGACGACCCGACCCCGCAGATCCGACGCTGGCTGTACTCGCGCCGCCGGGACATCCCTGCCTCACCCGACTACGAGGTCGCAGATTTCACCGAGTACGCCCGGCTGTACCGGGACAGCTGGTCAGGCGCTGAAATCCGGTGGCTGATGTCCACCGTGCCCACCGCGATGATCTTTGACGACCACGATGTTCGGGACGACTGGAACACCTCATCAGCGTGGCGCGCATGGATCACTGCCCAGCCTTGGTGGCCCAAGCGCATCCGGGGAGCGCTCGCCGCCTACTGGATCTATCAACACATCGGCAACCTGCCTCCCAAGGAGCGGCATTCCGACCCGACCTGGCGCGCTGTGCAAGACGCCGACGGGGACGCCTGGCCAGTGCTGCAGGCGATGGCCGGCGCCGCTGACGCCGATCCCTCGGCGATCCGGTGGAGCTTTCGCTGGGACCTCGATGGCGTGCGGCTGGTGATGGTGGACACCCGATGTGGCCGGATTCTCACGGAGGGTCGGCGCGCGATGCTTGACGACGCGGAATTCTCCTGGGTGGAGCATGCGGTCAGTACGGACGCCCACCAAGCCCAGCATGTGCTGGTCGGCAGCTCGCTGCCATGGCTGCTGGCTCCGGCGATCCACGACGTGCAGTCGGCGAACGAGGTGGCCTGCGTGCGTGGCAGCGCACTGGGTGAGCACATTCGTCAGGCCATCGACCTCGAGCACTGGGCTGCTTTCCGGAACTCCTTCGATCGGCTGGGCGCGTTGCTGCGGCGGGTATCGGCCGCGCCCGATGCACCCGAGACGATCAGCGTGCTGTCTGGCGATGTGCACCACAGTTATGTGGCACAAGCCGACTTCAGCGGACCGGCAGACGGATCACCCGTCTACCAACTGGTGTGCTCGCCGTTGCACCACAGCATCCCGTGGTATGCCGCAGCGCTGATGCGAGCCGCTTGGTTCCGTCCATTGATTGCGGTGGTTCGCAGCATGGTTCGTCGCTACGGGGTCCCCGATCCGACATTATCCTGGCGGCTACTCAGCGGCCCCATTTTCGGTAACGCGGTGGCCACCCTGGTGTTTTCCGATCGGAAAGCTGAGTTGGTCATCGAAAAAAGCGGACGCAGCGGCCAGTTGCAACCGGTCTCCCAGCTTGAGCTGACCGCCCTGAATGACCGAAGGCAGGAGACTGATCAGCGATGAAGGTATTCACTGGAGCTGACGAGTTGCACGCCGCGGCGGGTGAGCAGCTGGGCACAAGTGATTGGATGACCATCGACCAGCAGCGCGTGAACGCCTTCGCGGACGCAACCGAGGACCATCAGTGGATCCATATTGACCCGCAGCGCGCCGCATCCGGCCCCTTTGGCACCACCATTGCGCATGGATTCCTCACCCTGTCGCTGTTGCCGCATCTGATCAACCAGACCTATCGGGTCGAGGGCGCCACGATGGTCATCAACTACGGGCTGAACAAGGTACGTTTCCCCGCCCCGGTGCCGGTCGGTTCCAAGGTGCAGGCTGAGGTCGCGCTTGCCGAGGTCACCGAGGCAACCGGTGGCCTGCAACTCGTGCTGCGCGCCACGCTGCAGATCGAGGGCAGTACCAAACCGGGTTGCGTGGCGGACTGGGTCACCCGGATGTACTTCTGACGTCCCCGGTCAGAGCGCCAGCCGCCGCGGGTTTCCTGCAGATACCAAATCGTCGGGCCGTAGCCGGAAGACCTGCAGGTGTCTGCGGTGGTACTTGTCGCTCTCGCCGACCCACTCCATCCCGATCCGCCGCGCGGTAGCCGCTGCACGGGTGTTTTCCGGGGCCACCAGTGCGAACAACTCGACGAGCGAATGGGCAAAGGCCCAGTGCGCCAGCATCCGCGCAATCTCGGTGATGTAACCCCGGCCCCAGTACTCCGGCGCAAGCTGGTAGCCGATCTCGACATCCGCTTCGGGTACTGGCATCGGCAGCAGAGTGATCCCACCGACAAGCGTGCCTCCATCGAGCAGGACTACAGCCCACCGTCCGGTTCCCGGCGCCATGGCGCTTTGTTCGGCGGTCCAGCTCTGGAGCGCCAGTCGCATCGTGGCCGTGTCGGGGATGCGCTCCAGCTCGTACATCCACCGGCTGACGTCGTCGTGGCCATAGATCTTCAGCGCTGCCTCGGCGTCGGCCACCGACCAGTCCCGCACCACAAGCCGGTCGGTTCGCAGCAGTTCCGCCATGGAGTGAACTTACTCCGGATCGCCGCGCCGGCTAACTCCTCAGGCAGGCTCCTCAGCTGGCCGCGAGCGCAGTATCGGGATCTGAGTGGATCTCGAATAGTTCGGTGAGCCCGGTGGCCTCCAACGGCCTGGTCACTTCGCGGGAATTGCACACCAACCGCAGCCCGAGCTGGCGCTCCCGGGCCGTTTCCCGGATCTCAACCAGCACAGCCAGCCCGCTGGATCCGAGAAACGTGACTTCCCTCAGGTCGATCACAAGCAGCGC
>DASVWA010000041.1:0-13679 GCA_036389855.1 Pseudonocardiaceae bacterium
CATCGGCCGGTTTGCCGCTGAACCGGCCACCCCAAAGTGTGGTCACGGTGGGAAGCCTCGCAGGTCTCGTTGTGCGGCTATTTTTGAGGGCAGCCCCCACAGTTGCACGAACCCCTTGGCCAGGGACTGGTCGAAGGTGTCGCCCTCGTCGTAGGTGGCCAGGTTGAAGTCGTAGAGCGACTGCGGGCTGCGTCGCCCGGTCACTGTGGCGCGGCCACCGGCCAGCTCGATCCGGATCTCGCCGGTGACGTGGTGCTGGGATTCGGCAACGAAGGCGTCCAGGGCTCGCTTGAGCGGGGAGAACCAGAGCCCGTCATAGACCAGTTCGGTCCAGCGTTGCTCGACGTTGCGCTTGTACCTGGCCAGGTCTCGCTCGACAGTGACGTTTTCCAGCTCCTGGTGTGCGGTGAGCAGGGTGATTGCCCCCGGCACCTCGTAGACCTCCCGGCTCTTGATGCCGACCAACCGATCCTCGACCAGGTCCAGCCGGCCGACGCCGTGCGCTCCAGCCCGCTCGTTGAGTTGCTGGATCGCCTCATGCATGGTGACCGGCGCGCCGTCAATCGCGACCGGCACACCCGACTCGAAACCGATCACCACCTGCTCCGGTGCCTTCCACTCGGTCGGATCGGTGGTGTAGGAGTACACGTCCTTGGTCGGGGCATTCCACAGGTCTTCGAGGAATCCGGTCTCCACCGCTCGGCCCCACATGTTCTGGTCGATCGAGAATGGCGAGCGTTTGGTGACGTCGATCGGTAGGTCGCGCTCCGCAGCGTAGGTGATCGCCTTTTCGCGGGTCCATGCGTAGTCCCGAACTGGAGCGATCACCTGCAGGTCCGGGGCTAGCGCGCCGATACCGACTTCGAAACGCACCTGGTCGTTGCCCTTGCCGGTGCAGCCATGCGCGACGGTGCTGGCACCGTGGTACTTCGCGGCTGCCACTAGATGCTTGACGATCAGTGGCCGCGACAGCGCCGATACCAGCGGGTAGCGGTCCATGTACAAGGCGTTGGCCTGGAGCGCCGGCAGGCAGTACTGCTCGGCGTACTCGTTGCGAGCGTCGGTGACGACGGCCTCTACCGCGCCGCAGGCCAACGCCCGCTTACGGATCGTCTCCAGGTCCTCGCCGCCCTGCCCGACGTCAACCGCCACCGCGACGACTTCAGCTCCGGTTTTCTCGGCAATCCACCCGATAGCCACCGAGGTGTCCAGCCCACCGGAGTAGGCCAGCACCACCCGCTCAGTCATTCCTGCTCTCCCTTCGGCCGAGCTCGTGAGTGGCAAACAGTGTTATAGCCCCGATTCGCGCTCACGAGCGCGCCAGCGCCATGATCCGCTCCGCGAGTTTCGCCCCGGGGAGGGGTTCGCGGGCGACGACCAGGATGGTGTCATCTCCGGCGATGGTCCCGACCACCTCGGTCAGTGCCGCCCGATCCAGCGCACTGGCCACGAAGTGGGCCGCTCCGGGGGGTGTGCGCAGCACAGCTAGGTTCGCGCTGGCATCGGCGGAGACCAGCAGCTCGGACAGGATCCGCCCGAGCCGGGCGGTGCCGCCTTCCATGGCGCGCATCGGGCTGCCGTCCTCAGGGATGACGTACACCGGCGCGCCACCGTCCACGCCTCGCAACTTCACGGCGCCGAGTTCGTCGAGATCCCGGGACAGCGTCGCCTGAGTGACCTCGATGCCCTCGCCGGCGAGCAGGGCGGCCAGTTCCGTTTGGCTGCGCACCGCGCGGTGGGTCACCAGCTCGACGATGCGGGCCTGGCGGCCGACCCGGGTGGACGTCATGCCGCGCGCTCCGGGTCCAGCAACCAGGCCAACAGCGCCTTCTGAACATGTAGCCGGTTCTCGGCCTCGTCCCACACCGCGCTGGCCGGACCGTCGAGCACCTCGTCAGTGATCTCGGCCCCACGGTGCGCGGGCAGGCAGTGCAGCACTGTGATCTTCTTAGTGCCTCCTGCGGAAGCACGCGCCAGCAGCCCAGCATTGATCTGCAGCGAGCGAAACGGGGTGACCCGGTCGAGTCCGTCGCTCTCCTGACCCATCGAGGTCCAGGTGTCGGTGGCCAGGACGTCGGCTCCGTCGACCGCCACGAGCGGGTCGCTGAGCACGGTGGCGCTTCCCCCGGTCTCTGCAGCGCGGTACTTCGCCGCGAGCATGACGTCGGGCAGCGGCTCGAATCCTTCCGGAGCGGCGATCCGGACATGCAACCCGGCGGTGGCGCCGCCGAGCAGCAAAGAATGCGCCATGTTGTTCGCCCCGTCGCCCAGGTAGCTGAGGGTGAGCCCGGCCAGGCGACCGTGCCGCTCCCGGATGGTCTGCAGGTCCGCGAGCACCTGGCAGGGATGAAACTCGTTGGTGAGTGCATTGACCACCGGCACCCGCGAGACGCGGGCCATGACCTCGATCCGGGTCTGTGCGTAGGTGCGCCACACCACGGCGTCGGCGTAGCGGGACAGCACCCGCGAGGTGTCTTCGATGGTCTCCGTACGGCCCAGCTGCATCGTGGCGGCGTCGACGATGACCGGGTTGCCGCCGAGTTGGGCAATGCCTATCTGGAAGGACAGCCGGGTTCGCGTCGAGCTCTTATCGAAGATCACCGCGACGGACCGCGGGCCGGCCAGCGGGGTGTGCCCGAGCGGATCGGCCTTGAAATCGTCTGCCAGGTCGAGGATCTCCCGCTGCTCGGCTGGAGTGAGGTCGTCATCGCGGAGAAAGTGCCTGGGCATTGCTACTGCACCCGGTCCAGGATCGCAGGCAGGGCGTTGACGAACTCCCGTGCCTGGGCGTCCGTGAGTACCAGCGGCGGGGCTAGCCGGATGCGGTCCGGCACGGCGGGGTTGATCAAGAAACCCGCATCCCGCGCAGCGGTGGTGATCGCTACCGAAACGGGCGAGGCCAAACCGATGCCGATGAGCAGGCCCGCCTCGCTGATCGATCCGACGAGGGGGTGACTTATCGCCGCGATCCCGGCGGCGATCTCCTTACCGAGTCGCGCAGCATGATCGAGCAAGCCATCCGAGGCGATGGTCGACAGCACGGCCTGCGCGGCCGCGCAGCACACCGGGTTGCCACCGAGGGTGGTGCCGTGCTGGCCCGGTTGGAGCAGATGCGCGGCGGGTCCGATGCCGATACACGCACCGATCGGGAGCCCCCCGCCGAGGCCCTTGGCGAGCGTCACCACGTCGGGGGTCACCCCCACGGACTGATGGGCAAACCAGGTGCCGGTCCGCCCGATGCCCGTCTGCACCTCGTCAAGCACCAGCAGCGCGCCGCGCGCAGTGGTGATCTCCCGAGCGGCGTGCAGGTAACCCTCCGGGGGAATCACCACCCCGTTCTCCCCCTGGACGGGCTCGAGGAACACCGCGGCAGTGTCCCCGTCGACAACCGACGTCAGGGCCGCGGGGTCGCCGTACGGCACGAAGACCACGCCGGGCGGCATCGGCTCGAAGGGATCACGCTTGGCGGGCTGCCCGGTGAGCGCGAGCGCGCCCATGGTCCGGCCGTGAAAGCCACCGTAGGCGGCGACCATCTTCCGGCGCCCGGTACGTCGTGCGATCTTGAATGCGGCCTCGATGGCTTCTGCACCGGAGTTGCACAACAGCACCCGCCCCGATCCGGTGGCACCGAGCAAGTCGAGCAGGGTCTCGGCCAGCGCGATGGCCGGCTCGCTGAGGTACAGATTGGAGACCTGCCCGAGGGTGCCGATCTGCTCGGTGACGGCGTGCACAATCGCCGGGTGCGCGTGGCCCAGCGCATTCACCGCGACACCGCCGATCAGATCCAGGTAGCGGCGGCCGCCGGCGTCCCACACTTCCGCCCCTGCGCCTCGGGCCAACGCCAGCGTGGGCGTCCCGTAGTTGGCCATCAACGCGGCTTCCCAGCGCCGCTGAAGGTCCGCGGTAGCCATCAGTCGTGACCCTCCTCGGGAAGGACCATCGTCCCTACCCCATCGGTGGTGAACACCTCTAGAAGAACCGAATGCGCCACCCGGCCATCGATGACATGGGCCCGTGGCACTCCCCCGCGTACCGCGCGCAGGCAGGCCTCCATCTTCGGCGCCATCCCAGCGGAGAGGCTCGGCAACAGCGTCTCCAGATGATCGACGGTCACCTGGGACAGCAGGCTGGACCGGTCTGGCCAGTCGGTGTAGAGCCCCTCGACGTCGGTGAGCATGACGAGCTTCTCGGCGCCCAGCGCTACGGCCAGCGCCGCCGCCGCGGTGTCAGCGTTGATGTTGTGGACCACGCCGTCGAGGTCCGGGGCCAATCCGGATACCACCGGGATGCGCCCCGCGTTAACGATGTCGAGCACCGCGGCGGGGTTCACTGCGACCACATCGCCGACCAGTCCCACGTCGATCTGCTCGCCGTCCACGGTAGCTGTACGCCGGGCGGCGGTGAACAGGTGCGCGTCCTCGCCCGAGAGACCTACAGCGAACGGACCGTGCGCGTTGATCATCCCGACCAGCTCGCGCCCCACCTGGCCGAACAGCACCATGCGCACTACGTCGATCGTCTCGGCAGTGGTGACCCGCAAGCCTCCGCGGAACTCCCCAGCAATCCCCAGCCGGTCCAACATCGCGCTGATCTGGGGCCCGCCGCCGTGCACCACCACCGGGCATAGCCCAGCGAGCCGCAGGAACACCATGTCCTGGGCGAACGCGCGCTTGAGCTGCTCCTCCAGCATCGCGCTGCCGCCGTACTTGATCACAACGGTGGTCCCGTGGAAGCGCTGCAGCCAGGGCAAGGCCTCGGCAAGCACCGCGGCCTTCTGCGCCGCTGCATTGATCTTCGTCGTCACGATGAGTACGCGCTGTTCTCGTCGACGTACCCGCGTGAAAGGTCCGTGGTGAGCACGGTGGCCTGCCCCTCGCCGAGGTGCAGGTCGATCTCAACGGTGATATCCCGCCCAGACAGGTCCGCCTTCGAGCGGTCGGCCGCCACCGTGCCGCCTTGACACAGCAGGAGTCCGTTGATCCGGATGTCGAGCGTCTCAGCGTTGACGGTGGCTGCGGAGGCGCCCAGCGCGGCGGCGATCCGTCCCCAGTTGGCGTCGGAACCGAAGAAGGCTGTCTTGACCAGGCTGTCCCGGGCAACCGCACGGGCCGCCAGAATCGCATCGGCGTCGTTGGTCGCCCCGCAGACGGTGATCGCGATCTCCTTGGTGACGCCCTCGGCATCGGCCTGCAAACTTTTGACCAGCTGGTAGCACACCCGCTGCACCGCGGCGGCGAACTCCGCGCGGTCTGGCATCACGCCGGATGCGCCCGACGCGAGCAGCAGCACGGTGTCATTTGTCGAGCACGTGCCATCGATGTCCAGGCGCTCGAAGGTCTGAGCCGTGGCGCAGCGCAGCACCGCGTCCAAGGTGACGTCATCGACTGCGGCGTCGGTGGTGAGTACGCACAGCATGGTGGCCAAGCCGGGCGCGACCATGCCGGCTCCCTTGGCGAATCCACCCACCATCCAGCCCCTGCCGGCGACGGCGGCCTGCTTGGGCACGGTGTCGGTGGTCAGGACAGCGGTAGCGGCGGCCAGGCCAGCCTCCGGCGTCGCAGCCAATTCCGCGGCGGCGCTATCGACTCCGGACAGCAGGGCGTCCATCGGTAGCCGCTCCCCGATCAGCCCGGTTGAGCAGACGGCGACCTCGACCGATCCACAGTCCAGCACCGTGGCGACCCGCTCCGCGGTAACATGGGTGTCCTGGAACCCGCTTGGACCGGTGCACGCGTTGGCACCGCCAGAGTTCAGCGCGACCGCGCGCAGCCGTCGCCCGGTGAGGACTTGCGCCGACCACAGCACCGGCGCCGCCTTCACCTGGTTGCGGGTGAACATCCCCGCGGCCGCCCTGGACGGTCCGTCATTGACCACCAGAGCCAGGTCCAGACCACCGCTGATCTTGATGCCAGCGGCCACCCCGGACGCCCGGAAACCCTTGGCTGCAGTGACGCTCATCGCGATGTCCTCCGTGCCGGTATCTGACCTATCAGGGCGCGATTCCCCACGCCGGCAGTCCGGTGGTCTCGGGAAGTTCCAGCGCCAGGTTGAGGCACTGCAGAGCCGCTCCCGCGGTGCCTTTGGTGAGGTTGTCGACCGCGCCCACTGCAACCAGCCGGCCCGCGTCGGTGTCCACCGCAACCTGCAACTGGACCGAGTTGGAGCCCTGCACGGCAGCGGTGACCGGCCAGCGGCCCGGCGCAAGCAGGTGCACGAACGGCTCGGTGGTATAGGCGGCGTGGTATGTGCTGCGGACCGTCTCGTGGTCGGTGCCTGGAAGCACCGTTGCGATGCAGCTGGCCAGGATCCCGCGCGGCATCGGCGCCAGCACCGGAGTGAATGACACGGTGACTGCCTGGCCGGCGACAACGCTGAGGTTCTGGATGATCTCCGGTGTGTGCCGGTGCGCGCCTGCCATCCCGTAGACGCTGGCCGAGCCCATTACTTCCGAGGCCAGCAGGTGTGGCTTGAGCGACCGCCCAGCCCCCGAGGTACCTGACATCGCGGTCACGACGACGTCGCGAGCGATAAGCCCTGCCGCGAGCGCTGGTGCAAGTGTCAGGCTGACCACTGTCGGGTAGCAGCCGGGCACCGCGATGCGGCGGGCCCCGCGCAACTTATCTCTCGTTCCCGGCAGCTCGGGCAGCCCGTAAGGCCAGGTCCCGGCATGCTCGCTGCCGTACCAACGCTGCCAGGCCGACGGGTCGGCGAGCCGGTGGTCGGCGCCGCAGTCGATCACCACGGTGTCCTCGGGTAGCTCAGCCGCCAGCGCTGCGGAGTGGCCGTGCGGCAGGGCGAGAAACACCGCGTCGTGTCCGGCGAGTCGCTGCGCCGTGGTGTCGGACAGGACGCGATCCGCCAGCGGAACGAGGTTGGGATGATGCTCACCCAGTGTGGTACCGGCGTTGTCGCCCGCCGTCAGCTCGCCGATCTCGATCTCCGGGTGGCCCAGCAGCAGGCGGAGCAGCTCCCCACCCGCGTACCCGCTCGCGCCAGCTACCGCGACCCTGACCATTCGAATGATTATGCGCGATCGTGCAATATCATTCAACAGTTTCCGGTCACACTGCAGTGGAGCCGCCGAGGGCGGTGGCGGCTCGATCGAGATCTTCTGCGGTGGAGTAGAGGTGGAAAGGCAGCCGGGTTAGCCGGGCCACAGATCGAAACAGAGGCCGAACGCCTTATTCATGCCTGCCACTCTCCCGTCCGGGTGCAGGCACTTCCTGCCCGCGCAGGCCCGACACACCGTTCAG
Organism: Pseudonocardiaceae bacterium; assembly: GCA_036389855.1. Classification (GTDB taxonomy): domain Bacteria; phylum Actinomycetota; class Actinomycetes; order Mycobacteriales; family Pseudonocardiaceae. The sequence goes on from DASVWA010000041.1 coordinate 7,254, forward strand.
GACAGCGCGACACACCGGGCACCGGGGCGCGACATGCCGAGATGGTGGGGGTGGGAGTTAGGAGCGCAGGGTGGCGCCGTGGGCTTCAATGGCGGCAGCGACCGCCGCATCTCGGGCCGCGCTGGCCTCAGCAACGGTGAGAGTGCGATCCGCAGCGCGGAACCGCAGCGCGAACGCCAGCGACCGGTTGCCCTTACCGATCTGATCCCCGGTGTAGACGTCGAACAGGCGGATGTCCTCCAGTAGTTCGCCGGCGCCACGGCGCAGGGTGGCGGTCAGCTCGGCGGCAGGTACGGCCGCGTCCACCACCAATGCGACGTCCTGCAGCACCGGCGGGTAGGGCGACACCACTGGTGCGGGCCGCCGCTCGGTCAGCGGCAACGCATCGAGATCGAGCTCCATCGCACAGGTCCGCGCTGGCAGTCCCAACGCCTCGATCACCGCGGGATGCAACTCCCCGGCGTGGCCAACCACACGACCATCCACCATCAGCTGCGCGCACCGGCCGGGATGCCAGGGCGCGGTCTGGGCGGCAGCCACCGCAATCTCGACTCCCGCGGCATGGCCGACGAGCCGGGCGGCCTGCACAGCATCAGCCCAGGTCGCCGCCCGGGCCGAGCTCCACCAACCGGGACGCTCCCACTGCCCGGCGAGCACGACACCCACATGCAGCGGCTGCACGGGCAACGCACGGTTCAGCGCGGCGATCTGGTCGTCGCTTGGTCGTCGGTCCACTCGCAGGTGCGGCATCGGCGTGGTGGCAACCCGCGGCTGTACGACCGGGGCCATCCCGTAGAGCAGCACGTCGCGCTGGCCACGGGCGACGTTGCGCACCAGGGCTTCGAGCAGGCCGGGCAGCAGCGTGGTGGACAACTGGTCGCGGTCGGCCTCCAGCGGGTTGAGCAACGTCGCGGTGCGCCGCCGGGAATCGTTGTCGGGCAAGCCGAACGCATCCCAGGTCCCGGCTGAGACGAACGGGCTGGGCAGCACCTCCACGTACCCGGCGGCGGCCAGCGCCCGTGAGATCGTCCGGTGGCGACGCTGCTCGGCGGACAGGCCGCGACCGGGTGGCGCCGGCGGCAGCTCAGAGGGGATGGTGTCGTAGCCCTCCAGCCGCAGCACCTCCTCGACCAGGTCAGCCGGTTGGGACAGATCGGGCCGCCAGGACGGCGGGACGACGGTGACCGTGGTGGTGCCGTTGGTCCCGCCGAGGGTCACGGCACAGCCGATCTGGGACAGCCGGCGGACCGTGGCACCGTTCTCGTAGCGCCGCCCCGCCACCCGATCTGGCAGATCGATCGGCATCGTCACAGGCTTGGGCCGCGGAACTGTTCCGACATCGGTGCGGCCTTGCTGGATCTCGCCGCCGCCATAGCGAGTCAGCAGCGTCGCAGCGAGCTCGGCAGCTACCGGAGGCAGGGCAGGATCCACCCCACGTTCGAAACGCCGGGCGGCCTCGCTGGGTAACTTGTGCCGCCGGGCGCTGCGGGCCACCGAGGCCGGATCCCAGGTCGCCGCCTCCAGCAACAAGCTGGTGGTCTGCGCACCGACCTCGGTGCTTTCCCCACCCATCACCGCCGCCAGCGACACCGGACCGCTGGTATCGCAGATCACCATGTCGTCGGGATCCAGCTCGCGGCATACCCCGTCCAACGTGGTGAGCTTCTCCCCCTCGGTAGCACGCCGAACGACGAGGTCACCGTCCACCTTGGCGGCGTCAAAGGCATGCAGCGGCTGTCCGAGCTCCAGCATCACGTAATTGGTGACGTCGACGGCCAGCGAGATCGGCCGCATCCCGGCCAGCTGCAACCTCCGGCGCATCCACCACGGGGACGCGGCGGCAGGGTCCACACCCGACACCCAGCGGACCACGAACCGGCGGCAACCGTGCTCGTCTTCGATGTGCACCGGCCAGGCGGCACTCGACGTCTGCGGCACCTCCAGCAGGCTGGGGTCCCCGTAGGGAGCATCGAAGGCGATGGCCAGCTCGCGAGCCAGCCCACGCATCGACAAGCAGTAGCCTCGATCTGGGGTGATCGCTAACTCGATCACCGCGTCGTCCAGGCCGAGTAGTTCGACAGCGCTTCCCCCGGGAATTGCGGTGGCCGCCGGGAGCACCATAATTCCGGTGTGGTCCTCACCGAGCCCCAGCTCGGCGGCCGAGCAGATCATCCCCTCGGACGTCCGGCCGTAGGTGGTTCGCGCCGCGATCGTGAAGTCGCCTGGCAGCACCACCCCCGGACGCGCGACCACCACCAGATCGTCCACGTTGAAGTTGGTCGCACCGCAGACGATCCCGCGCGGCGCCAGCTCGCCGTCGTCGACGAGGCAGTACCGGATGGCCTTGGAGAAGCCGGCCAACTCTTCGATCTCCAGGACTCGCCCGACCACGAGCGGTCCACTCACCGGGCCGAGTTGGTGCACCGCCTCAACTTCGAGACCGGCCCGCACGAGGGCGTCAGCAATCTCGGTGGCTGTGGGCGCGGCACTACCTTGGGGCAGCGCGACGTGATCGCGCAGCCATGACACCGGAACGCGCATCGGCTCAGGCCTCCATTCCGAATGCGCAGGTGAACCGGACGTCGCCCTCGACCATGTCGCGCATGTCGGCGATGCCGTTGCGGAACTGCAGGGTGCGCTCGATGCCCATGCCGAAGGCGAAACCGGAATAGGCCGCAGTGTCGATGCCGCAGGCGCGCAGCACGTTGGGGTTGACCATCCCGCAGCCGCCCCACTCGACCCAGCCGGCGCCGCCCTTACGCTCCGGGAACCAGACATCAACCTCGGCGGAGGGCTCGGTGAACGGGAAGAACGAGGGCCGCAACCGGGTCCGGGAGGTGTGGCCGAACATCGCCCGAGCGAAAGCGTCCAGGGTCCCCTTCAGATGGGCCATGGTGATGCCCTTGTCCACTGCCAGGCCTTCCACCTGGTGGAAAACCGGAGTGTGGGTGGCGTCCAGCGCGTCGGTGCGGAAAGTCCGTCCCGGGCATACCACGTACACCGGCAGCTCCCGGGCCAGCAGGGTGCGCACCTGCACCGGGGAAGTGTGCGTGCGCAGCACCATGCCCGACCCCTCGGGCGCCACGTAGAAACTGTCCTGCATGGTGCGGGCCGGGTGGTCCTGGGGGAAGTTGAGCGCGTCGAAGTTGAACCACTCGGCTTCAAGCTCGGGACCCTCGGCAACCTCGTAGCCCATCGCGACGAACACGTCCGCGATGCGCTCGCACAGCGTGGTGATCGGGTGCCGGGCTCCATCTGGAACCCGATCCCACGGCAATGTGACGTCGACGGCTTCGGTCCGCAGCTTGTTGGTGTCCCGCTCGGCGGCCAGTTCGGCGCGGCGCTGGTCGAAGGCCGCCTGCACCGCCGTTCGGCTGGCGTTGAGCCGCTTACCCGCCTCGGCACGGGCCTGCGGTGGGAGCGCACCGATTTCGCGGCGAGCGGTCAGCAGCGGCGACCGGTCACCGAGGTGCGCGGGTTTGACCGCGGCCAGCTCATCGAGGTCGGCGGCCTGGGCGAAGGCCTTCTCGGCATCCTCGACGACCTGGGCCAGCGCTTCTGGAGCCAGCACGGCGACCTGCTTGGGATCGTAGGAGTCGTTGGTTCCAGACATGAGAGGAACTCCTGGGCTTCCGGCGGACCAGCGACGTCGGGCCTGCCGTGCCGGTATTCGGTCAGTTCTCGCCAGATCCTAGGTGATCCCGGTCGGGGGCAGCGCGCCGACGGTGCGCCCGCGCGCTGGCGTACAAGCAGACCGCCGCCGCGGACGCCAGGTTGAGGCTCTCCGCGGGCCCGTGCAGCGGGACGGCGACGGCGCCGTCGGCTGCCGCGAGCACTTCACGGTCCAGCCCGTGCGCCTCACTGCCAAAGACCCAGGCGGTCGGCGCTGCCAGAGTTCCGGCGTCAACGAGGTCGTCGAGATCCCAGCCCGTGCGGGCATCGGCCGCCAGGACCTGCAACCCGGCCCGCCGGCACGCAGCCACGGTCCGTTGCGGATCGGGCTCGACGCCCAGCGGGAGGTGGAACAGGCTGCCGGTGGAGGCCCGCACGCATTTGCCGTTGTGCGGGTCGACAGTGTCCCCGGCGAAGAGCACCGCGCCGGCCCCGGCCGCGTCGGATATCCGGATGACCGTGCCGGCATTTCCCGGGTCGGAGACGTTGACCAGCACTGCGACCAACCGGGTGCCGCGCAGCACGTCGGCCACAGGCCTTTCGAGCGTGCTGCATACGGCCACAACGCCTTGTGGAGTGGCCGTCTCGGACAGCCCCGCAGCGGCCCGCTCGGTGATCAGAGACACCCGAGAACCTGCGGCGGCGAGCAGGTCAGGATGCCGCATAGCGGCCCGCTCGGTGACGAACAACTCCTGCACCGATCCGTACCTGACCGCCTCGCGCACGGCCTGGGCCCCTTCGACGAGGAACCGCCCAGCGCGCTCCCGGGCACGTCGCTGGAGCAAACCGCGTGCAGCAGTGACCCGGGGAGTTCGTTCCGTGAACGGACCAGGCGGGTTCGCTGCGCTCAGGCGGCGTCGCCCTCCCTGGCCACGGGTGCGCTCGCTCCTCGACTGTCCGGCAGGCTAGCTCTGGCGATCTCGACCAACGCGGTGAACGCGGATGGGTCGGAGACTGCGAGCTCGGCGAGGTTCTTGCGGTCTACCTCGATCTCGGCGATGCGCAGTCCCTGGACCAGCCGGTTGTAAGTCATCCCGTTCTGCCGTGCGGCAGCGTTGATCCGGGTGATCCAGAGCTTACGGAAGTCACCTTTGCGCGCCCGCCGGTCACGGTAGGCGTACTGCATCGAGTGGAGGATCTGCTCCTTGGCCTTGCGGTAGAGCCGGGAGCGCTGGCCACGATAACCACTGGCGGCCTCCAGGGTGCTACGGCGCTTCTTCTGGGCGTTGACCGCTCGCTTCACGCGTGCCACTGGATTCGTCCTGTCGGTCTTGGGGCGGCGTAGCCGCCCAGGGTGGAGTCACAGTCAAAGGTCGGAGAAAGCGGGCGGTCAGAGACCGAGTAGCCGGCGGATCCGCTTGGTGTCCTGCGGAGCAACTTCAACCACTCCGTCCAGCCGGCGGGTGACCCTGGAGGACTTCTTCTCCAGCAGGTGGCGCTTGCCGGCCCGCTGCCGCAGCAACTTGCCGGTAGCGGAAAGCTTGACGCGCTTCGCGGTACCCCGGTGGGTCTTGTTCTTCGGCATGTCCGTCCTTGTCCTGCCACCCGCTGGGGCGGCGGTCATCTGCTCGTCGACGCGTCACCACAGCGCGACGACCGGCCCGCACACCTACGGGCTTGCTTCGGCGGCCCGGGTGGGCCGCCGGTCACTGCACCGGCTATTGCTCCGCCGGCTGGGCGGTATCCCGTTCGGCCTTGACTCCCCGTGGCTTGTTGCGATGTGGAGCTAGCACCATCGTCATGTTCCGGCCGTCCTGCTTGGCGGAGGTCTCCACGAAGCCAAGCTCAGCGACGTCCTCGGAGAGCCGCTGCAGCAACCGGAAACCCAGCTCCGGCCGGGACTGCTCGCGGCCCCGGAACATGATGGTGACCTTCACTTTGTGCCCTGCGTCGAGGAACCGCACGACATGGCGCTTCTTCGTCTCGTAGTCGTGGGCGTCGATCTTGGGGCGGAGCTTCTGCTCCTTGATGACCGTCATCTGCTGGTTGCGGCGGGACTCACGGGCCTTCTGCGCGGTCTCGTACTTGAACTTGCCGAAGTCCATGAGCTTGCAGACCGGTGGGCGGGCCTGCGCCGCAACCTCGACGAGGTCAAGGTCTGCTTCCTGAGCTAGTCGCAGCGCATCCTCGATGCGGACGATGCCGACCTGCTCGCCATTGGGACCGACCAACCTGACCTCGGGAACGCGGATGCGTTCGTTGATGCGTGTCTCGACGGTGATGTGGCCTCCTCAGTCGTCATACCCACGGCGCGACCGAGCATGCGGGGCCCTGCCTACTGACGCCCCGGTGCCTACTGACACCCCCGGACGCAACAAGGTCCCGCACCCAGCTGGCGTGCGGGACCCGCAGATCCGACCGATCGACGCCGCGTGTGTTTTACCAACACACGACATACGCCGAAATCCACCTAGGGATTCCGGGACCGGACCCGGCCGCCTAGCAGCGGTTCGGGTGGGAGCAGGCTCCACTTGCCGCTTCCGCCGGAGCGGAAGCTGGTCGCGCCGACAGACTAGCAGTTCCAGCATCACACCGGTGCGCGGCGTGAGAATTAGTGCTATGCGCCTGCGGCCGCAGTGGCCCGGCGACGCCGCCGCGGCGCCGGGTGCTGCGCGTCGACGACGGCGCGCAAGAACTGGCCGGTATAGCTGGTGTCGATCGCGGCGACGTGCTCGGGCGAACCCTCAGCGATCACGGTGCCGCCGGCTGCCCCACCCTCTGGGCCCATGTCGATCACCCAGTCCGACGACTTGA
>DASVWA010000042.1:0-5376 GCA_036389855.1 Pseudonocardiaceae bacterium
GGCCACCGCGGCAATATTCGGTGCTCCCTACGCGGTCGCTCATCGCAGTCTCTTCGCAGCGGCGGTAACTGAGGAGAGAGTGCTGGATCCGACGGGATAGCATCGGTTGCCGTATCCCCAACCCGATACCGAACCTGATCAACGAGGAGCCACTGTGTCGCAGCTCAGTCCCGTGTCCGCCGAGCCCGCCGCGAGCGTGCTGGTAACGGCCGGGACCACAGCCGGTCAGGCGGTGCGGGAGGCGGGCTTGCCTGGCAAGGGCGCCGACGCCGTGGTGGTTGTGCGGGATGCTGAGGGCAAACTGCGTGACCTGTCCTGGGCGCCAGAGACCGACACGGCAGTGGAGCCGATCGCGGCCTGCACTGAAGCGGGCCGCAGCGTCATCCGGCATTCCTGCGCCCACGTGCTGGCGCAGGCCGTTCAGGAACAATTCCCGGACGCCAAACTCGGCATCGGGCCGCCGGTGAAAGACGGCTTCTACTACGACTTTGATGTCGACCGGGCGTTCACCCCCGAGGACCTGCAGGCGCTGGAAAAGCGGATGAAGCAGATCATCAAGCAGTCCCAGCGGTTCTCTCGCAGGGTCGTGGAAGCGGTCGAGGACGCACGGCAGGAGCTGGCGGCCGAGCCGTACAAGTTGGAACTGATCAACCTGAAGTCCGACGTGGACACGTCCGAGGTGATGGAGCTCGGCGGCAGCGAGTTGACCATCTACGACAATCTCGACCCACGCAGCGGGGAGCGGATCTGGAGTGATCTGTGTCGCGGCCCGCATGTGCCGACGACCAAGCACATCCCTGCCTTCACCCTGACCCGCGTCGCGGCGGCCTACTGGCGGGGCAACGAGCGCAACCCCCAGCTGCAGCGCATCTACGGAACGGCGTGGGAGTCGCAGGAGGCGCTGGATCACCACCAGGCGATGCTCGCCGAAGCCGAGCGCCGTGACCATCGCCGCCTCGGTACCGAGCTGGATCTGTTCAGTTTCCCGGATGAGATCGGCTCGGGTCTTGCGGTGTTCCATCCCAGGGGCGGCATCATCCGGCGCGAGCTAGAGGACTACTCACGACGCCGTCACGAGGAGGCGGGGTATGAGTTCGTCTATACCCCGCACATCACCAAGTCCCATCTGTTCGAGATATCCGGGCATCTGGACTGGTATGCCGAGGCAATGTTTCCCGGCATGCACTTGGACGCTGAACTCAACGCAGACGGCACAGTCCGTAAGCCCGGCCAGGATTACTACCTGAAGCCGATGAACTGCCCATTTCACAACCTTATCTACAGGTCGCGCGGGAGATCTTATCGGGAACTGCCGCTGCGACTGTTTGAGTTCGGCACGGTATATCGCTACGAGAAATCCGGTGTGGTGCACGGCCTGACCCGGGTCCGGGGCCTGACCATGGACGACGCGCACATCTACTGCACCGTCGAGCAGGTGCAGGCGGAGCTGCAGTCGCTGCTGTCGTTCGTGCTTGGCCTGCTGCGGGACTACGGGCTGGAGGACTTCTACATCGAGCTGTCGACGCGAAATGACGAGAAGTACATCGGCACTGACGAGGTCTGGGCCCAGGCCACCGAGACCTTGCGCCGGGCCGCTGAGAGCAGCGGGCTGGACTTGGTGCTCGACCCAGGTGGCGCCGCGTTCTACGGTCCCAAGATCTCGGTGCAGGCCAAGGACGCACTGGGCCGAAATTGGCAGATGTCGACCATTCAAGTGGATCTGAACCTGCCCGATCTGTTCGAACTGGAGTACACCGCCGCTGACGGCTCGCGGCAGCGACCGGTCATGATTCACCGGGCGCTTTTCGGCTCGATCGAGCGGTTCTTTGGCATTCTCACCGAGCACTACGCCGGGGCTTTCCCGGCGTGGCTCGCTCCGGTGCAAGTGGTCGGTATCCCGATTGCGGACGAGCATGCTGAGCACCTGCACCGGGTGGCGAAGAAGCTGCGCGCCAAGGGAATCCGCGTCGATGTCGACGCGTCCGACGATCGGATGCAGAAGAAGATCCGCAACCACACCACCCAAAAGGTTCCGTTCATGCTGCTGGCCGGGGCAAAGGACGTTGAGGCAGGTGCGGTGTCCTTCCGGTTCCGCGATGGCAGTCAAATCAATGGCATCCCGGTAGACGAGGCAGTCGCCGGCGTCACGGAGTGGATCGCGCAGCGCGTCAACTCCTCCCCCACCGCTGATGACTTCACCACCGAGACCGGCTCAGGTGGAGGTTGATGACCGCGACCTGAGTTCGGCGTCACATGGATGCCTGTGGTGGTCCGCCGCCTTCAGGAGGACCATGGGGTGACCGGCGTCACCAGGAGGGGACTGATGAAGGTCGAAGAGATCCTGAAGGCGAAGGGTCGATCGGTCGAGACCATCGAGCCCGACGCGAGCATCGCTGAGGCGGTAGGCCTGCTGAATGGGCCCCCTCAGATCGGGGCCCTAGTCATCCGCAGCAACGAAGGGCAGCGGCCGATCGCTGGCACACTCACTGAGCGTGACATCATTCGTGCTCTCGGCAAGTACGGCTCGAAGCTCTTGACCAAGCGGGTCACCGACGTCATGTCGCGCAACGTCCCGGTCTGCGGACCGCAGGACAGCATCGCGCGGCTCATGCAGCAGATGACCGCCTCCCGCTACCGTCACCTGCCCGTGGTCGACCAGGGCAAGCTGGTCGGCCTGGTCAGCATCGGTGACGTCGTCAAGGCGCGGGTCTCGGACATGGAACTCGAGACCGGGCTGCTGCGGGATCTTTACATCGCGCGCGGATAGTCCGCCTGGCGGTTCCATTACATGGAGTAGCGTCCTGACATCTCCCGGCCTGTCGAAGCGCAGCGTACCGTGCTCTTAGCGCGGAGGATTTCGAAGAGGCGGGAGTGGACACTATGAGCAACGTCGACAAGTACCGGTCCGCGCACCAAGCGTTCAACCGTCGTGACTGGACGGCGCTCCTCCAAAACTTTGCCGCTGACGCCAACTACGCCGATCAGGCGCGCGGAATCACGCTCAAGAATCCACAGGAGCTCGTGGACCACCTCAAGACCAATTGGGTAGCGGCGTTCTCCGATGCCGCGATCGCCGAGGTCAGCTACATCGATGCCGGTAACCATGTGATCTCGCAATTCACCGCGGCCGGAACCAACGATGGCGCATTCGGACCAATGCCACGCACCGGACGCCGGATATCCAGCCAGTTCTGTGAGATCATGCGGTTCAACGCGGCAGGGCAGATCATCAGCGGAAGTATCTACTATGACCTGGTCACCATCCTCGTTCAGCTAGGCCATATGGAGGTCCCGCCGGCGACCTGAACCGGCCCGCGTCGACTCGTCCAGCAACCTTATCTAATCCACGAAGGAAAATTCCAATATCGCCCCGGGATTGTCCAGCTTGTCAGTCGGAGGCCCGGATTGGGGTCCGGCCCGACCAGTGCTGTCGGTGACGATGTAGAGAGTACGATTGTCTGGACTTAGCACCAGATCTCGATAGCGGTTTGTGGTCTTGAAGAACTGGGTGATATCGCCCTGAACCGAGCCGCCGTCCTGCGTGAGCCTCAAACAATAGAGTGCACCATTCTTCAGGCTCGTCACGAGCAAAGAGTTTCGACATGGTTCCAACCCACCCTTGCCGGCGGGCAAGTAATCTATGCTGGACGGCGCTATCGACGGCCAGCAGATGTATGACTGCTCACCGCACGCCGGATCCCGAAAGTTGTGTCCGTCCGCGACGGTGTAGAGCGTCTTCAGTGGCTCGACATAGTCTGGGCTGCTCCAGGCAGTCTCCCTTTGCTGCGGGACCGACGGCGGAGAAGCAAAGTTATCGTACCTCAGCGCGGAACACGGTGGCGTGGTCGATGCCGACCAGTTCGCGTACAGATAGGCTTGATCGTCTTTGAAACCGGAAACATGCGGCCAGCCATAATTCTTGCCTGCCTGGATCAGGTTGATCTCATCATCAGCCTTGGGGCCGTGTTCCGCCGAGAAGAGGCGGCGCTCTGGTCCGAAGACAAGACCCTGCGGGTTTCGATGACCATATGAGTAGATATGACTACGCACTCCGTTGATCACCGGATTATCCGACGGGATACTGCCGTCGAGGTTGAGTCTGAGAATCTTTCCGACGTACGTGTCCCAATTTCGCGCACCGACGTTCTCTGCGGTGGGAAGATCTTGGGCTCGGATCGGGTTGCAGAAACGTTTGAACTGATTGTTACCCTGGTCGCCGATTGAATAGTATAGCTTTTGATCAGGGCCCAGCAACAGCCGACCAGAGTTGTGGTCCGAACTGGCCGGTAGACCCGAGATCACGTCAACCGGATTGGCCAGAGCCTGCGCTGCTGGATCGTAGGTGTAGCGGACTATCTTCATGCGCCGATCGACCGCCGCGTTAGGCGAGACATTGTAGGTATACGCTAGGTAGACGCCACCGCTCTCGCTTTCCTTGAGGAAGTTCGGCTGAAATGCCATACCGAGCAGGCCGTCCTGACTGTCGCTGGCATACGCGTCGGCGATGGTGAGTACGGTGGTTTTCGCTCCATCCGCCGGGTTCACCCGGGTCACTGCCTTGCCAGCCTTCTCGGTAACCCAGAGAAATCCATCGGGCCCCCAAATGATCTCCCACGGATCAACCAAACCGGTAGCCAGCACGCGAAAAGATACAGGTTCGCCTGGACGTGGTGCTTCTCCCAGTGGATTCTCCAGGGAAGACACACAACCCGCCGTTGACAACACGAGCAGGGTGGCCATGGCCAAAAGCCGCTTCATGTGTCCTCTCCTTTTGGCAAGCGCATTTGGCAACCGCTCAGTTCGTCGACGCAAGGTACACGATGTCACTGTCCGTCGGCCTGCAGGGATCGCGCGCCCGGAGTACATCCGTCAGCTGGGTGTAGGCCTGCCCTGCAAGGGGTAGAGCAACAGTGCAAGCAGATCCGCGAGAGAGGAGCCACGATGGGTACCGCTAGTGGAGAGGCCGGTCAGGTCACCGGGACGAAGGACAAGGACTACAACCTCATCTGGTTCGTCGAGCAGTGCCTGAGCAACGCACTGCGCCTGGAGACCTATATCCAGGACGCCGAACGCGATGGTGACTCAGAGCTGGCCGATTTCTTCCGCCGCGCCCAAGGCGAGAGCCGCAAGGGGGGCGAGCAGGGCAAAGCGCAATTGCGCAAGCGCTTAGCCGGCTGACGCCAGGGTCAGAGACGATCAATCGACTCCCCTTGGGCTCCCTGCCAGAGGCCTACGTCAGGCTATAAGGCTGTCCTGAAGGGATTCGAGTAGCTCGGCGGGCCCCTGGTATACCTCCACCGCGCCCGCCTCGCGCAGCTCCTCGCGGCTGATCCCACCGGTGAGGAATGCGATGCAGTCGAGCCCGGCCTTCTTGCA
>DASVWA010000043.1:0-8711 GCA_036389855.1 Pseudonocardiaceae bacterium
GCTGGTGGGGAGCTCGGGAAGGCAGGAGCGGTCCAGCGCGGTATCGGCGCATGGGGACCTGCCCGCCTTCGGCTAGCACACCCTCGGTACGCAACCGAGCCAGTTGCTCGACTGCGAGGTGTGCGGCGGGGGTGCCGTCGGCGCGCAGCACCCGGTGCCATGGCAGGTCAGCGCCGTCTTCGGCGAGAATCCGACCCACTAGGCGGGCCCGACCCGGCAGCCCGGCGCGGGCCGCGACCTCGCCGTAGGCCAGTACCGAGCCCGCGGGGATCGCCGACACTATGCCGCGTACCCGCTCTAGTTCCTCGTCTTCCAGCACTGCCGTCCTCCCGAGCCGCCCGCTGTCGGAGCGGCGTGGTTGCATGCGCAGCGTGCCCATCCTGGTTCGCTGCGTAACTGCGGGTGCCCGCACTGCCGCTTGGGGGCCGGACGCCCAGCGGGTGCTGGAGCATGGTGGCGGGCCGCTGCGGGTGGTGGGAGGTCCGGGCACCGGCAAGACCACGCTCGTGGCACACACGGTCGCAGACCGGGTGCTGCATCGTGGAGTGGACCCCGAGCGGGTGCTGGTGCTCACCTCCAGTCGCCGGGCAGCCGCGGACCTGCGGGACCGCATCGTCGAACGGCTCGCAGCGCACGGTGTCACGCCCACTGTGCGGGAACCGATGGTGCGGACCGTCCACTCCTACGCCTTCGCCGTGCTGCGGCTGCAGGCGACCTTGCAGGATTTGCCCCCGCCCCGATTGCTGTCCGGTCCCGAGCAGGACGTGGTGGTCCGTGAGCTGCTTGCGGGTGAGCTCGAGACCGGCGGGCGAAACTGGCCGCCACGGCTGCGGGCGGCACTGGGGCTACCGGCCTTCGCCGCCGAACTGCGGGACCTGCTGCTGCGCGCTGCGGAACGCGGCTTGGGCCCGGAGGACCTCATCGCGCTAGGCCGCACGAACAGGCGCGACGAATGGGTTGCCGCGGGGCGGTTCTTCCGCACCTACGAGCAGGTGATGTTGCTGCGCGGATCGGTGGGCACGGTGGGCCCGCAAGCTACCGCTCCGGCGCTGGACGCCGCCGAGCTGGTGTCCGAGGCACTGCTGGTACTCAACACCGACGCCGAGGTGCTGCGCAGGGAGTCCGACCGGGTGCGCCATCTGATTGTGGATGACGCCCAGCACCTCGATCCTTTGCAGGCCAGGCTGGTCACCAGGCTCGGCGCGAGCGCCAGCGAGTTTCTGCTGCTGGGCGATCCAGACCAGACGGTCTTCTCGTTCCGGGGCGCCGATGCCGGCCTGCTCACCGCCGGTGAGTCCGCAGCCGTCCGGTTATGTACTGACCACCGGATGGCTCCGGCGGTGCGGTCGGCGGTGTCGCGGCTTGCCGCCCGGTTGCCCGGCCCGCGTGCCGACCTGTACGGCCCCGCGGGGCAGCCGCCCGGCGGGGAGGTGGTGGTGCGGGTGTTCGGTTCCGCCGCAGCCGAGGCATCCTGGGTGGCTGATCAGCTTCGCCGCGCCCACCTGCTGGACGGAGTGGCCTGGGCGGACATGGCGGTGCTGGTGCGCTCCACGGCCCGCACCTTGCCGGTGTTGCGCCGGGCCTTACTTGCCGCGGGAGTACCGGTGGCGGTGCCGCGCGAGGAGCTGCCGGTTGCCCGTCACGGTGCGGTGCTACCGCTGCTGACGGTGCTGCGTTGCTCGGTGCAGCGTGGCGCCCTCAACGAGGAGACTGCGGCTGCGCTGCTCGCGTCGCCATTGGGTGGGGTGGATCCGCTGGCACTGCGCAGGCTGCGCCGGGAGCTGCGACGTCGCGAGCTTGCCGCCGGCGGTGCACGCAGCAGCGGCGCATTACTGGTTGACGTTCTGCAACGTGCGGATCAGTTGGACGGCTTGGATGACCGGACCGCTGGACCCGTCAGGAAGCTGGCCGGTTTGCTGGCCACCGCCGCTGACGCGGCCAAGCGCGGATCCAGCGCCGAGGAGGTGCTCTGGCAGGTGTGGCAGGTCAGCGGGCTAGCGCAGCGCTGGGCGGCCATCGCGATGCGCGGCGGTCCGGTCGGCGCGCAGGCTGATCGTGACCTCGACGCCGTGGTCGCACTGTTCGATGCCGCAGCCCGTTACGCCGACCGGCTGCCCGGCGCCGACGGCGGCTGCACCGGCTTGCTGGGCTTCTGCGACTACATCGCCGACCAGCAGATAGCCGGTGACTCTCTGGCGCCTCGCTCCCCGCAGGGCGAGGCGGTCGCGGTGTTCACCGCGCATGCCGCGGTGGGCCGGGAATGGTCACTGGTCGCGATACCAGGGGTGCAGGAGGGCAGCTGGCCTGATTTGCGGCTGCGCGGCTCGCTGCTCGGCGTGGAACATCTGGTGGACACCACCGGGGGCCTCGACTGCGCCACTGTCTCGCGTACCGCGCCGTTGCTGGCCGAGGAGCGGCGGCTGCTGTTGGTGGCGGCCAGCCGAGCCCGGCAGTGGCTGCTGGTCAGCGCGGTGCGCGGGGAGGATGAACAACCCTCCCGGTTCCTCGACGAGCTGGAGGGCACCGAGGCCTCGACCGACGAGCGGCCGGTGGCTGCCCGGGAGCGCGGCCTGAGCCTGCCTGAGGTCGTTGCCGAGCTACGCCGCGTGTGTTGCGATCCGGCTGAGGACGGTTCACGCCGGCAGGATGCGGCAGCCGGTTTGGCGCGGTTGGCCGAGGCCGGGGTTGCCGGCGCGCACCCCGATTCCTGGTACGGGCTGGCGTTGCCGTCAAGCCGTTCCCCGTTGCGGGTGCAGGGCGAGCCGATCCGGGTGTCACCGTCGCTGGTGGAGCTGGTGTCGAGCTGCCCGCTGCGCTGGCTGCTCACCCGGCACGGCGGTGAGGACGCCCTGGCGTTGCCCGCGGTCACCGGGTCGCTGGTGCACGGGCTGGTTCAGGCCGCGGCGGCGGGTGCCAGCGATGAGCAACTGGAGCAGGCGCTGGCCGACGCCTGGACCGGTGTGGACGCTGGCGCCCCGTGGTACTCCCGCGCCGAGCAGCGGCGGGTGCGTCAGATGGTGGCGATGTTCCGCCAGTGGTGGCGTGACAGCAGAGACCAGCTCACCGAGGTCGGCTGCGAGCAGGAAGTCGAGGTGCGGCTTCCCTCAGTGGATAGCGCCGTGGATGGCGCCGCTGACAGCACTGCCGTGTTGCTGCGTGGGCGGGTGGACCGGCTGGAGCGTGACTGCCAAGGCCGTCCGGTGATCATCGACGTGAAGAGCAGCAAGACCCCGGTCAGCAAGCAGGCCGCGCAGGAACACGCGCAGCTGGCCACGTACCAGCTTGCCGCCGCGCATGGTGCTTTCACTGAACACGGCTTGCCGGCCGAACCCGGTGGGGCCCGTATCGTTCAAGTTTCGGCGCGTACCACGGCGGCGGTGGAGCGCGAGCAGCAACCACTGGACGGAGCGGCCCTGGCTCACTGGCGCGATGTGGTGCGTGAGGCCGCCCGCCGCACCGCAGGGCCCGAGTTCGTCGCCATCGACAATGGCGACTGCGAACGGTGCCCCTCGCAGATCGCGTGCCCGCTGCACGACTCCGGCCGGCAGGTGCCCGGATGACGTCGGTGAGCGCCGCCTGTATCGGGCCCGTCGAGCTCGCAGCCGAACTTGGCGTCGCGGCACCCACCGCGGAGCAGGCCGACGTCATCGCCGCCGATCCGCACGCGTCCACACTCGTGGTAGCCGGCGCCGGATCGGGTAAGACCGAGACGATGGCAGCCCGGGTGGTGTGGCTGGTCGCCAACGGGTATGTCACCCCCGAAGGCGTGCTCGGACTGACCTTCACCCGCAAGGCCGCCCAGCAGCTCGCCGCGCGAGTCCGGGCTCGGTTGCGCCGCCTCGCCGGTTCGGGGGTCCTGGATCGGTTGGATCCGACCGGAGCGCGCCTGGCCGCAGTGCTGGCGGGTGAGGCCACCGTGCTGACCTACCACGCATACGCCGGCCGCCTGGTCGCCGAGCATGCGCTGCGGCTCCCCACCGATCCAGGAGCCCGGCTGCTCACCGAGACCGGCGCGTGGCAGCTGGCGCACCGGGTCACCGCCAGCTGGGAACCCGACCTAGACCTGGAAGGAAAGGTGCCCCGCACCGTCACCGGATGGGTGCTCGGCCTGGCCGGGCAGCTTGCCGAGCATCTGTGCGAGCCGGCGCAACTGCGCGAAGCCACCGAAGCACTGATCACCACACTGGTGACAGCGTCCCCTGGCCCGCGCCAGCGGGGCCCGCTGCGTGCCGACCTCAAGCCGGTGGTCGAGAGCCAGCGGGCCCGGCTGGCGATGCTGCCGCTGGTGGAGCGCTACATCGAGCTGAAACGGCGTGAGGCCGTACTGGACTTCGGTGACCAGATGGGCATCGCTGCCCTGCTGGCGCGGGACCACCCCGAGGTCGGTGCTGCTGAACGGACTCGCTTCGGCGCCGTGCTGCTGGACGAATATCAGGACACCGGCCATGCCCAGCGGATCCTGCTGCGGTCGCTGTTCGGCAGTGTCGCCGAGCGCGCGATGCCGGTCACCGCGGTTGGTGATCCTTGCCAGTCGATCTACGGCTGGCGCGGCGCGTCAGCAGCCAACCTGCCGCGGTTCACCACCGACTTTCCGCGCACCGACGGCAGGCCAGCCGTCACCCGCGGACTGCTCACCAGCTTCCGCAACCCCCCAGAGGTGCTTGCGGTGGCCAACGCGATTTCCGGTGAGCTACGTGCTGGACCGGTCCAAGTCGGTGAGTTGCGCCCCCGGGACGGCGCCGGGTCCGGCGAGGTCCGCTGCGCGCTGCTGCCCGATATCCGTGCTGAGGTGAGCTGGGTTGCCGCCGCCGTCGCCGACCGCTGGCATTTGGCGGTGGCCGACCGGGGCACCCCACCGACTGCCGCGGTGCTGGTGCGCCGCCGTGCGGACATGGCGATGCTCGCGGCTGCACTGCGCGCCCGCGACGTGCCCGTCGAGGTGGTGGGACTGGGCGGCCTGCTGGACACCCCGGAGGTTCGCGACCTGGTGAGCGTGCTGCGGTTGCTCGTCGACCCGCTGGCGGGCACCGCCGCGGTGCGGCTGCTGACCGGGGCGCGGTGCCAGATCGGCGCGGCCGACCTGGCCGCGCTGTGGCAACGCGCCCGGGAGCTGGCGATGGATCACCGGACCCCGATGGGCTCAGGCGCCGGCCCTGAGCAGCTGCTAGCCGCGCTGCCGGGGGAACTACCCGGGGAACACGCCGATCAAGCGGGACTGGTCGATGCGCTGGATTCGCCCGGTGATCCGGCCCGTTACTCCGACGTGGGTTACCAACGGTTACGGGCACTTGCCTCGGAGCTGCGGTCGCTGCGGCGCCGGCTCACCCAGCCGCTGACCGACTTGGTCGCCGATGCCGAGCGGACGCTGTTGCTGGACACCGAGTCGCTGGCTCGTCCCGACCCCGCCGGCCGGGCACATCTGGACGCCTTTGCTGACGTTGTCGCCGACTTCGCTGCCACCAGCCCGCTGGTCGGCTTACCCGCGTTACTGGATTACCTGACCACCGCCGAGGACGCCGAGGACGGTCTGGAGCCGGGTGAGGTCGAGGTTGCCCCTGACCGGGTTCAGGTGCTCACCGTGCACGCCGCCAAGGGACTGGAATGGGAGGTGGTCGCCGTTCCACACCTGGTCGAGGGAGTGTTCCCCGCGGCCAAGAAGAGCTCGTCGTGGCTGCGGACGGTCACTGAGTTGCCGGTGGCGCTGCGCGGCGATCGCGTTGACTTACCCTTCTTCACATTGCCGGTCGCCGCCGATCAGAAGGAGCTCGGTGAGGCGCTGTCGGGACACGAGACGGCTTTCGACGCGCGCAGGCTGACAGAGGAACGCCGGCTGCTGTACGTAGCGCTGACCCGTGCCCAGCGATCCCTGCTGGTCAGCGGCCACTACTGGGGGCAGACCGGCAGCGCACCCAGGTCACCCTCGGACTTCCTGCTGGAGGTCCGCGACGTGGAACATTGTGTGATCGATCAGTGGGCCCCGCCGCCCGGTGACGGCGAGCCCAACCCGCTGGACACCGCTGCCCGGCAGGCACCCTGGCCGGCTGACCCGCTCGGTGCCCGCCGGGATCCCATGGCGCAGGGTGCCCAGCTGGTACGCCAGGCACTGCAGCTCGTGAGTGCGAAACAGTGTGATCACACTGTTTCGCACTCACGAGCTGGTTGGCAGCGCGAGATTGACGTGCTGCTCGCCGAGCGGGACGCTCGCCGCGCTGAGCAACGGGTCGTCCTGCCGGCGCACCTGTCGGTAAGCCAGCTCGTGGAGCTCACCGACGACCCATCGGCCCTGGCTACGCGGCTGCGTAGGCCGCTGCCACTGGCCCCGAACCCGATGGCGCGCCGCGGTACCGCATTCCACGCGTGGTTGGAGCGCCGGTTCGGTGCCACCCGGTTGATCGACCATGACGAGTTGCCCGGTGCCGCCGATGCCGGCGCCGCCCCGAACACTGAACTGGGGCAGCTGCAGGCCGCTTTCCTCGCCAGCGAGTGGGCGGCCCGCAGCCCGCATGACGTCGAGGTGCCTTTCGAGACCGTGCTCGACGGGGTGGGATTACGTGGCCGAATAGATGCCGTATTCGCCGACCCCGACGGTGGTTGGACGGTGGTCGACTGGAAGACGGGGGCAGTGCCCGACGACGCCGCGCTGCCCGCGGTGAGCGTACAGCTGGCCGCTTACCGGCTGGCCTGGTCAGCACTGTCCGGCGCCCCGCTGACCCGTGTCCGGGCGGCGTTCCATTACGTCCGCGATGGCCGGACGGTACGTCCGGCCGATCTGCTCGATGCCGACGGATTGCGGGACCTGCTTCGCACTATCCCCGTCGACTGACCGCCAGCTTTCGTCGTGGAGACGGCATCACTCGGTGTTGGTATTGAGTGTCTTGAATCTCCGTAGGGATATCACTGACCACTACGTGTATAATAAAATAACCGCACTGCTAGGTAGCCAATCGGAGGATTTACGTGCGACTACCGATTGCCGCCTGGCCTTACTTCTCGGCAGGGTATGTGGTACTGAATCGGGAATGCCACCGATGAGGTGTTTTCTGTGCCCGGAGGCCCACCAGGGTCACCTTTTCTTAGGAGGACTTGATGACCGACGCACTGAGCTTAGCGGAGATCGACGGGCAGCACGTGGAGCTGTTGCCGGCCCGTACCGTCCTGTCATTGTTTAGCGGCTGCGGCGGTTGCGGTGGCCCGCACGGTGGCCCGCACGGTGGCCCGCACGGTGGTGACGCCAGCGGTGGCGTGGACGGCTACGGCGGTGCCGGCGAAGGCAAGGTGAACTTCTTTCACAACTGGATCTACATCTGGGTGATCAGGTGATCGCTCGGCGTGCTGCGAATGAAGGAGGGGTGGCCGACGTGGCCGCGCCTCCTGCTGGGTTTGATGCCGTGCCGGATGGTATCGAACTAAGCGGTGGGATGTTCATGGTAGGTACTGGGATAGCAGCGATCTAGGCTAAAGTTCGCTGCCGCTACGTATTTGAACGGCAAGTTCACTGCTAGGTAGTTGGCCAGGATGAGGTACGTGCGACTACTGATTGCCACGCCCCCTTACTGCCGGCAGGATATGTAGTGCCGAATCGGTAATGCCGTCGATGAGGTGTTGCTGTCCCGGTGGTCCCCGGGACAGGCTTTCAGGGGATTTATGTTTGACGCACTGAGCTTTGATGAGATTGACGGGCAGTGCGTTCAGCTGCTGCCGGAACGTACCTGAGGCGGCGACGGTGGTGGTGGTGGCTGCGACGGTGGTGGTGGCGCCATGGCAGCTGAGCCGAGTTGGTGCGGCAGGGATCATGGATCGCGTGCGGTGCCGTTCAATGGGAGGGGTGGTCGGATTGCGCCCACCCCCTCCCATTCGTTTACCCAGTATGTCGTCAAATCGCATGGAAACCGGTCCGGCGGACACTGGAGTTGTGGCCGGGGAGTTGAGATTGCGTGCCCGGATATAAGCTCGTTCGAACGTTCGCAATAGGTACTTGGCGGCTCGCTTCTACGCCGCATGTCGTCGCCGACTACGTATTTAAAAGCGGCTCTCTTGTCCTGCGTTTAGGTGAGGGAGGTGTGGTATGGAAGCTTCAGGTTGACCGGTCCGCAGGCGAGCATGATGGTGGTGGGTTCGGCCTCGGGACTGTTGAGACCGTAGGCGCGACGGATGATCAGCCGAACCTTGTTGTCGTGAGTCTTTCCTGACGGCCGTTCGATAGTTCGCGATCGGGTCGATAGCGGCGTCGATATCGTCGTGGTGTTTCCTCATCGTGCGTGCCGCTTTAACGAATCCGGGGGTTCAGCTACGTTGTGCTTTCGGGCGCCAGCGGTCCAGCATGATACTCGTGCCGGTGGGGTCCAGGTCGCCGACGAATACCGCGCAGACTCCTTGCAGTTGGCAGGCCCTCCACAGCACGCCTCCGGATCGTGTGATCTCTCGTAACGTCAGATCGATGGGTTTTTCAGCACGCTCAGCGGCTCCTTTGAATTTCTTCACGACGCTCTTGTCCCATAGCTTCGAACGGACTGCCACACCTGGCGCCGTGCCATCAAGCATCACCACCTCCGGGCTGGGATGACCGAACCCAGGGCGCCTCGGTGCCCGACAGCAGCGTGGCGGTATCGGCCAGCTGTCGGGACAGCCCAGCAGCCCGGGCGAAGCTGACCTGGCTTGCCACCTGGGCCAGGTCCACCGTCAGCCGGTCGGTGCGCCGCTTCCGGACACCC
>DASVWA010000044.1:0-4359 GCA_036389855.1 Pseudonocardiaceae bacterium
TCAGCCAGGGTGAACACCCGGGTGCGGGCGCACACGGCCAGCGCCGCCTCAACGCCACCGCGGACGGCGAATGACACCATCCCGCCGAACCGGCGCATCTGCTTGGCAGCCACCTCATGACCGGGATGGGTATCCAACCCCGGATAGCGGACGTCGATCACCTCCGGGTGCGCCTGTAGCGCCGCAACCACCCGCTCAGCGTTGTCGCAGTGCCGCTCCATGCGCACTGCCAGGGTTTTGATCCCCCGCAACGTCAGCCAGGCATCGAAGGGCCCGGGAACCGCACCCGTACCGTTCTGCAGGAAGGCCACCTGCGCGTCAAGCTCGCCGTCGTCGGTCACCAGCGCGCCACCGATGACATCGGAGTGCCCGCCGAGGTATTTCGTGGTCGAGTGCAGCACCACGTCGGCACCGAGGCCAAGCGGAGTCTGCAGGTAGGGCGAGGCAAAGGTGTTGTCCACCACCAGGCGTGCTCCTGCCTCATGCGCGACCCCGGCCAAGGCGACGATGTCGGCAATGGACAGCAGTGGGTTGGTCGGGGTCTCGCACCACACCAAACGGGTGGTGGGGCGTACCGCGGCTTGCACGGCGTCCACATGCGACAGCGCGACGGCGGTGTGCTCGATACCCCAGTGCCGGAACACCTTGTCGATCAGGCGGAACGTGCCACCGTAGGCGTCGTCAGGGATGATGAGGTGGTCCCCTGGCTGGCAGGTCGCGCGGAGCAGGGCGTCGGTTGCGGCCATTCCGGACGCGAATGCTCGCCCGTACCGGCCGCCCTCCAGCGCGGCGAGACAGGTCTCCAGCGCGGTGCGGGTGGGGTTACCGGTGCGGGCGTATTCGTACCCCTCGCGCAGTCCGCCCACACCGTCTTGGGCAAAGGTGGATGTGGCGTGGATGGGCACGATCACTGATCCGGTGTGCGGATCCGGATTCTGTCCGGCATGGATGGCGCGAGTGGAGAATCCTGTCACCTTGCCAGCCTACGGTGAGCTGTTGCCGTTGTGATCTTCGGTTGTGCCCTCGACTCGGATCACCACTGTGCCGGCGATCTTGTCTGCGAAAGTTTGGCGGTTGGCGTCCCACAGCGGCCACAGGTAACCGACGAAGAACTCCAGACTGTGCCCGAGCTGGCGCAACACTGCCTTGCCGAATCCGATCGGCTGACCAGTCTTCATCTCCACCAGCTTCGTCCCCGCCCCCTGGCGACCGACGCTTTGTCCCGTGGTGCCCTGCCGGTAGCAGGAGTTCCAGCCAATGAAGGCGAACAATCCGAGATAACCCAGGACAGTGAGCATCGGGCTCAACGCCACGGTCCCGGTGACCACACCGATGGTGAACAAGACGTTCAAGGCGATCACCGGGATCACGTAATCGATCAAGGAGCTGATCGCCCTGGTCCCGAAGTCCGCCAGCGGTCCGGGCACGGCGATTCCCGTCACATCGCGCTCGGAGTGCCCGCAGGACGGTGTACCGACCCATTGCTGCTGCGGGATTTCGAGCTCCGGAGTCTCGACTTCCGGTTGTGCACCGTTGATTGCCGAGCTGCAGAGGGCCTGGGAGTCGGCCTGTTGCCGGACGGAGGGGGGAGGTCGCCCGAACTTTGGTGGAGGCGCGAACCGCGGTGATCGCCCGAACTGAGGTGGAGGCGCGAGTTCCTGGGGCGATTCGATGAGTCGCCGACGTTGCTGGTCGGGTGGTTGTAGCACCGGAATCGGACCAGAGGGGTGGGGCTGTATCGCAGTCGGCTCAGACTCTTGTTGCGTATCGGTTGGCTGCACTTGCCCGCTCGTCCCGGACCGAACCTGCTCGTCTGCGTGGGGATCCTGATGCAGCGGCTGGGGAGTGGTCATCGGGTCGAACTCCCTCCGATCGGTGGCCGGACGCGTTCGTGCGCGGTCACGCTAGCGGATCCCTCTGGCGGGCCCTCAGCGCCCGGCCAGGAACCCGAGCACGTCTTGACGGGTGACCACCCCAGCCGGCTTGCCGTCGATAAGGACCATGGCTCCGTCAGCGTCAACCAATGCCTGCATCAAAGATCCGATTGACTCACCACCACCGATCGTCGGTAGCGGCGCAGCCATGTGGCCCTCGATCCGGTCGGCGAGTTGCGCGTCACCGGCAAACAGGGCCTGCAGCAGGGTGCGCTCATTGACGGCGCCAATCACCTCGGCCGCCATCACCGGCGGCTCGGCGGCGACTACGGGCAGCTGGGAGACACCGAACTCACGCAGGATCATCACAGCCTCGGCGACCGTCTCGTTCGGATGGGTGTGCACCAGCTTCGGCAAGGCACCATCCTTGCCGACCAGCACATCGGTGACGGTCGCTCCGGAAGAATCCGGGGGCAGGAAACCGTGGGAAGCCATCCAGGCATCGTTGAAGACCTTGGCGAGATATCCGCGACCACCGTCGGGAAGCAACACCACGACCACTGAGTCGGGGTCGGCCCGTTGCGCCACCCGCAGCGCGCCGACGACGGCCATCCCGCCGGATCCGCCCAGCAGCAGCCCTTCCTCCCGGGCCAGCCGCCGGGTCATGGCGAACGAGTCGGTATCCGAGACCGGGACGATCTCATCGCAGACCGTCCGGTCGTACGTACGAGGCCAGAAGTCCTCCCCGACCCCTTCAACCAGGTAGGGCCGGCCGGTGCCGCCCGAGTACACCGAGCCCTCCGGATCGACGCCGACGACTCGTACCCGGCCGTTGCTCACCTCCTTGAGATAGCGGCCGGTGCCGGAGATCGTCCCGCCGGTGCCGATGCCAGCCACAAAATGTGTGATCCGCGCCTCGGTCTGGGCCCACAGTTCCGGGCCGGTGCTGTGGTAATGGCTGGCCGGATTCTCCGGATTGGAGTACTGGTCTGGCTTCCACGCCCCGTCGATCTCCTCGGCCAGCCGGTCGGACACCGAGTAGTACGAGTCGGGGTGGTCAGCGGCGACCGCGGTAGGGCACACCACGATTTCGGCACCGTAGGCCTTGAGTACGTTGCGCTTGTCCTGACCGACCTTGTCCGGGCAGACAAAAAGGCAGCGGTACCCCTTACGCTGGGCAATCAGCGCCAGGCCCACGCCGGTATTTCCCGAAGTCGGCTCCACGATGGTGCCCCCAGGCTGCAGTACACCGGATCGCTCTGCCGCTTCCACCATCCGAAGCGCGATCCGATCTTTCACGCTGCCGCCCGGGTTGAGGTATTCCACCTTCGCCAGTACCAGCGGTACAACGTGCCCAGCGACGGCGTTCAGCCGCAGCAGCGGGGTATTGCCGACCAGATCAACGATGTGCTCGGCGTAGTGCACCGGGTCTCCTCGGGATCGGGCAAGTGGCGCCACGCACAGCGTTGCTGCCGAGCTTTAGGCGTGTATCAAAGTATGGGGGTCACTCCGCACACCGCAGCGTCGAGGCGGTCCGCGCGCAACTTGTGCTCTTCAAGTACTGCCAACCCCCCGCGCAGGTGTCCATAACCGCGACCAACCGCCGATGCGCTACCCGGAACGCCGTTCGGACGGGAGACGGTTGGTGGCTGTTGGAGGCAGCCTGGCCCGGGGTTGGCAGTACTTGAAGGCCACCTAACACCACGGGCCCGGTCGATGGACCGGGCCCGTGGGTGAACAGGGTAATACCTACTCGCCTTGGAAGTAGGACAGCAGACGCAGGATCTCCAGGTACAGCCACACCAGCGTCACCGTCAGGCCGAACGCGATGTACCACGCAGTCTTCTCCGGCGCGCCGGAGCGGATCGCTTCATCGGCAGCGTCAAAGTCGAGCAGGAAGCTGAAGGCCGCGATCCCGATGCAGACCAGGCTGAAAACAATGGCGAGCGGCCCGCCCGCGCGGAGACCGAGACCGCTGCCGTCGGCCGTGAAGAAAGTTGCGATGAGGTTGATCAGCATGAGGCCGACGACACCAATCATGGCGCCGATCAACCACTTGGTGAACCGTGGGGTCACCCTGACCGCCCCGGTCTTGTAAACCACAAGCATCCCACCGAACACCAACGCGGTACCCGTGATCGCTTGTAGGATGATTCCTGTGTTACCGACCGCAGTTCCGATCACGCCGCTGATGCCGCCGAGGAACACGCCCTCAACCGCGGCGTAAGCGAGGATCAGCGGCGGGCTGACCACCTTCTTGAAGATGACCACCAACGCCAGCACGAAACCGATCAGCGCGGCCGGCAGGGCGAGTACCCAAAAACCGCTGAGGTAGGTCAACGCACCGGTGGCAACCAGGACCGCCAGCGTGACGCCGGTCTTGGTGACCACGTCGTCGATGGTCATCGGCCGGCCGACAGCGGGTGGCGCGCCGGCATAGCCAGGCGCCGTGCCCGGATAGCTCGCCGGAGATGGGTTGAAACCC
>DASVWA010000045.1:0-1700 GCA_036389855.1 Pseudonocardiaceae bacterium
ATGGCATAGCGCTCATACTGCACATCAAGGCAGGTGAAAGACAGCTCAGTCACTGGCGACCGCCACGTGCTCGCTGCGCTCCCGCAGACCGGCGAAGAACTGGTGGATCGCCGCCCAGGCTTCCTCCCCGCCGTCAAAGCCCTGCCAGTGCATGCGGACCAGACCCACCAGCTGATAGCAGGCATCGATCGGGACCGCGAAGCACTCGAACCCGCGGTCTGACTTGTGCACCAATAACGCCTCAACATCGGGTCGTAGGTCGGCCATTTCCGGGATTGCAGCGACCAGGTCCGTCCAGGCTTCCAAGGACAACAACGACTCGGTGGCCCCTGCCGGGCTTGGGTAGAACGCGACGGTGCGCCCTTCCGCACTGTTGGCGAAGAAGAACGCCATTGCCACCGGAATCCCGATCGAATCCCACGTCGACTCAGCAAGCGGCACCTCAGCGGCGTACCGGTACCGTTCGGGAACTGTCCGATACCGTCCACTCCCGGCGCCCTCGGCGGTGAACAGCAGGGCGCAGGGGCGGCACGTGCACATCAAACCGCGGTTCTCGATATCGACCACGTGCCCATGCCGCTCGCCGATTGGCTCGGCGCACATCTCGCAACGCTCGATCTGCTCGACCTGCTCGGCCGGCTCAGCCGGGGGTGGTGGGGGAGCGGCGCCCGGCACGAAGCGCCGCAGCCCCCCCGTCATGACACCGCCTGAGCGGGAACCGCGATCCGGACCCCGCCATTCTCGGCCAGCAACGGCAGCGGGTCGAGGTGCACCCTGCTGCGCGTTGCTGGGGCCGACTGGTCGTTCCCGCTCCAGCCACGACCAGCCCGGACCACGTTGTAACGCTGCGCACAGCCGGGGCAGGCCAGCAAGGCCCCTTCCAGCTCCGCACCGCTCAACGCGGAGCTGCACACCGGGCAGCGGTCGGCGTAGGCATACAGGCTGCCTGCCACGTTGCACACCACCGCCGCGGTGTCGCCGATCAGCATTGGAACCACCTGACCCTGGCCGAGGTTTTCGATCCCCTCGACCTGTACCCAGGTCGTTGCCGGTGGTTCCGGTTGCCGGCTCACCTGCTGCAGCGGGAGCAGCGTGGTGCCCTCTGGCACCGCTCCCGCGGTGAGCGGCGAAGCCGGCTCGGGCACCATCCCTTCCACCTCAACCTTGGTGACCTCCGGAGCGACGTCCTCGATTCCCTTCTCGATGGCCATCTTCACCGTGAGCACGGAGGACGGGCAGCCGTCACAGCTGCCCGCCAACTTCAACCGCACGGTGCCGTCATCATCCAGCCCGAGGTACTCGACATCACCGGCATGCGAGCCGAGGTAGGGCCGGACCTTCTCCAGCGCGGCGAGGACGCGCTCCTCGGTGCTCTGCGGGTGCAGGTCGTGCAGCACCAGCAGACCCGCCACCGTCTTGTCAGCAAGCAGCGGAGTGACGGCCTGCTCGTCGAGCAACTCCATGATGCGGGCTAGGCCCGCACCGTAGAACTCGACGAGCAGACCGACCAGCTCCTCGGCTCGCCCGGCGGTCGTGGGGTCCGAGGTCGAGGCGAACTCCGCGAGCAGCGCCTCGACCCGTTCCCCGACCGCCTGCATATCCGATGTGTTACTAGAGGGCACGACTCAGCCGCCAGTCGTGGTGAAGGCGTGTGGTGTGTGCAGTCGCTGCAACTCCTTGCCCTTTCCGAGATACATGTG
>DASVWA010000046.1:0-17917 GCA_036389855.1 Pseudonocardiaceae bacterium
GAGCGCAGCGCATCAGCGGTGCAATTCTTCCTCGCAGATCCGCAGGCTTGGACGGCGCCCCCGGCGCACCCGCACGCCGCCCAGTTGAGCGTCGCAGACATCGAGATTTACGTGCACTCGCCGTACGTGATCAACCTGGCGTCGTTGAACAATCGCATCCGCATTCCGTCGCGCAAGTTGGTTGCTCAGCACGCGGCCGCCGCCGCCACGATCGGAGCACACGGATTGGTGGTGCATGGCGGTCATGTTACTAAGAGTGAGGACCTTGCCCAGGGTCTCGACAACTGGCGCAAGATGTTCGCCCGGCAGTCGGCCGATGGCGGTTTCGGCACTCGGATCCTGGTGGAGAACACCGCTGGCGGAGAGAACGCGATGGCGCGGCGGTTCGATTCGTTGGCCCGGTTATGGGACGCGATCGGCGACTACGACGTCGGCTTCTGCCTGGATACCTGCCATGCGTTCGCCGCGGGCGAAGACCTGGCCGACGTAGTCGACCGGGTCATGGCCATCACGGGCCGGATCGACCTCGTGCACTGCAACAACTCCCGTGACGAGTTCGGTTCGGCGCGAGACCGCCACGCGCCGGTGCGTCAAGGCACCATTGAGGTCGAGCAGCTGGTCGCGGTGTGCGCCGCAGCAGGCGCCACCGTCATCCTCGAGACCGACCCCGACACCCAGGCCGAAGACATCGCCTGGCTCCGCGAGCAGCTGGGTCCTTAAGCCGGGGTGGGTAGCATGCGAGCGTCGGGAACGTCGGCGAGGACGCCAGCGTGGGGGTCATCGTTGCCCGGGGCGCGGACCGGGTCGCGGTCTGGGCGCCAGATGTGGTGGAGCACCAGGGCCATCAGGAGCAGCACCGCCGTGTCGCGCAGCAGCACAGCAGCCAGGAATGGCTCGATGGGTAGGCCGTGACGGTCGACGCCAAGGTAATAGGCCATCCGAGGTGCCCAGACCAGCGCATCGAGGACCATCCAGGCCAGCACGGGCTTCCACCGGGGGATCGCCAGCACCGCGAGCGGGACCAGCCACAACGAGTACTGCGGGCTCCATACCTTATTAGTCAGCAGAAACGCACACACCACCAAAAAGCACAGCTGGGCCAGCCGGGGACGGCGTGGCGCCGCCAACGCCACCCAGCCGATCCCCAGGCAGGCCAGCGCAAAAAGGGCCGCGCTGACCACGTTGAGTACTACGGGGACCTGTCCGGGTTGCAGTGGTCCATCGAAGCCAGGCCAGCCGGTGAAGGTGGACACCACGGTATATAGGGAGTCTGGGTCGGCGCCGCGGCGGTGGGACAGCCGGAAGAACTCCGCCCATCCGGCCGGGAACAGCATCGCAACCGGAAGGTTGACGATCAGCCACGCCAACGCCGCAGCAACGGTTGCCTGCAGCCCGGCGCGCAGCCGGCGGGTTCGCAGGCACAGCAGCAGGATCGGCCCCAGCAGGAACAGCGGGTAGAGCTTGGTGGCTGCGCCCAGCCCGAGCAGCACCCCAGCAAGCACCGGACGGCGCCGGGCCCAGGCCAGTAGCCCCGTCGTGGCCAGCGCGGTGGCCAGCGCATCGAAGTTGGTGAACGCGTGGACCAGCACCAGGGGCGACAAGGCCGCCAGCGCAGCATCCCACGGTCGTCGCGCCGACAACGCCACCAGCGCCCACACCGTTACCAGCCAGGCAGCGGCCAGCAATACCGCGCTGATGTTGAAGTACACGACGGCAGGCGCCGAACCGGGCAACCAGCCGCGATCCGCCACTGCCAGCCAAGACTGCGCGAACTTGGCGACGACCCACTGGTACATGCCGGTGATCACCGGATACTCCATATACCGCACCTGCTC
The DNA here is from genome assembly GCA_036389855.1 of Pseudonocardiaceae bacterium. Classification (GTDB taxonomy): domain Bacteria; phylum Actinomycetota; class Actinomycetes; order Mycobacteriales; family Pseudonocardiaceae. The sequence goes on from DASVWA010000046.1 coordinate 1,836, forward strand.
GCCTGGCTGGCCCCGATTCTCGATCCACGAGGTGGCGTAGGGCAGGCCTGCCAACCCGGGCCGGTCCAGCCGTTCTGCGGTGTAGAGCGGGACCGTGTCCGAGTAGCACATCGCCCGGTATTGCCGGCCGTCGCGCCAGTCCACTTGCAGCACGCCGGAACTGTCCGGGTAGGTCTGCAGGCAAGGCGCTTTCGCCAGCCAGCTCAGCGTCAACGTGATCGTCGCAAAGAGCAGCACCACCCGCAGCGGGGTCCAGAACCAGTGCCGGCCCACCACGGCATGTCGGCCTAGCGGACCACCCACGATCCGGCTGGCCAGCCGGGGGACCGGATCGTTCCAGCTGGGCACCACCCGCTGCGACGGAGTAAGGGAGCGCGCGTCGATCCGCCCACCGGCGGGGCCGGCATTCACAGGGCGACGGAGCACGGCGGTGACGCTACGGAGCTACCGGCAACGCCGCTAACGATCCTCTCCCTCGTCGTCCTCCTCCGGCGGGGAGTCGTCACATCCGAACGGGAAGCAGCCCCGCAAGGACGGCTTGTTCGACTCTTCCTCAGGCTCGATCGGGATGGGGAAGGAGTCGAAATCGGGTTCGGGCTTGGCGGATTGCGTGGTGCGCACGCGCTCGCGCTTGGCTGGCGTCGGCGGAGCCGGCTGCACGGCGGGCCGGGCCGCCGGACCGATCAGCTTGAACTCAGGGAAGGTCTCCATCGGAGCACCCGCGAGGTAGGTGTTCATGAATCGCTGCCAGACCGCTCCTGGCAGACCTCGACCGAAGATGTTGCTACCGTCCCCGTTCTTGATCGCGGAGTTGGCGGGATCGCCCACCCACACCGCTGTGGAGATCGAAGGCGTGTACCCGACAGTCCAGGCGGCGGAGTTGGCGCCGGTGTCACCGAGCTGGTGGGTCCCGGTCTTGGCGGCAACCTGGCGGCCCCCCTCCAAGGGGATCTTCGAGCTGCTCGCGACGTCGATCAACGTTGCGGTGAGGTTGCGGGCCAGCCGTGAGTTGCGCTCGATATTCGTCGGGTCAAAGGCCTGTTTCGGTTCGTCGATGTGCTTGTAGTTGACCTCGCCCTGGGCGGTGAGGTACTCGCGGACGAAGAACGGGTCGCGCCGCATCCCGTCAGCGGCGAAGGTTGCGTAGGCGCTGGCCATGTCGATGGTGTGTACCGGGTACTGGCCCAGGGTGATACCGATGGCGGGCTGCCCGCTGTCCAGCTCGGCCATGGCGCGCTTGCCGTTGATCTGCTCCGGGATACCGGCCGCGACCGCGGCATCCCGGATCGCCTGCGCACCCACCTCCTGGGCCAGCCGCACGAAGGCGGTGTTGACCGACTCGGTCATCGCGTCATGCAGGGTCAGCGAGTGGTAGTCGCGACTTTCCGAGTTGGCATAGGACAGACCGTCGACAACCAGGGGAGAGTCACCGTTGTAGAAGGAGTTCAGGCCGATGTCCTGCTTGAGGGCAGCCAGCATCGTGAAGGGTTTGAAGGCCGAGCCCGGATTCCACACCGGCCCACCGGCCAGGTCGAAGCCATCCCCTTCTTGCCCGCCGTAATACGCGGTCACCCCCCCGCTTCGCGGATCGATCGCCACCAGCGAGGAGTACAGGTTCCTCGGCTGCCCACGCAGCTCGGTGAGCACTGCTTCGCGGGCCAGCCGCTGCGCCCGAGCATCGATGGTGGTGCTGATCCGGCCACCGTTGACGGCCAGCTGCTCTCGATTGATGCCGTGCTTCTCCAACTCCTCGAGCACCCGGTTGACGATGTGCGCCCGGTCGTCGGTCGGCGAGCCCGGGGCCTGCCCTGGTGGGATCGTCGCCGGGTACCGCGCCGCGACCCGATCGGCCTGGGTCAGCCAACCCTGGGCGACCATGCCGTCCAGCACGAAGTTCCACCGGACCTCCGACTGCTCCAGGTTCTTGGCCGGGTCCAACCGGGAGGGCGATCGGATCGCGCCGGCCAGCACCGCCGCTTCGGAGGGCGTCAGGCTTTGGACGTTCTTGCCGAAGTACGCCTGGCTGGCGGCCTGGATGCCGTAGGCACCGCGACCGAAGTAGATGGTGTTGAGGTAATCCTCCAGGATCTGGTCCTTGGAACTCTGCTTGGTGATTTTGGCAGCAACGATCACTTCGCGGAATTTCCGAACGATGCTGTACTCGTCGCGTCCAGTGGCGACCTTGACGTACTGCTGGGTGATCGTGGACCCACCACCGGTGCCGCCGGTGAGTTGCTTCCACGTTGCTCGCGCGATTCCCGCGACGTCGAAGCCGGGGTTGGATCGAAAGCTTCGGTCTTCGGCGGCCAACACGGCGTTTTGCACATGCACCGGAACCTGGTCCAGACCAACCGCGATTCGATTGCCCTCCTCAGGCACGTAGCGGCCGATCTCGGTAGTTCCGTCACTGGCCATGATGGTGGTGACCTGCTTGCGCTGGGCCGCCAGCACCGCGGGGGACGGCACGCTGAGGAACAACCAGCCGGCGAAAAACGCCAGCACCGGCGCCAGGACCGCGAGAAGCAGGCCCACAAGAGCAACGTTGCGGATCCGCCGCTGAGAACTTTCCCGGCCCGGGCGCGGGCTGCGGCGCCCGCCATATCGACTGCCATACCAACCGCCATACCCATTACCAGCATTGACGGCACGGGGGGCGGGGTGGGTGAGGAGCTCGGGCTCCCGCCGCGGTGGCAGGGCCGGCGGCAGGTCGTGCGACGGTGGCAGGCCGCCCTCGGCCGGACGGCCGGGCCGCCCGCCTGGTGGTCGATGTTGGGCGAAGCGCTCGGGTGGATAGTTGTCACTCGGATTCCACGAGTGCCGACCGCCGTCTTCTCGCTGGTCGCTCACGCGTTGGCCTCCCAGACCGGTACTCGGGTCGCGAAGGTGGGTCGACGACAGGTACGCCCGGCTACGGGCGTGGGGTCACTCCGCCGCAGTCCTCCTGCGGGACCGCCGGCTGCCCACACCCCTGGTTCCCAGGACGTATGACTGCACCAGGTGGTTCCAGCTACATGTCCGGCAAACCTCGACGACGTACACGCTGAACTCCTCGAACAGCATCGCCATCCGGTTCAGTTCGTCGAGGGTCCGGGCGGAGCCTGCGGCATGCTTGAGTTCGTCACCGTACACCCAGGAGACCAGTGTCAGTGGCTCCTTGCGGCATACCGGGCAGGTGACCGAGCTGGGTTCGCCGTGGAACTTGGCCGCCCGTAGCAGGTACGGGGTCGCGTCACAGACGTCCATGACCCCTGCCCGGCCGGCGTAGACCTCCGCGAGCAGCGCACGCCGCTGCAACGCATAGTCCACCACCTGCCGTTGGGTTCGCACGCCACCAGCCTACGCAACCGTTTCGTGATCATCGTTGCGGTGTGAGACACCGACGCCGGTCCGCAGCGCTACGAATGTATCGGCGCGATATAATAGCGATATACATCGACGAGCCCTGTGTTGAGGAGGTGCCCGGTGCTGGAGCTAGCGGTGCTCGGGGTTCTCCACGACGATCCGATGCACGGTTATGAATTGCGCAAACGGCTCACCTACCTGCTCGGGGCATTCCGGGCTTGCTCCTTCGGCTCCCTGTACCCCACATTGCGCCGGTTGCAACGCCGCGGCTTCATCGTCGAAGACAACGAACGGGCCGACGACCTACGCGCCAGCCGCGGCAAGACCTGGTCACGCCGCGCCCGGCGGGTGTACAAGCTCACCGCGGATGGCAAGGAGTACTTCGCCACCTTGCTGGCCGATGCTGGCCCGCAGACCTGGGAAGACGGCTGCTTCGGCGTGCACATGGCGTTCTTCTCGCGGACACCGGCCGAAGTCAGGATGCGGATCCTGGAGGGCAGACGCCGCCGAGTCGAGGAACGTCGAGAGGGGCTGCGGGCTGCGCTGGCTCGGGCTGGCGACCAGATCGACCGCTACACCCTTGAACTGCACCGCATGGGTCTGGACACCAGTGAGCGCGAAGTGCGTTGGCTCAATGAACTGATCGCCCATGAACAGGCGAACCCGGCAGCATTACCGGATGACACCAGAAAGGTCGGACCATGACTGAAGGGCGCGTCGAGCGTCACGCCGGTCGCAGTATCCGGGTAGCCATTGTGGGCGTGGGCAACTGCGCTGCTTCCCTGATACAGGGTGTGCACTACTACCGCGACGCCGATCCCACAACCCGGGTGCCTGGCCTGATGCACGTCCAGTTCGGCGCCTACCACGTCGGTGACCTGCAGTTCGTTGCCGCTTTCGACGTCGATGCCAAGAAAGTGGGCCGAGACCTCTCCGAAGCCATCGTGGCCAGCGAGAACAACACCATCTCGATCTGCGACGTGCCACCGCTGGGGGTCACCGTGGCACGGGGGCACACGATGGATGGCCTGGGCGAGTACTACCAGGACATCATCACCGAGTCCGACGAGAAACCGGTCGACGTGGTCGACGTGCTGCGCGAGGCCGCTGCCGACGTGTTGGTGTCGTACCTGCCGGTGGGGTCGGAAGACGCCGACCGGTTCTACGCGCAGTGCGCGCTGGACGCCGGGGTTGCGTTCGTCAATGCGCTTCCGGTGTTCATCGCTTCCGATCCGGAGTGGGCGGGCAAGTTCGCCTCAGCCGGGGTGCCGATCATCGGCGACGACATCAAGTCTCAAGTCGGGGCCACGATCACGCACCGCGTGCTGGCCAAGCTGTTCGAAGACCGTGGAGTGGAGTTGGTACGTACCTATCAGCTCAACTTCGGCGGCAACATGGACTTCTTGAACATGCTGGAGCGCAAGCGGCTGCAGTCGAAGAAGATCTCCAAGACCCAGTCGGTGACCTCACAGGTGCCACATGAGATGGAGAAGGCGGCGGTGCACATCGGCCCATCGGACCATGTTCCGTGGCTTGACGACCGCAAGTGGGCTTACGTGCGGCTGGAGGGCCGGGCCTTCGGTGACGTCCCGCTGAACATGGAATACAAGCTCGAGGTCTGGGACTCACCGAACTCCGCCGGTGTGATCATCGACGCGATCCGGGCAGCGAAGATCGCCTCGGACCGGGGTATCGGCGGTCCGATTGTCTCCGCGTCGGCCTACTTCATGAAGTCGCCGCCGGAGCAGTACTCCGACTCCGACGCCTACGAGGCCGTTGAGGCGTTTATCCGCGGCGAGGTAGACCGGTAGGACGGCATGATGGCCCATGAGCTTGATCGTGGTAGCGGCGGCCAGCGGGGGGAGCCCTCGACGAGCGACCGGGGAACCGCCGCGGAAGAGGACCAGCTCGCCCGGCAGCTCAGCGAGCTGGCCCGCGACCTGCAGGAGAAGCAATCCCTACAGGACACCCTCAATGGCATCGCCCAGGCCGCGGTGGACAACGTGCCCGGAGCCGAGTTCGCCGGGCTGACCGTGGTCAAGGCCCGCCGGGAGGTGCACACCGCGGCGTGGATCGGCGAATTGGTTCCCGCAGCCGATCAGGCGCAGTACGACGTCGGCCAAGGACCATGCCTGAACTCCGTCTACGAGGAGAAGACCGTCCGGGTGACCGACATGCGCTCCGAGCAGCGGTGGCCGGAGTTCGCCAAGCGAGCCGTCGATCTCGGCGTCGGCAGCATGCTGTCCATCCAGCTCTACGTCACTGGCGACAACCTCGGCGCTCTCAACCTGTACAGCGAGGCCACCGAAGCATTCGATGATGAGTCCGAGCACGTCGGGCTCCTGCTCGCCGCGCACGCCGCCATCGCGATGGCCGGTGCCCAGCAGCACGAGCAGCTGGTCCAGGCGATCACCACCCGTGATCTCATCGGTCAGGCCAAAGGCATCCTGATGGAGCGCCACAAGATCACCGCCGAGCAGGCGTTCACACTCCTGATCCGGGCAAGCCAGTTGGCTAACACCAAGCTGCGCGACGTCGCCGAACATCTCACTTCCACCGGTGAGCTGGCGGCCAGGCAGCGCAAATAGGTGCACTTTGCGCGCCTTGGGTTGCTGCGCTCGGCGCTGTTTGCCTATTGTTGGTACGAGGTTGAGCCACCAGCCGCTGCGGCAGCACACCAGCGGGGTGGTCCACCTGAGGCCCCGCGGCATGGACACAGACGGGGGCGCCGATAATGCGCAACAGCTCCAGGATAAGGCCGATTCACAACGGTCGCGGACCGGTGTTCGGGATGGAAATCCGCTCGGATATCCACTGCAGTCGGGTGGCTTTGATCGGGGAGCTTGACCTGGCCAGCGCGCCCCAGCTACAGCGGGTTCTCGATGAACTGCGCCGGGATGGCTTTGCGGAGATCGTGCTCGACCTGGCCAAGCTGGACTTCCTCAGCGCCACCGGCCTGGAGGTGTTCGTCCACGCCGATGAACAACTGCGCGCCGTCGGTAAGCGACTTGTCCTCACGCGGCCTGGGCCGCGAGCCCGCCGCATCCTAGCGATCACTGGACTGGATACCGTCCTGACGATCCGGCCAGTGACCTCGGGCAGCTTCGATGCGACCGTCGCCAGCGGGGTCAGCCAGGCGTCCTGACGGCGAGCTGTGTTGGCGGATCAGGCGCGCGAGCTCGCGGGAATCCGAGTTATTCAACTTTCCTGCCGCGAGTTCCAGCGGTCTCAGCCGATCGGTCACCCGTTTCGACTTCAGTCCGGTGGCCAGGGTCAGGGCGTCTCGACCGATCCGGACGCCGTGGTCGACGTCGCCTTGGCGCAGGTGGTTGGTGGCCAACGCGGTGAGCATGAAGGCCCGGCTACGGCTCATCGACTCGTCGTAGCGGGAAAGGGATTGGTTGATCGCGGGGATGGCGACGGCCGCATGCTTGACGTCGATGGCCGACAGCACGGTGTGTACCGTTCCGATCATCGCGTGCATGTCGGTCTCGTTGTAGAAGCGGGCCCAGTCGGGCGCCTCGGACAGATCGGCCCTGGCCAGCTCGTCCTGAGATCGGCCGAGCAGCTTTGCGGCTTGGACGTCGTCGCCCATCATCGCGTAGGCCCAGGCTTCGTTGCCGCACAGCACCGCAACGGCCAGCTCCGATCCGGAGTCCTCCGCGGGGCGCTGGCCCAGCTGAAACCAACTGAGTGCCTCTTGGGGTGCTCCGTGATGCAGGAAGACCCGGCCGATCCGATACATGATGTTGGAAAGCAGGTCCGGATCTCCGGACTGCTTGGCGTACTGCAACGCCATGGTGAAGTGCTGGCGCGAAGAGTCCAGCAACCCCAGGTCGAAGGTGGTCCATCCGGCCAGGTTCTGCATGTCGGCCAACGCGCGGTAAAGCCGCGCCCGTACCCCGTCAGTGCTCGACGCCGACCGCAGGCGCTGTGCCCAGGACAGCTGGGCGACAACCGCATCACGGCAGGCACCGCCACCGAACTGGTAGTCCAGGGTGCGCATGGCCCTGGTGACGGCCTCAAGTTGCGTGACGTCGACCATACCGATGTTGCTGGGTGCCGGCGTTCGGGTGGGGCTGGCCAGCCATTGTGCACTGTCAGCTGCCAGCCCCGCAGTGCCGGACATCACTGTGGTGCCGAACGTCACCGCGGCTCCGTGCGCCAGGAGCTTGCGGCGCTTCACCGACTCCTCCTCAACCAGCAGGGGAGAACTCGGCAGCGATCCGCCGAGCAGCCAGCGTTAAGGGGTGGATCCCAGCCGTGGCAGCGATCTCCTGTAGACGGTGCGCCAGGGAGATCACCTGGGCATCAGCGCAGACGTACCCGATGCTGTACCGGCTGTGCGTGCAGGGACCCGCGGTCGAATCCAGGTAGAGATGCAGTCCGCGGCTAGCGAGCAGCTCGCGGGCCATGTCCTCATGGGGTTGGCGCTGGGACGTCGGCACGCCCGAGCTGATCCAATCGACGGTCGTCCCCAGCGCCGTGCCGCGGTCCAGCTTGTGGAGCTCGACGGTCCAGGTAGTTCCCACCGAGCGACACCACACCGCCACAAGCACCGGCTTCAGCGTAGTTGCCGTGTTGGTCCAGCGGCCGCGTAATCCGGGCCGGCACGCGCCTCCAACGCCCCCCGATAGCGTGCTGACAGAGTGGTCTGGCGACATGTCACTCCACCCTCAGGAGTCGCTGTGGGTGGCCGCGCTGCTGGACCGCAACCCAACGGTAACAAGAAAATCCTGAACAGGCTCGTCGGCGTTTCAGGGGATCCCCAGCGGGGTAGGCGGTGAGGTCCCACCACCCACCACGGTTTGGAAACCCATGACTTTCAACCCCCTTGAACAGCGCGGTATCCCGCTGGACAAGCAGCTCCGCAACTGGCGAGAGCTCAACGTCGAGCCCGTCGATCCCGATCACAGCGACCCGTACACCAAGTGCCGGATCATCACGATGAACGGCATCGAGGTCGAGGCGCTGCTGTTCAGCCACAACTTCGCCCGGATCTGCCCCGACCTGGAGGTCAAGCACAAGCTGGCCGAGATCCGCTACCTCGAACAGCAGCAGCAGAAGGCCGTCAACTGGTTGCTGCCCGGTTCGTCATCGCCCCTGGAGACGACCATCTCCTACGAGCAGGTCGCGGTTGATCTCACAGCGTGGGTCGCCCGGATGGAGCCCGACCCCTACCTGACCCAGTGCTACGAGTTCGGCGTGCTGGAGGACTTCGACCACCTGTACCGCTACGCGAACCTCTACGAGATGGTGCAGCACCGCAAGGCGGAGAAGATCGTCGACCAGCTCACCGAGGTGATCCCGGGCCGGCCCACCCGCTACCACCACCGGCACCCGATCGACAACGTGCGCAAGCCCTACGACCGCAGCGCCGCGGCCCCGATCTCGAAGCTGCACGCCCTGACCATTCTGTCTGCCGAGCAGCAGACGATGAACTTCTACCTCAACGTCGGCCCGCAGTACATGGAGCCGATCGCGCGCCAGCTCTACCAGGAGATCGCGATGGTGGAGGAGGAGCACGTCACGCATTACGAGTCAATGCTCGACCCGGGCGAGACCTGGTGGGAGCGGCTGGTCAACCACGAGTACAACGAGTGCTACCTCTACTACTCGTTCATGGAGCAGGAGTCCGACCGCAAGGTCAAGGCGATCTGGGAGCTGCACCTGAACATGGAGCTCGAGCATCTGCACGCGGCGTGCGATCTGATGCGCAAGCACGATGGGCGCGACCCCGCCGAGGTGCTCGCTCCGGAGCTGCCGAACGTGCTGACCTTCGAACCTAACAAGGCCTACCTGCGTGAGCTGCTTGATACCCAGGTGGACCTGACGACGCTGGGCACCGGATTCGTCAGCGAAGCGCACGAGCGGTTCCAGAAGATGCAGGACGCCCTGATGGGCGGCGAGGATCCGCCCAGCGACCGCGTCATCGACGAGCACAATTCGGTATTCGACACCGACTACCGGGTCGAGACCGAGGGCCCGCACCCACGACCCGAGTTGCGCCAGCGCACGGCCAGCAAGGCGTGAGGGGAGAAACGATGACATCACAGACAGCACAAACAGATGGGGTGGACGCGGCGCATGACGTGGTCGAGTTCCTGATCGGCCAGCACATGCAGATCCGGGACCTGTTCACCGAGGTGGAGAAGTCCACCGGGAAGGCGCGCCGGGACGCGTTCGAGCGGTTGGTGAAGCTGCTTGCGGTGCACGAGACCGCCGAGGAGCAACTGATCCACCCGCTGGTGCGTGCCGGGGTGCACGGCGGTGGTGACATCGTCGACGACCGGCTCGCCGAGGAACGCGAAGCCAAAGAGATGCTCGCGAAACTCGAGGACGCCGGGCCGGACTCCAACGAGTTCCCGTTACTGCTCGCCAAGCTGCGAGTCAGCGTGTTGACCCACGCACATCATGAGGAGGCCTACGAGTTCCGCTACCTGCGTCGGGAAGTGGCGGCGTCGGAGCTGCAGCCTCTGGTGAGCATGGTGCGGGCGGCGGAGGCCGTGGCGCCGACACATCCGCACCCGGGCGTCGAGTCCGCGACCGCCAACACCGTCGCCGGTCCGGTGGCGTCGCTGTTCGACCGGACCAAGGACATGGTCCGCGAGGCGATGTCCGCCGATCGCTGAACGCACAGCAAGAACCTCGAGAGGATGAGGGACGTGTCAAGCAGTGAGCAGCGCATTCTGACGAACCGGCAGGGTCACCCGGTCTCTGATAACCAGAACCAGCGCACCATCGGGGCACGCGGACCGGCCACTCTGGAGAACTACCAGTTCCTGGAGAAGATCAGTCACTTCGACCGCGAACGGATCCCGGAGCGGGTGGTACACGCCCGTGGGTTCCTGGCCTACGGGACGTTCACCGCGACCGGCAAGTGGGGCGACGAGCCAATCGAGCGTTACACCCGAGCGAAGCTGTTCTCGACCGAGGGCAAGCAGACCGACGTGGCGCTGCGGTTCTCGACGGTGATCGGCGGCCGGGACTCGTCGGAGGTGGCCCGCGACCCGCGCGGGTTTGCGATCAAGTTCTACACCGAGGACGGCAACTGGGATCTCGTCGGAAACAACCTCGGGGTGTTCTTCATCCGCGACGCGATCAAGTTCCCGGACGTGATCCACGCTCTCAAGCCCGATCCCGTGACCTTCCGCCAGGAGCCGGCCCGGATCTTTGACTTCATGTCGCAGACTCCCGAGTCGATGCACATGCTGGTGAACCTGTTCAGCCCCCGTGGCATCCCCGCCGACTACCGCCACCAGCAGGGCTTCGGGGTGAACACCTACCGGTGGGTCAACGCCGCCAATGAGACAAAGCTGGTCAAGTACCACTGGATGCCGACCTGTGGGGTGGCCAGCCTCACCGAGGCCGACGCCGCCGCCATCCAGGCGAACGACCTGGGCCACGCGTCGAAGGATCTCCACGACGCGATCGAGCGCGGCGACTACCCCGAGTGGGATCTGCTGGTCCAGATGATGGACGACCACGATCATCCGGAGCTGGACTGGGACCCGCTGGACGACACCAAGGTCTGGCCGGAAGAGCTTTATGAGCCGAAGAAGGTCGGCACGTTGCAGCTGAACCGCAATGTGGAGAACTTCTTCGCGGAGAACGAGCAGATCAGCTTTGGCACCGGCGTGCTGGTCGACGGGCTGGAATTTTCCGATGACAAGATGCTCGTCGGGCGAACCTTCTCCTACAGCGACACCCAGCGCTACCGGGTGGGCCCGAACTACTTGCAACTGCCGGTCAACTCCCCCAAGAACGCCAAGGTCGCCACTAACCAGCGTGACGGGCTGATGACCTACTTCGTGGATACCGGCGGGGAGAATCCGCACGTCAACTACGAGCCGTCGACCATGGGCGGGCTAGCCGAGGCCGACCGCCCCACCCACGACGAGCTGGGACCCGTCATCCAGGGCCGGTTGACCCGGGCGCAGATCCCGCGCACCAACGACTACCAGCAGGCCGGCGAACGGTTCCGGTTGATGGAGGACTGGGAGCGCGACGACCTGGTGCTCAACTTCGTCGAGAACATCGGGCAGGCCACTGCCGAGGTGCAGCGGCGGATGGTGTGGCACTTGTTCATGGTTGAGGATGAGCTGGGCCAGCGGGTCGGGGACGGGCTGGGTATCAGCGCCGACGACGTCCGCGACCTGCCGCCGCTGCCGACCCAGCAGCTGTCGGAGGCGGAGCAGCAGCGGCTGGAGAACCTGGGCAAGAACGGCCCGCGGGACGTCACCGGTAAGACCATGACGCATTGCGTGCCGAACAGGCACGTGGTCGTCGCAACGACGTAACACGGGCGGCGGGGCGGCACCGAGGCCCTCGGTGCCGCCCCGCCGTGTTGCGCCCACCCTCAGGTCAGGTAACCGCCGGCCCGGCCTTGTCACTGCCGGACATCCTGGTCAGAAACTCATGACATCTGGCGGCCCGTTCCGAGTCCTGCTTCATCACCTCTCGGAAGAAGTCCGCGATGTCGGTTAGGCCGGCGTTGTCCGCGTCGCGGACGTACTGGCCGTAGTCGTGCCCTGCCTTCAGCGAGTGGTATTGCACCGAGATCAAGTCAAACGTCACGTCGTCGAAGCCGGTCTCGCCGGTTGCCATTAGATCCTCCCAGGTATCGCGTCCAGTGCTGCGCACTGGAGACTTACCCGATCAGCCGGCGACTACACCGGTGCAGCCATCATTTGTCTAGATCACGAGGTTGACCAGGCGACCGGGGACGACGATGACCTTGCGCGGCTGGGTCCCCTCGAGCAATTCGACGACCCTGGGTTCGACCAGTGCGGCGTAGCGCACGTCGTCTGGCGTTGCCGATGCCGCCACGGTGACCCGGGCCCGAACCTTGCCGTTGACCTGGATCGGGTACTCGACGGTGTCCGCAACCAGGTAGCGCTCGTCGGCCTGGGGAAACGGCCCGTGAGCCAGCGATTCCTCGTGACCGAGCCGTTCCCACAGCTCCTCGGCGACGTGCGGGCACACCGGCGCGAGCAGCAACACGAGCGGCTCGGCAACCTGGCGTGGCGTGCCGCCATGCCCGCCGTAAACCTTGGTGACGTGGTTGTTCAGCTCGATCAGCTTGGCGACCGCGGTATTGAGGCGCAGCGTCGTGTAATCCTCGCTAACCCCGGCGATCGCCTTGTGCACCGCTTTGAGCGTGACTTCGTCCGGGGTTTCGGACGTCACCTGCAGCTCGCCGGTATTCTCGTTGACCAGGTTGCGCCACACCCGCTGCAGGAACCGCTGCAACCCGACGACGTCCTTGGTCGCCCAGGGCCGGGACGCATCCAGCGGGCCCATGGACATCTCGTAGGCGCGGAAGGTATCGGCACCGTAGGTATCGCACATCTCGTCCGGGGTCACCACGTTGCGCAGGCTCTTGCCCATCTTTCCGTACTCACGGGTGACCGGTTCACCGTTGAAGAGATAGCGCCCGTCGGACTCGACGACCTCCTCGGCGGGGACGTAACGTCCGCGCGCGTCGGTGTAGGCGTAAGCCTGAATATAACCCTGGTTGAACAGCCGGCGGTACGGCTCCTCCGAGCTGACGTGCCCCAGGTCGTGCAGCACCTTGTGCCAGAACCGGGCGTAGAGCAGATGCAGTACCGCGTGCTCGACCCCGCCGACGTACAGGTCGAGGCCGCCGGGGTCGTCCGGGCCGTGCAGCTCCGGGCGCGGACCCATCCAGTAGCGCTCGTTGACCGGATCACACATCGCGTCGTCGTTGTACGGATCGATGTAGCGCAGCTGGTAGCAGCAGGATCCTGCCCACTGCGGCATCACGTTGGTGTCCCGGACGTAGCGCCTCGGGCCGTCTCCCAAGTCCAGCTCCACCTCGACCCAGTCGCGGGCCTTGGCCAGCGGTGGGGCTGGCTCGGTGTTCGGGTCGTCGGGGTCGAAGGTGGTCGGGGCATAGTCCACCACGTCGGGCAGCTCGAGCGGCAGGAATCGCTCCGGCAGCGGGATCGGGTGGCGCAGATCAGGTTCGCCGTCCTCGTCGACGGCGTAGACGATGGGGAACGGCTCGCCCCAGTACCGTTGCCGGGCGAACAGCCAGTCGCGCAGCTTGTACAGCACAGCGCCCTCGCCATAACCACGGTCGCTGAGCCATTCGGTGATCGCTTTGCTGGCCTCGTCGACGGCCAGGCCGTCCAGGCTCACCTCGTCGTTGGCGGAGTTGACCGCGGCGCCGTCCCCGATGTAGGCGGCCTGCTCGACGTCACCACCCGAGATCACCTCGACGATCCGCAACCCGAACTCGCGAGCGAACTCCCAGTCGCGCTGGTCGTGTCCGGGAACCGCCATGATCGCGCCGGTGCCGTAGCCCATCAGCACGTAGTCTGCGATGAAGACGGGGATCTGCTGGCCATTGACCGGATTCGTGGCATAGGCCCCGGTGAACACACCGGTCTTCTCGCGGCTCTCCTGGCGTTCCAGATCGCTGCGCCGCGACACGGTGTGCCGGTAGGCCGCGACCGCCTCCACGGGAGTGGCGGCGCCGGCCGTCCATCGTGGATCTGTGCCGGACTCCCAGGTCTTGGCGGTGATCGCCGAGACCAGTGGGTGTTCGGGAGCCAGCACCATGTACGTCGCTCCGAACAGCGTGTCGGGGCGGGTGGTGAACACCTCGATGCCGGCCTGCCCGCCGATCGCGGTCTGCACCGGGAACCGGACCCGGGCGCCGTGCGAGCGTCCGATCCAGTTGCGCTGCATGGTCTTGATCTTGTCCGGCCAATCCAGCCGGTCCAGGTCGTCGAGCAGCCGGTCGGCGTAGGCGGTGATTCGCATCATCCATTGCCGCAGGTTGCGCCGGAACACCGGGAAGTTTCCGCGGTCGCTGCGGCCCTCGGCGGTGACCTCCTCATTGGCCAGCACGGTGCCCAACCCCGGACACCAGTTCACCGGCGCCTCGGACAGGTAGACCAATCGGTGCGAGTTGATGATCTCCTGCTGCTCGGTGCCAGTCAGCGCGGACCAGTTGCGACCGTCTGGCGTGGCGCGGATGCCGTGGGCGTACTCGTTGCATAGTTCGGCAATCGGTCGAGCTCTGCGCGCCTCGGTGTCGTACCACGCGTTGTAGATCTGCAGGAATATCCACTGGGTCCAGCGGTAGTACTCGACGTCGGTGGTAGCGATCCGACGGCGCTCGTCATGGCCCAGTCCCAGCCGGCGGATCTGTGCCAGGTAGCGCGTGATGTTGGCTTCGGTGGTGGTTCGCGGGTGAGTGCCGGTCTCGGCCGCGTACTGCTCAGCGGGCAAGCCGAACGCGTCGAAGCCCATGGTGTGCAGCACGTTGCGCCCGGTCATCCGGTGGTAGCGGGCGAAGACGTCGGTGCCGATGAAGCCCAGTGGGTGCCCGACATGCAGCCCCGATCCCGACGGGTAGGGGAACATGTCTTGGACGAACAGCTTGTCCTCGGGCACTGGTACGCCCTCAGGAGGGCTCAGCTCCCCAACCGGGTTGGGTGCATGGAAGGTTCCTCGCTGCGCCCAGCGGTCCTGCCAGCGACGTTCGATCTCGCCAGCCAGTGCCGCGGTGTAGCGGTGCGGCGGGACGTCACCGGCGTCGGTGCTGTTCATGATCGTCCTTCCGGGCCCGGCTGTGGTCGTGTGATACCCCCAGGAAACAGCGAAGCCCCCCAGGCTGAGGCCGTGAGGGGTCGCCGCGCTGACTTGTCCGCTGGTCAGCGCGGCCTGGGAAGGAGCAGGCAGGCCGTGCTCACGGCATCTACCATAGCGGGTCGGTCGAGCGGCTTTCCGCCGCCGGTATCCTGGCCACCGTGTCTGCGTCCGCGCTACTCGGTGTGGTGCTGCTGGCCGCCGGCAGTGGGCTGATCACCGTGGGTGTGCTCGGCTGGCGGCAACGGCTGCCGCGTAACCGGTTCGCCGGCGTCCGCACTCCGGCGACGCTGCGCTCAGACGCCGCTTTCGTAGCCGCCAACCGGGTGGCCGCCCCGCCGGTGCTCGCGGCCGGCGCGGTCTGCGCCGCTGGGGGCTGGCTGGCCCTTGGGGCGGGCGGCCCGGCGCTCGCAGTGATCGTCGGGGTGGCTGGGGCCGGCACCGTCGGGCTACTGCTGGCCGGCGGATTGTTGGGTCACCGGCTGGCCGCCGCCATGCCACCGCCGACGGCCGGTTGCGCTGGCTGCACCTGCAGTGGCGGCAGCTGCGCCGCGAGGTGACGCCAAACCAGCGAGGCTGGTGTCAATGCAAGCAGAACTCGTTGCCCTCCGGGTCTGCCATGAGCAGCCACCATCCGGTCGGCTCGCTGAACTCACGCAGCAGGGTGGCACCCCGCGCGGTCAGCTCTTCGCAGCGAGCCCAGGCAGCAGCCTTGCGTTCCTCGCTGCCGATGGCGACGCCGGGTGCGACATCGATATCGAGATGCACCCGGTTCTTCACGGTCTTGGTTTCGGGCACCTTCTGGAACAGGATGCGCGGTTTCACGCGTTCCGGGTCCACCACAGCGGCGAGCAGATCGGGCGGTACCCCGATCTGGTCGGCGAACTGCTCCCAGGAGTCGAAGCCCGGTGGTGGTGGCTGCATGACGTAGCCCAGCGCTGCCGCCCAGAACTCGGCGAGTCTTCGCGGGCCGGTGCAATCGATAACCACCTGTATGTCGAGCGCTCCCATCCGGCTCCTTTCTGTGGTCCGCCATCGGATGGCCGTACGCGGGGTGCACAGCAGCCAGAACCCTCCTACCAGATGACGTCGCGTCCATACGCGAGGTGGGGATGCTG
>DASVWA010000047.1:0-1574 GCA_036389855.1 Pseudonocardiaceae bacterium
CGGTTGCGGGGCTGAGGTGAGCGCGATCACCGCCGCCGCGATGCGCGGGGAGCTGGACTTCACCCAGTCGCTGCGGCGGCGGGTTGCCCTGTTGGCGGGCCTGCCGGTCAGTGTGATCAGCGAGGTGACCAGTGCAATTGAGCTCACCGCCGGGGCACGCACGACGGTGCGGACCCTCAAGCGGTTGGGATTTCGCTGCGGAGCCGTCTCAGGTGGCTTCAGCCAGATCGTTCGGCCGATCGCCGAAGATCTGGGGCTGGACTTCTGCGCGGCCAACGAGCTGGAGATCCGCGACGGCAAGCTCACCGGGCAGCTCCTCGGGTCAGTGGTGGATCGGTCCGGTAAGGCCGACGCGCTGCGCCGGGCGGCGGAGCATTTCGAGGTCCCGCTGTCTCAGTGTGTCGCGGTGGGGGACGGCGCCAACGACATTGACATGCTTGCCACGGCTGGTCTGGGTGTCGCGTTCAACGCCAAACCCGCGTTGCGGGAAATCGCTGATGCCGCCATCAACCAGCCATTCCTGGACATCGTGCTGTTCGTCTTGGGGGTGACCCGCGCGGAGGTCGAGGCAGCCGACGCTGCCGACGGGATGCTGCGCAGGGTGCCGCTGTGAATGCGGCCCCAGGGAGTACGGCCCCTGGGAGTACGGCAGCGTGACCGTGCCGGGGCCGCTGGCACCGTTGGCTGCCCGTTATGCGCGTTGGTTGGGTCTACCGGCTGACGCGACCGCCGACGTGACCGATGAGGACCCTGCGGCGGTGCGGGCGATGCCGCTGATCCTGCGGGTGGAGCGGGATACGGTGCCGCTGCGCAGCGCGTTACTCGAAGCGGCTGCTTCAGCGGCGGTGGCGCTGTGTCTCGACGAGCGTTCACAACCCGGCGGCCCGTGGAGTTGTTCGGTGCAGGCTTGGGTGGCAGTGCGGATCCGCAAGGTCGCCCGTCGCGCTCGCGGCGCGCACTGGATCGCGGTGTCAGACCTGCCCGGCATCACTGTCGAGCACCGCGGTGCCCAGGTGCGGGCACTGGTTCCCTGCCTGGTGGCCGCCACTCCAAAGATCGTGACGCGTCTGCAGGTTGGCGGTATCGACGTGCCGCCCGACGACCCCGGCCCACCACCAGGCGGGGTGCCGGTGCTCTGGCTCGCGCCGCAGCCGGAGATGAGCACGGGCAAGGCCGCTGCCCAGGTCGGCCACGCCAGCATGCTGCTCGCTGCGTTGCTGGCCGCTGACGGCCGAACCGCAACGCTGGACCGCTGGGCGGCCGATGGCTACCGCTGCGCGGTGCGCACGGCCACGGTGCCACAGTGGGCTGACCTGGCGGTAGGCAAGCGCCCGGACCGGGCCTGGCGCGAGCGCAGGATACTGGCCGTACGCGATGCCGGATTCACCGAAGTCGCCCCCGGCACCGTCACCGTGCTCGTGAGGGCGTAACAGGTGTTAGAACACTGTTACGCCCTCACGAGGCGCCGTAGCGCGGCCCGCGCTACGGCGCCATCCGTGGTAGGCC
Source organism: Pseudonocardiaceae bacterium (assembly GCA_036389855.1). GTDB lineage: Bacteria > Actinomycetota > Actinomycetes > Mycobacteriales > Pseudonocardiaceae. Next base: position 1,507 of record DASVWA010000047.1, read on the forward strand.
AGAACGGCGGTAGCGAGGCGCGCAGGAAACTGCCGTAACGGGCGGTGGCCAGCCGGGGGTCCAGGATC
>DASVWA010000048.1:0-7669 GCA_036389855.1 Pseudonocardiaceae bacterium
ATGCTCGACTCGCTGGCGTCGGCGGCCACCGTGGTGCGAGAGCCCGTTGTTGGCGGGATAGTGACAAAGGCGTTCGGGGTGCAGGCGTATCCCTCGTTTTACCTCACCGGGCCCGATTCGACGGTGACAGCGGGGGCGCACACGGTGCGCAAGCTCCCGAACGTGGCACCCAACCCAGCCAGCGTTCCCATCGCGTCGGCGGTCGGCCCTTGACGGTGGACCGCGACAGGAAGGCGCCATCAGGGGCTGCACTGCCGGGGAACAGCCCGACCGGTCAGGTGGTGGGTGGGCTGTTGATGGTGGTGCTGTTCGCGGCGCGGCTGATGTGGCGGGCTGACCGGTCCAGGCTGCTGGTCACGATCGGCCTGCAGGTCGTTTCGGCGGCCGGGTTGGGCCTGGCGGTGCTGGCTCTGCGCGGCACTCTGCAGCACGCGATGCCCTCCGGGCATGAGGTGCCCGCCGGGGCATCGTTGCCCGCCCTGCTCCCCGGGATCGCGGCCCTGGTTGTGCTGGCCGCCTTGAACGGGATCGTGGGCATCGTGCGTGATGCCCAACAGCGGGTGCTAAGCATCAAGGTAGAGCGGGAAGCGCTCGGTCAGGTTCTGCGCGTGACGGCCTGCGCCGAGCCTTACCAATTCGAGGACCCGGACTTTCACAACCGAGTCGAACGCGCGCTGTTCGCCTCGCGGACCAAGCCGCTGGTGCTGCTGTTCACCGCGCTGAGCCTGCTTCAGGCCGTGTTGAGTACCGTCGCGGTGGCCGTTGCCTTCGCCACGATGGTGTGGTGGCTGGCGCCGCTGCTCGTGGTGGCAACGGTACCCACGGTCCGCACGGCGAAACGGGTGCGGCAGGCCCGTCACGAGGTGCACCGGGAGCTGGCGGAGAACCGGCGCGTCCGCGAATACCTGAGTCGACTGGTCACCGGTCGACGAGAAGCGCAGGAGGTGCACGCCCTGGGGCTGGGTCCGCTGCTGCTGCAGCGTTGGCGGGCCCGTTATGAACACGATGTGAACCGCCAGACAGAACTGAACCGTTTATTGCTATGGCGGCAGTTAGCTGCCCGGGGGCTCAGCGACATGATCGTGGTCGTTGCGCTGGGCGGCCTAGCCGCAGCGGCCTACACCGAGTCGATTTCGTTGGCGACCGCATTGACCGCCCTAGCTGGGCTGTGGATGCTGTCCACCCACGTCCGCAACGCCGGCGCCATGGTGGCCAGCGCCGGTGACACCGTCCTCTACCTCAACGACCTGCGCAGTCTCACCAGTCAGGACACCCCACTATCACCGGCACCCGGATCCGCACCGGCGCTGCGTTCGCTGTCCACCCGCGACCTCTGGTTTTGCTACCCCGGCTCGGCCGAGCCAACCCTGCGCGGGGTCACGGTAGACCTCCCAGCCGGACAGGTCATCGCACTGGTCGGGCACAACGGCTCGGGCAAGACCACACTGGCCAAGATCCTCGCGGGCATCTACCCACACGATCGGGGAGAGCTGCTCCTCAACGGTAGGACACCCGAGGACCGCGCTCACCTGCGCGAGCTGTCCACGGTGGTGTTCCAGGACTTTCTGCGCTACCAGCTATCCGTCACCGACAACATCGCCTTCGGTCGGCCGGGCGCACCCGTGGACCACGACGCCGTCCGCCGCGCCGCCCAGCGTGCCGGTATCGACACCACACTGCGCGACCTCGATCACGGCTACGACACCGTCCTAGGCAAGGAGTTCGCCCAGGGCACCGACCTGTCTGTCGGACAGTGGCAACACCTCGCCCTGGCCCGCGCGTTCTACCGCGACGCGCCGCTCGTCGTGCTCGACGAGCCAACGGCCTCCCTCGACCCGCAGGCCGAAGCCCGCCTTCTAGCCCACATCCGCCGCCTGTTCACCGGCCGCACTGTGCTGCTCATCTCGCACCGTCTGCACAGCGTGCGCGACGCAGACCACATCTACGTCCTCGACCACGGCACCATCACCGAGCACGGCACTCACCAGGAACTGATCGCCCGCCACGGCCAGTACACCAACCTCTTCCACACCCAAGCAGCCGGCTACCTCACCGCGCCACCACAATCCGTCCCCTCAGCCACCCTGAACGGGACTGCCCGAACCCCGGCATAAAATGATCATGGCGTTGCAGATTGTCACCATCGCAGTCGACGAGACCACCCTGCGCGTCTACGACCAGCGCGACCCGACACAAAGCCTACGATCACACCACCAACCGCAAAACCGGTTAGGCAGCGTCACCCATCAACTGAGGCCAATGTGGGCAAGGCACGCCCGAAAGCGGCCGGATTCTTGACGGGTCAGCCCAGATCGCCGGCGCGATCCTGGCAGCAGTCCGAACCGGACCACCGCGACGCAGTGTCACAGATCCTTGACGTTGGGCCTGATCGACTTTCCTATCGCTGTCCGATGTGGATGGTGATGGGGGGTCGGGATTGGCTCTGGTGGACGCTGAAGGACATGCGGCAGAGCACCCGGAATCGGACGTGGAGCCGGCGCTGCGACAGCCAATTGGTCTCGGACACTGCCGACGCCCGGTATATCTGACTCCGCTTGATGCGGGACACGTGCTTCGGTGGAGACCACTGCACTGTTAACGCCTCCGGCACGGTTGCCGTCGCCGGTGAGACCACTCCGTCGGCTAACACTTCGCCGGGCGGCGAATCAGTCAGCCAGTTCAGCCCGGCTAATGCTTGATGACAGTGGGGCTGCTTTACCCCGCTGGGTGCACCGCACGCTGTCGATCCTTCCACGAAGGGGCGCGGGGCACTACGCTGTCGATCACCTCCCGCTACACCTTCCGAGTGCACGGATTGGGTATCTCGATTGGCAGCGAAGGGAGCAGCGAACACAATGACTTCAGCGGACACCTCTGCGGACACCTCAGCAGAGACCTCAGCAGAGGCTTCAGCGGAGAAGATCAGGGGCCTGGCGGCTCAGACCGTCGAGGAGGCTGAGCCGCTCGTTGACAAGGTCCTTGAGGGGACTGAGTCGTTTGTCGAGGAGGCCAAGGAGAAGGCTGAGCCCCTCGCCGAGAAGGCCAAGGAGAAGGTCAGGGAGAAGGCTGAGCCCCTCGTGGAGAAGACTGAGCCCCTCGTTGAGAAGGCCGAGGGTAGCTCCGGCAAAGATAGCACCTCCTGAGGGGCCCGCCCCACTCTCAGCAGCCGGGGGTGTTCATAGTCGCCGGGCAGAAGCTCGCCCTCTGTAATGGCGCCAAGGCTGGCACTTGGATAGCGGCTCGGGCGGTGCCGGCGTCCACAGCGGCGGCGGAGGGGCGGACGGGGCTGAGGTAAACAGAGTCAACTCGGCGTAGGTGGCCATTGACCGCCTCGGTAAGCGCCAAACGATCTCCCCGGTTTCGGCTAGCCGAAACCGAGCTGTTTGCCCTGCGGGTCTCCTTCCGCCGCCATGTGATCACTGGTTACCGTTCCCGCTCACGTGCTGCTGCAAGTAGGTACAGGGGCTAGCTCTGCAAACAGATCATCAAGGCATAGTGATCGGCGGCAGTTGTAAAGATCAGCTAGGCACTGTCACCCATCAGCTGAAGCCAAAATGGCACCCATCATCTGGAACCAGGCAACAAGAGTGGACGAAGCGGACGTCCCATCGGGACAACACCCACTGGACATCCGCTGCGGCTAGCCAGCAAGTTGATCACGGAGCAAGTAATGCAGGAGTGGCGCGGCCGATTACACGGCTCGTAAAGCTCCTGTGCTCGACATATCTGCGCCAGCAGCGCTGGTCGTAGACGTCTTAGGCGGTGATGCCAAGCCAGCCGACGAAGTTGGCGAGGGTGTCGGTGCGGCGCTTGTCGGCCCGGGCGAGGGCGTGGACGGTTTCGTGGACCTGAGAGTGGTAGCGGGCCTGCTGTGGCGCGGTCCGTCGGGCTTGGTTGAGGGTGGCCAGGGCGCGTTGGTGGTCGCCGTGCAGGAGGTATCCGCGGGCAAGGTCGATCCAGTGGTGGCCGACGCGCTCGCGGGGCGCCGACCGCGGCAGCGTGAATCTTTCAGCACGTGTGATGGCTTCGGTGCCGTCCGACATTTCCACGGCGAGACCGACCAACCAGATATGCACGTTGGTGGGACCAAAACACAACCGGTAGTCGTCACGGTCAACCCCGATGCGATCAGCGGTCTGCTTGACTTCGGCCAGGTGCGCATCCGCACCGGCGCGATCACCAGCCCGGGCAGCGGCAAGCCGAGTGTCCACTCCTTACAGCTGCGTCACCGACGACGCCGACCGGCTGTTCGGACACGCCCATCTCGCTGCGCTTCGCCCCGATAGTACCGGCGGCCTCTCAAGGGTGACTGTTTGTCACCGCTTGGTCACTTCCGCCACTGGCATCGACCTAGCGTCGACTGAGTGATCTTCCCGGTTGGCCAGGCGCCGATGCAGTCGGGCTGGAACCGGCTGGCCGGCGCTTCGGCCACGGAAGGTGAACCGCGAGCCATGAGTGGCGACGTAGCCGTGCCCCAGCGCCGCGAGCGCGGTCGGGTGGCCTTGGAGGGCCGCCGTACCGACGACGGCTGCAATGCACGCTGCTGGTGATTCACGCAGCGACGGCTCATGGTCGGTTCACGGCTTGGGCGCAACCCGGAGTACGGCTGACGAAGGCCAACTCGATTGCCGTCGCCGAGGTGATCCTGGCCGGTGCTCGGTGACCTGGTTTTTGCGTTCGATGAGCGATCAAGACACCCACCGTGGTGAGCTGCGCCAGGGCACCGTGGCTGCCGCATGCGGCGTCGAGTTCGTACCACTGTGGCCGCTACGCCGTGACAGTCCTGGACTACCCGGTGAACCATCAGATCCTGAGCAGATCTGCCTAGCCTGTCGGCTCATCAGTGACGCGAGGGCCTGTCGGTGACGGTGCCACCGTGGGTGCTGTCCCGGCGCCACGAACCGCAGTCACCTCTCTTGGACGACGCCAGGTTAATTGCCCGCTGCGGGCACGACATCGACGGCGATACTGGACCAGCCGTGATCCCGATGTGGCAGACAGTGAGGCGTTGGCACTTGGTTGTCACTTCAAGTCACGGGACCGTCGTACTGTGTGTGGTGCCCGCCGGATAGGCAGGGCACTTGCCCCGTTGAGCGGGGCTCTTTCGAGACGTCGTGGCGTGATCAGCGCGCGGCAGTAGCCGCATAGCGAAGATCCGTCGTTGCACGACGTACCCAGCCTTGCGGCTGACCGCCCCAGGCCTCACCCCTTACTGCCGCACCTGTCGCGGCTTATCACTCCTTTCGTTTACGGCCGTCGGTTGTCACACCCACGCACCGTCACATCCGCACGTGCAGGCACCGCTGTACCCAACCCCGCTCAAGCAAGGAGAACCACCATGACCGTTGCCGGCGCCTCGGCTCGCGAGATCGCTGACTACTTAGAACACGAGCGGGTCTCCATGACGCAGGACGTTTACATGTCCCGTGGCGTCACCGGCGACGCAGCCATGGCCGCGCTTGAGCGGCTGTCACCACCAGAAAGCTGTGGGTAAACCGTGGACCGATCTTGCATGTGATCACGCACACCTGTGACCTGCGGTGTTGCGCCCCCGGCAGGACTCGAACCTGCGGCCTAGCGATTAGAAGTCGCTTGCTCTATCCGGCTGAGCTACGGGGGCCCGGAGCGCGGGTGAGCGCCCGCGAGCAGAGTAACGAGGTGTCGCCACTGCCGTACCTGCGCCTGTTGGACGGCATTCAGCGGGCTAACCGGGGTTATAGGCGCCCAGGTAACCCCGTTGAGCCCGCGGAATGGGGTCGAGGGCGGTTGGGGAGGGGACGAGCTCGACCAGCGAGCGCCTAGTCTGGCGCGTGTGATTGTCGAGGCCTCCCACCGGCGCATTGCTGCGGTACGCGCTCGAGTTGGTGTGCTGGTCGCTGTTGCAGCGTTACTGGCCACGGCTCTCGGCACTGGGCTGGTCGTCGCTGTTGGCGGTGACGGGCTCGCCCAACTGGGATTGCCCGACCCCGGGCTGCTCACTCGGGCCGGGCTGCCAGCCGTGCGGGTGCTGGCTGAGTGCGCCGGGGTGGTCACGGTCGGGTCCTTGTTGTTGGCCGCGTTCCTGGTACCTCCGCAAGCCTCCGGCTACCTTGACACCGGGGGTTACGCCGCAATTCGAACAGCGCGGATCGCCGCCCTCGTCTGGGCACTCACCTCGGCACTGATGGTTCCGCTGCTTGGCGCGCAGGCGCTGGGTCGCCCGGTGACCGAAGTGCTGAACCCGCTGCTGTTGGGATCGCTGGTGTCCGAGCTGTCTCAGCCCGGGGCGTGGGCGCTGACCGCGGGGATAGCCCTGGTGCTGGCCGGGTTCTGCTGGATCGTGCTGACCTGGGGCGCGGTGGTGTGGCTATTCGTGCTGGGCCTTGTAGGGCTGATGCCGGTGGCGTTGACCGGGCACTCCTCGGCCGGCGGCGCCCACGACGTTGCCACCAGCAGCCTGCTCTATCACCTGGTCGCCGCCGCACTGTGGGTAGGCGGCTTGATCGCCCTGCTGGCGCACCTGGCGCGCCGGGGTGACCACGCCGGACTCGCCACTCAGCGGTTCTCCAAGCTTGCCTTGATCTGCTGGATCGTGATGGCCGTCTCCGGAGTGATCAACGCGCTGATCCGGGTAACCCCGGGCCAGATGCTGTCTACCTACGGGTTGCTGGTACTGGGCAAGGTCACTGCGCTGCTGGCGCTGGGAGTGGCCGGCTGGCTGCACCGTCGAAGCGCGGTGGCAGCGGTGGTCGACCGCGGCGATCGCTCGGCCATCCTGCGGCTGGGTGGCGTCGAGGTGCTGATCATGTTCGCGACGATAGGGATCGCGGTGGCGTTGAGCCAAACCGCACCTCCCGGCGGAATCGCGGCGCAGCCCAGCCGCACCGAGGTACTGCTGGGTTACGATCTCGCCGGTCCCCCCACCTTGGGGCGGCTGCTCCTGGAGTGGCGCCTGGATCTGGTGTTGGGGGTCGCCGCGTTGGCTCTGGCCGGTGCCTACGTCGCCGGGGTCCGGCGGCTGCAGTTGCGTGGTGACGCCTGGCCGGTCGGCCGCACGGTGGCCTGGCTCACCGGCTGCGCGACCATCCTGATTGCCACGTCGTCAGGCATCGGCCGGTACTCGATGGCCATGTTCAGCATGCACATGGGTGTGCACATGCTGCTGTCGATGCTCGCCCCGATCCTGCTCGTGCTCGGCGGACCGATGACCCTGGCGCTGCGGGCCCTGCCTCCTGCGGGCAAGGGTAACCCGCCGGGACCGCGGGAGTGGCTGCAGGCGTTCACCCACTCCTGGATCGTGCGGATGTCGACGCACCCGTTGATGGCCCTGAGCATGTACATCGCATCGTTTTACGTCCTGTACTTCAGCGGCGTTTACGACGCCGCCGCGCCGTCACACTGGGCACATCTGGTGATGAACGCCCACTTCGTGCTGATGGGTTACGCCTACTACTGGCTCATCGTGGGCATCGACCCCGCACCCCGCCGATTGCCGTACCTGGGAAAGCTCGGCCTGCTGGTGGCCGCGATGCCCTTCCACGCATTCTTAGGGATCTCACTGATGGGCTCGGACACGGTGATCGGCGGTGCCTTCTACCGCTCGCTGGCCCTGCCCTTCGTGCCCGACCTGCTGGCCGATCAGCGCGTGGCCGGAGCGATGGCCTGGAGCTTGGGCGAGATCCCGATGGTG
>DASVWA010000049.1:0-8088 GCA_036389855.1 Pseudonocardiaceae bacterium
AAGATCCCCGTAGTCGTCGAGCCGACCTTGCGCCATCCGGATCGCTTTCGCGGGCACCGGCGGTGCAAGACCGGCGACGACGCCGAGCGCACTCAGCACATCGTCGGATCGAACCGCAGGGTTAACCTGCCGTACGACCGCTAGAAGTATCCCACACCGGCGGAGCTGATCGGGCGCAGGCGCCAACGTGGGGGAATCTTCGACCTCCAGCGAGACGATCGCCGCTCGCGCGTCCAGCGAGCGCAATCCGTCCTTGGTGACCCTTTGGACCTGCAGTTCCGGTACGGCCAGCAGCGCCTGGGTGGCGTGGCGTAGCTGCTCAATGCCCCACTCACGGACCTCGATGCGCCACCTGCTCACCTCGATTCGTTCGGCGAGTCCGCCGGGACCGGCCATGACTGCCTCGAGCACGGCAAGCCCCTCTGGCAAAGCCGCGTCCAGCTCGCCGCGGACCACCTCCGGATCGACATAGTCAACCAGCTGCATCTCGACGTACTCGGCCTCGCTGGCCACGCCGGTGGGCGCCGCCCCCACCCAGGAGATTTTTGGATGCGGGCTGTAGCCCTGCGAGTAGGCCATCGGGAGGCCGGCCCGCCGCAGCGCGCGCTCGAAGGCTCTGGCGACATCGCGGTGTGAGGTGAACCGCAGCTTTCCACGCTTGGCGTAGCGCAGCCGCACCTTGCAGACCGGAGCGGCAGAGGGATTGTGGCGCATCGAAGCCTCTCGTGAGTGAGTAACGGTGTTCTAGCACGTAACGCCACTCACGACCCGCTTGTCACCCCAGCGCAGCTCACTACGGTCACGGCCTCAGTCCACCTGCCGAATCTGGATGCTGTGGGTGTTGCTTCGTCTGCTGCGGATCGCCGCGGTCGCCGGAGCGGTGCTCGTCGTGCCTGGATCACCGTCCCCCGAGGTGGCCTACGCCGCGCCCGCGCTGCCGGCCCCGCCGCCGGACTGCGCCTCGACCGGTCCGCTGCTGCGCTACGTCACGCTGTTCGACGCCGAGACTCCTAAGCGGCGAGCTGCACGGGAGATCCGAGCCGCCTGCGGGACCAGCGTCGCCTACTACCCGCAGATCGGGGTCGCGGTGGCCAACCTCGACCGAGCCGACTTCGCCGCCCGATTCGGTGCCGACCGCGCCTACAGTGCACAGGCCGAGGCGCTGGCCGCACCGCAGTCCACTGAGCTGTCCAACCCAAAGCGAACCACACATCCGTGCTGCGCACCTTGGCGCAGCAACCGGACGTGTCCTCTAGCGGATGTGCGCTGTCCACCGTCCCGGTGGGTACGATTACGCGTGCGGCACATCCATGGCTGCTCCGTATGCCTCCGGGTGGCCGCACTGCTCGCCTCGTCCCGGCCCGAGACGCGTTCCTACGAGCTGGCCACCCTGCTGCGCCAGCAGGCCGATCCGCTGCCGTGCCCTGGCTATGACGAAACCGGCCGCGCGGACCTCGACACCAACTGCGCGACCGGCAACGGGTTTTACGGTCACGGCCTGGTAAACGCGCTGACGGCGGTGAACGCGCAGCTGGGCTCAGTGCCGGACCGGACTGATCGGTAGCAGCTGCCGACCAGTGGGTCCGACCTGGATGTCGGTACCCATCGACGGGCAAACCCCGCAGTCGAAGCACGGGGTCCACCGGCAGTCGTCCTGCTCGTGGCCGGTCAGCGCGTCCTGCCAGTCGTCCCAGAGCCAGTTCTTGTCCAGGCCGGAGTCCAGATGGTCCCAGGGCAGCACCTCGTCACGTCCGCGTTCCCGGGTGGTGAACCACTCCAGTGACACGCCCAGCGGGGTGAGCTCTTCGGTGCAGGCGGCAGCCCACCGGTCGTAGCAGAAGTGCTCACTCCAGCCGTCGAACCGGCCGCCGTCCCGCCAGACTCGTTCGATGACCCGGCCAACTCGCCGGTCCCCGCGGGACAGTAGGCCCTCGATCAGCGCGGGCTTGCCATCGTGGTAGCGCATGCCGACATTGCGACCGATCTTGCGGTCGCTATTGATCGCCGCGCGGAGTTTCCGCAGCCGGTCGTCGACGACGTCGGGGGGCGCCTGAGCAACCCATTGAAACGGCGTGTGCGGCTTGGGCACAAAGGCACCGATCGAGATCGTGCACCGGATGTCCTTACTGCCGCTGGCTTCCCGGCCGGCTCGGATCACGTTGTGCGCCATCTGGGCAATCTGGACCACATCGTCGTCGGTCTCGGTGGGCAGACCGCACATGAAGTACAGCTTCACCTGCCGCCAGCCCGCGCCGAAGGCAGTAGAGACGGTTCGGATGAGATCTTCTTCGGACACCATCTTGTTGATCACCCGACGGATCCGTTCGGAGCCGCCCTCCGGCGCAAAGGTCAAGCCGGAACGGCGGCCGTTGCGGGAGATCTCGTTGGCCAGGTCGATATTGAACGCGTCCACCCGGGTCGAGGGCAGGCTCAGGCTGGTTCCGGTGCCCTCGTAACGGTCGGCCAAGCCCTTGGTGATCTCGCCGATCCCGGAGTGATCCGCGCTGGACAGCGACAGCAGCCCGACCTCGTTGAACCCACTGGCTTTAAGCCCGCCCTTGACCATCTCGCCGATGCCCTGGATCGATCGTTCCCGCACCGGACGGGTAATCATCCCGGCTTGGCAGAATCGGCAGCCTCTGGTGCATCCCCGGAAAATCTCCACGCTTATCCGTTCGTGCACGCTTTCGGCGATCGGCACCAGCGGCTGCTTGGGGTAGGGCCACTCGTCGAGGTCCATCGTGGTGCGTTTGGCTACTCGCGCAGGTGCGCGTCCTTTGCTGACGACCTGTCCGATCCGGCCGTCGGGCAGGTAGCTGACGTCGTAGTAGCCAGGCAGGTAGACGCCGTCGGTATCGGCCAGCCGACCCAACAGTTCCTGGCGACCTCCTGGGCGACCTTGCGCCTTCCAGTCCCGCACGATCGCGGTGATCTCGAGGACGACCTCCTCACCGTCGCCCAGGACCGCGGCATCGATGAAGTCGGCGATCGGCTCCGGGTTGAACGCGGCGTGGCCGCCGGCGATGACGACGGGATGTTCGTCGGTGCGCTCGTGGGCCTGTAAGGGGATTGCGGCCAGGTCCAGCGCGGTGAGCAGGTTCGTGTACCCGAGCTCGGTCGCGAAGGAGACTCCGAGCACATCGAAAGCTCCGACCGGCCGGTGCGACTCCACGGTGAACTGGGCAACTCCGTAGTCACGCATCAGTGCTTCGAGGTCGGGCCAGACTGCGTAGGTCCGTTCGGCGAGGACGTCTGTCTGCTCGTTGAGCACCTCGTAGAGAATCATGATTCCCTGATTGGGCTGGCCGACCTCGTAGGCGTCCGGGTACATCAAGGCCCAGCGCACCGTGGTGGTGTCCCAGTCCTTCACCGTGACATTGAGCTCGCCTCCGACATACTGCACCGGCTTGGAGATCCGAGGCAGCAGCAACTCCAGCTGCTCGAATACTGACGTGACTGCCATAGCGGTCAGGTTAGTTGGCCGCCCTTCAAGGACTACCAACCCGGGCTCGTCGGACCGCTAACTGCTACCAACCTTGCGGTATGCCTCAGGCCGCTCGTCGACGCAGGGTGCGCTGCACTATGGCGGCCACTCCATCAGGGTCGCGCATCACGTCCCACCACGTAAAACGGAGCACTGTCCAGCCGAGTTCAGGCAAGCCGTTCTGCCGCCAACGATCGCGGAATACAGCTTCGGGCAGGCCGTGCGGATCCACGCCGTCGAACTCCAGGGCAACCTTTTCGCGCAGATAGGCGCCATCCAGCCGGGCCACCAGCCTGCCATCCGGCGCCCATAGCTGGTACTGCGGGATCGGCAGGGGTACCCCACGATCGAGCAACGCCAGGCGTCCCGCCGTTTCGAGGATCGACTCCGCCACGCCGTCCGCCTCGTCCAGCCGCTGCTGCGCCGTGACGCAGCCGGCCCCACCGCGCCAGCGCTGGATGACGGAGATGATGTCCGGCTTGGCGCATAGTCGTCGCCGCAGGGCGTCGTCGATCGCCCATACCGCGGCCAGTCGATCCAGACTCGTTGCCAGGTCGGCCAGCGTTCGGGCAACGGACGTCACCGGCACACCATCTCGTCTCTCGGCCTCCCCACAGCCGATCGAACGGGTATGAAAGTGCAGGTCACGGCGATTACGGCGCCGCAGACTTCGGGTCACTGTCACGTGCTGCACGTGATCGTCCTCGGGCACCGCGATCCGGTGTACTCGAGCTGCGGTCGCGTGGCTGGGGAGGGCCCCTGCTGCGCCGGAACTGAGTTGCGCGGCGCGCGCAAACATGGCTGGCGTCGCCTCGGCCCGTCTGGGCAGGTAAATGCCGCGCTGGATGCGCCGCAACCGGCCAGACCGTAACGCGGTCAACAGGTCGTCGGGATCGACGGCGGCAAGAGCTCGGTCACGCAGCAGGAGCCCGTCGGGCTCTAGGAGGGAAATCCACCACTCGTGCATGGAGCCGAGCGTGATGTCCAGTGCTCCCGACGCCCAAGCGACAACATACTGTGCTGTGGATAACGCCTTACCTGTGGACAGCTGTCGCCGTCTGCGCTTGGGGTTGGTAGCGGTTGTGGGCGCGCCGGGAGCGGGTTGGTAGGCCTTGAAGAGCGCCCTACCGGAGCAGGAGGAACCGGAGGCGGCGGGAGGCCACCACGGTGCCGAAGGCTGCCATCACCACGAAGTACGCCAGGTGCCACAGCATCGACGCACCGACTACGCCGGTGACGAGTCCACGCATCAGCGCCACCGCGTGGTAGAGGGGAAACGCCTGCACCAACCGCTGCACCGCGGGCGGGTACACCGACAGCGGGAAGAAGGTCGCCGAGAACAGAAACATCGGAAGCACCGCCAGCTGCACCAGGTCGAAGTCCTGCCAGGAGCGCATGAACGAGGTGGCAGCCATCCCGACCGCGGCGAAAGCGAACGCCACGAACAGCGCCGCGGGCAGGGCCAGCAACGCCCAGGCCGAGGAGATCAGCCCGAGACCGAGCATCACGACCAAGAAAGCAGCCGAGTACATCCCGCCCCGAATCAGCGCCCAGCTGATCTCACCCAGCGCGATATCCACCGGTCCTAGCGGGGTGGCGAGCATCGCGTCGTAGAGCTTCGCGTATTTGAGTTTCATGAAAAAGCCGAACGTCGCGTCGTACACCGCACCGTTCATCGCCGACGCGGCCAGCAACCCAGGCGCGATGAACGCCGCGTAACTCAGAGCCTGCCCGTCCGGTCCCGGCACGGCACCGACCAGGCTGCCCAACCCCTGTCCCATCGCCACCAGAAAGAACAGCGGCTCAAAGAAGCCGGAGACGATCGCCAACCAGACACTCCGCGACGCAATCGAGGAGCGCAGGATGACCGCTCGGGACCGCCCGGCGTACAACCCTGGTGGCAGCACTCGCAGCAGCAATCCAGACCGCGGCGGGGCAATTTCCGGAGGCATCTGCCGCACCGCGGTCATCGGGTCAGCCTGACCCGGAACCGCCACCGTGACAGCAATACTCCTATGAGGAGCAGCGTCGTCAAGTAAGCGACGTGCCCCACCGCGGGCCACAGCGCCACGGTGCCCAGCGCGGCACCCCGGGCGAGTTCGGTGCCGTGCCACAGCGGGCTGATCCAGGCCAGCGGTTGGATCAGCCCGGGCAGTTGTGAGATCGGGAAGAAGGTGCCGGAGAACAGCGTCATCGGCACCACCACGAACCGGAACACGGCGGCGAACACGGTGCCCTCGCCCTCCTGCGAGGCGGAGAACGCCACCAACGGCGCACTGAACGCCATGCCGCACAGCACCGCGAAAACCAACGCGATCAGCGCCTCGGGCCCTTGCATCACCCCGAACAGAACGACCACCAAGAGGTATGCCACCGCGGACACGGTCAAGCGCAGCGCGATCCAGGTGAGCTGCCCGCCCGCCAGCTGTCCGGATGTGACCGGGGTAGCCGTGACAGCCCAGTAGGTGCGTTGCCATTTGAACGCCGACAGGATCGGGTAGGACGACTCGAAGGCGGCTGTTTGGACCGCGCCGTTCACCAGCAATGCGGGCGCGAGATAGGCCAGGTAGGAGACCCCGCCGGTGAACTGCACCGCCCGGTCACTTGTGCCGATCAAGCTGCCGAAACCGATACCGAAAGCCACCAGGAACAACAGCGGCTGCAGCAGGCTGGAGATCGCCGTGGCCCGCCAATTACGTCGGTACCAGATCCATCGCCCCTCGACGACGAGCAGCGTGGCCCGCCACCCGGGCAGCACCCGACCAGTACAACGAACAGTCTCAACCGCGGTCATCAGTCCACCAGCGATCGCCCGGTGAGCCGGAGGAACACGTCCTCCACGGTGGATCGTCGGACCAGGCTGGACACCGGTTTCACGCCACGCTGGTGCGCGGCGGACAGCGCTGCCTCCCCATCGGCGACATAAAGCAGCAACCGGTCGGGTAGCTTCTCGATCCGGTCGGCGAGGCCGTCCACCGCATCGACCCAACTATGTTGATCTCCAGGGCGGAACCGCAGCTCAAGTACCTCACGAGTGGAGTACCGAGCGATCAGCTCACCCGGTGAGCCTTCCGCAACGATCACCCCGCCGTTCATCACCACGAGCCGGTCGCACAGCTGCTCGGCCTCGTCCATGTAGTGCGTCGTGATGATCAGCGTGACACCTTGTTGCTTGAGCTGGAACAACCGATCCCAGAGCAGGTGCCGGGCCTGCGGGTCCAACCCGGTGGTCGGCTCGTCGAGCAGCATCAGCTCCGGGTCGTTGACCAGGGACCGGGCGATGGTCAGCCGCCGCTTCATACCCCCAGACAGCAGATCGACCGGATCGGCCGCTCGGTCGGTCAGCTGGGCGAAGTCCAGCAGCTCGGCGGCTTTGTTCCGCACCGCGGTGCGCGACATACCAAAGTAGCGCCCATAGACATGCAGGTTCTCCCGCACCGACAGCTCGGTGTCCAAGTTGTCCTGTTGCGGCACCACCCCGAGCCGGGCGCGGATCCGTGGCCCATCAGTGTCCGGGTCCATCCCCAGTACCTGCAGCTCACCGGCGCTGCGTGGGGACACGCAAGCGATCATGCGCATGGCAGAGGACTTGCCCGCACCGTTGGGACCCAGAAAACCGAACGTCTCAGCGGGTCGGACATCGACGTCGATGCCGCGCACAGCCTCGACCGTGCCGAACCGCTTGCGCAATCCTCGGGCGTGCACGAGAGCGGCACCGTTATCGGACACGCGCTCGACGCTACCTGGCGCCTCCGACAGATCTCGGCAGGTTTTCGGCCGCGACCGGCAGACCTACGGCTCCATGCACCGTAGAGCTGCGGATATCTGCTACAACTCCGGGAACCACAATGCGATCTCGCGCTTGGCGGAGTCCACCGAGTCCGACCCGTGCACCAGGTTGTACTGGGTCTCCAACGCGAAGTCACCGCGGATCGAGCCGGGAGCGGCCTTGTCCACTGGATCCGTGCCACCGGCCAGCTGCCGGAAGGCCGCGACTGCCCGCTCACCCTCGACCACGGCGGCCACCACGGCACCAGAGGTGATGAACTCCAACAGTGAGCCGAAGAACGGCTTTTCTGCGTGCTCGGCGTAGTGCTGCTCGGCCAGGTCTCGCGGAACTGTGCGCAGCTCCAACGCGACCAGCGTCAGCCCCTTGCGCTCGATCCTGGCGATCACCTCACCGACCAGGCCGCGGCTGACACCGTCGGGCTTGACCAGGACCAGGGTGCGCTCGCTCACTGCCGCTCATTCTCCTCTTGCTGGGAACCGGGTACCGGCGGCAGCCTAACGACGCCGACGCAACCTCGACGGAGCGCGGTCAGGCTTTCAGCCGCCGCGCGACCGCCCAACGCACGTACAGCAGGTAGCTCCACACCAAAACGAACACGATGCCGAGCCCACCCAGCGCGGGGTGCGCGAACCAGCCGGCGACCATCGCGACCTGCAGTGCCAAAGCCAGTCCCAGGCCCCACCGCCGACGCTGCACACCGGCTGCGACCACCATCGCCAGTGCCAGCGCAGTGGTGTACCAGCCGGCCGGACCCCCGATCCCGCCGCCGAACCGGGCAACGACCAGCAAGGCCAGCCCGACAACGATCGCCTCC
>DASVWA010000050.1:0-6870 GCA_036389855.1 Pseudonocardiaceae bacterium
CGGTACGGATCAGTCGCCGATGTTCGCGCTCCAGCGTGGCGACCTCCGGTGGCAGCTTCCCGCTGCCCGCTACCAGCCGGGAGCCGTCGGGCAGCAGCACCACGAGTTCCTCGACACTCTGCGCGGTGGTGCCCCAGGCGATCGAGTGCGTCCCGCAGGCGTTGTTGCCGATCATCCCGCCCAGCGTGCAGCGACCGTGGGAGGACGGGTCGGGACCGAAGCGCAGACCATGCGGGGCGACCGCGGCCTGCAACGTGTCGAGTACCACCCCCGGCTGCACCCGGGCCAGCCGCGCGGATGGGTCGACGTCGAGCACCGCATCGAGGTGGCGGGAGAAGTCGAGTACCACACCGGGGCCGATGGCGTTACCCGCTATCGACGTACCAGCGCCTCTAGCGGTGAGCGGCACGCCCTGCTCGCGGCAGAAGGCGACCACGGCATGCACATCGTCGACACAGCGGGGCAGCACTACGGCACGGGGTGGCACCCGGTAGTTCGAGGCATCAGTGGCATAGAGCGCCCGGCTCCCGGCGTCGGTGCGTACCGGGCCACGCACAGTGGCCCGCAACGCGCTGCCGAGCACGTCGTCATCCACACCGACCAGCATGGCGCGACGCGGCACACCCTGCAGGTTCTGATCGGGCCGGTCGTGAGCGGTGCCGGCCCCAGTGCGCGACTAGCGCGGTGGTGCGCCGAGTGTGGAACGTGCGGCGAGCAGCGCGCTGACCGCGGCGCACGGGCGACCGTCCCGGACCAGCTCGATCGCCGAGCGAACGTCGGTGATCGCGGCTAGCGGAATCTCTTCCCCCTGATCCAAGGTGACCTCGAGCTGGTCAACCAAGGCCGTGATTTCGGCTGGTTCGGCATCGCCCATCAGGGCGGCGACCAACGCCTCTATTTCGAGCAGGAAGCTCTGCTGCGTGGTGTGGGATGCGCTCACACACCATGACGGTACTCGTTGTTACCAACAACTGGGAGCACGTCGGTAGATGGCTGGCCTTACGCGCCCAACGGGTGGGTATCAGCGGGGAATCTTCGGCAGCTACGAAGAATTGCTCGTCCGGCAACGGTGAGCTCGGCCCGCACCCGCTGGCCGATAGCGCCCGGGACTGCCGGCCGAATCAGACCGGCCCGGGCCAGACGATGTGCGGTGTACTGGTCACAGCAACCCAAGCCGTCGATGAACAGGTCGGGCTCGCAGCTGCAGGCGAGCTCAGCCCGACCGTCGGACACCGCGCGGAGCATGGCAGCCCGCGTCCGGTGATCGGCTCGTGCTGCTGATCAGCAGCCGACTGGACCTCGATAGCGTTGCTCACTGTTGCACCTTCACCACCGTTGCATCTTCGCTTTCCTCATCCAGTGCATCGGCGGGTACCCCAGATACGTTTCCACTTCGCTACGTCGTGCCCAAGCTGTCCTGACGGATCAGACCTGACGTATGAGACTGGACGGCATGGCATTGACACTCGGCGATGGTCCGCTGTCCTCGCACCCACGTAACACCGTGAATTACCGCATCGACGGTCCTGCACACCGGCTGCTGTTCGAGCCCTTTCCCCGGCGGGTGCGCGCAGTCTTCGGCGGCGAGACGGTCCTGGACACCACCAGCGGCATGCTGCTCCACGAGAGCAACCTGCTCCCGCAGCTCTATCTACCCCACGACGATGTCCGCGACGACCTGCTCACCCGCACCGACCATCACACGCACTGCCCGTTCAAGGGAGATGCCAGCTACTGGTCGGTCACGGTCGGCGACCGGACAGCCGGCAACGCGCTGTGGTCCTACCTCCATCCACTGCCCGATGCGGGCTGGCTATCCGATCATGTAGCGCTGTACTGGGATTCCATGGACGCCTGGTTTGACGAGGACGAGGAGGTTGCCGGGCACCTGCGTAATCCCTACACCAGGGTCGACGTTCGATCGTGCAGCCGGTTGGTCCGGGTGCTGGCCGGCGGTGAGGTGATCGCCGAGTCCCGGCGTGCGGTGCTGTTGTCCGAGACCGGCCTGCCCAACCGCTTCTACCTGCCGGCCGACGATGTGCGCAGCGAACGACTCGAACTGTCCGGCACGCACACCGTCTGCCCGTACAAGGGCACCGCCTCCTACCGCAGCGTGCGTAACCCCTCCGGGAGCATCGCCGACGCGGCCTGGTGCTACCAGGAGCCACTGGAGGGAGTCCGAGCGATCCGCGGGTACCTCTGCTTCGGCGCCGAAGGCGTCGAGACCTGGGTGGATGGCGTGCTCCAGTAACCCCTCGGCCACGCCTCGATGGCGCGGAGAGTGCAGCGGCGTAGGCTCGCCCGGGTGTTGACCGGCAATGCGTTGATCCGAGCCATCGGCCTGTGTGTGGTGGCGGGCCTGCTGGTCGCGGGCTTCCTGTTCCCGGCAGTGGGCGCGGTCGGTATGGCCTCCAACCAAGCCAGCGACACAGTCAACAACGTGTCGTCCGACCTCGTCCAGAGCCAGGTACCGCTGGTCAGCACGATCACCGACAAGGAGGGGGTACCGATCGCGTACGTGTTCGACCAGAACCGGTTCAACACGCCTCCCCAGGCGATCGCCGACACCATGAAGGCGGCGATCATCTCCATCGAGGACCGGCGGTTCTTCGAGCACAACGGAGTGGACTGGCGGGGCACCGCGCGCGCGGTGACGACCAACCTGACTGCCAGCGGCAGCGCGCTGGAGGGCCAAGGCGCGTCCACCCTCACGATGCAGTACGTCAAGAACTACCTGCTGTACGCGGTGGCCCGAAATGATGCTGAGCGGGCGGCGGCCGTGGAGAGCAGCCCAGCCCGCAAGCTGCGGGAGATCCGCGTGGCGCTACAGCTGGAGAAGCAGCTGTCCAAGGACGAGATCCTGGCGCGGTATCTCAACATCGTCTTTTTCGGCCATAACGCCTACGGGGTGGCATCGGCCGCGCGAACCTATTTCAACACCACGCCTGACCGGCTCACCATCTCCCAGGCTGCTCTGCTCGCCGGCATGGTGCGATCAACCAGCACTTACGACCCGGTTGAGAACCCTGAGGAAGCCCTGACGCGGCGCAACATCGTGATCGCTGAGATGGCCAACGTCGGGTCGATCACCAGCGAGCAGGCCGCAGCCGCCATGGCCGAACCGCTCGGGATTCAGCGTCCGCTGACCGGATTGACCAACGGTTGCGTCGGTGCCGGTCCCGCAGACGGCTTCTACTGCCAGTACACCCTGGACTACCTCGCCGCCGCAGGCTTCACGGAGGACAAGCTGCGCCGCGGCGGTTACCTGATCCGCACCAATCTCGACCGCCGCGCCAGTGACCTGGCCAAGCGGGCGGCAAACGCCGAGGTGCCGACCCAGACCCGGGGAATCGCCAACGCGATGGCGGTCGTCGAGCCGGGCCGGGAAAGGCATGCAGTCCGGGCGCTGGTGGCCAACCGCGACTACGGGCTCGACGCCGACGCCGGCCAGACCTCCTATGCGCTGCCCTCTCTCGTGCAGGGTTTCGGCGCCGGATCGATCTACAAAATCTTCACCGCCGCCGCCATGCTGGAGCGCGGCATGGGGATCGAGAACCCGGTGCCGGTGACGGATGGCTACACCTCGCGGGTGTTCAAGGACAACGGTCGTGCGTACTCGGTCGGCAACGCAGGTAACTACCGCAGCGGCTCGGTCTCGCTGCAGACTGCGCTGGCAATTTCTCCGAACACCACGTTCGTGGCTCTGGAGGATCGGCTCGGATCGATCGATCCGGTGGTGAACATGGCCTACCGGCTGGGCATGCGGGACAGCCTGACGGCACGTGACGCCCAGGGCCGCACTATCGCCGATGCGGTCAAGCAGGAGAAACGGGGCTCCTACACCCTCGGGCCCGAGCCGACCAGCCCGCTAGACCTTGCCAACGTCGCAGCCACGCTGATGAGCGGCGGGAAATGGTGCCCGCCGACCCCGCTCGATGCGGTGCTGGACCGCAACGGCGCACCGGTGAAAGTGCCCGAGCCGGCGTGCGAGCAGGTCGTCCCCGAAGGATTGGCGAACTCCCTGGCGGTCGGGTTGAGCAAGGACGACCAACCAGGCGGCACCGCGTTCGCGGCCGCGAAGGCTGTGAACTGGACACGACCGATGCTTGGCAAGACCGGCACCACCACGGCCAACCGCTCCGCTGGATTCGTTGGGGCGACGCCGCAGTATGCCGGTGCGGTGCTGGTCTGGCCCGACGGCTCGCGACCCTCACCAATTTGCGACACCGACCCTCCGCGGCTGTGCAGCAACGGCAACATCTTCGGCGGCAAGGTCCCGGCCCGCACCTGGTTCAACGCCATGGTGCCGATGCACGAGGGGCTGCCGGTGGCGCCACTGCCACCCACTGAACCGCGCTACGTGACGGGCGGTGGAACCCCCGTCCCCGATGTCGTCGGGCAGGGTGAGAACAGCGCGCAACTCACCCTGGAGCGGGCCGGATTCCGGGTGAACCGGGAGACGTCGGAGTCCGACGCGCCGGCGGGCACGGTCGCATCCCAGTCAACCCGAACCGCAATGCCCGGTGACACGGTGACGATCGTCATCAGTACCGGCCCGGGCCGACGGAGAGCGGCCCCGGTGTTCCCGTCTCCCCCGCGGTCGGATCCCGAGCGGCCACGGCGCTCAAGGGAGTCGACAGCCGATAGATCACCCTCGGACTCCGAGTCGGAGTCTGAGCGGGGCAGACGGCCGGGCAGGGGGCCAGACTCAGACTCAGACTCGGATGAGCGGTAACGGCTAGCCCTGCAGTAATGCTTAACGCTGCAGGGCGGCCAGGACCGCGGTCGACACCCGGCGGCCCTCGGCGCGCCCGCCCGCCCTGGCCATCGCTGCCTTCATCACCAGGCCCAACTGCCCAAACCCAGGGGGCTTGCCGATTTGCCCAGCGACGTCGTCGATGGCCGCAGCGACCACAGCCGCGACCTCGTCGTCGCTGAGCTGGGCGGGCAGGTAGTGGGCGAGCACCTCGCCTTCCGCGCGCTCGCGGCTGGCCAGCTCATCGCGTCCCGCCGCAGCGAAGGCCTCGGCGGCCTCCCGGCGCTTCTTGGCCTCCCGCGCGAGGACCGCTAATACCTCTTGCTCGGACAGCTCCCGCGCCGCAGTGCCCGCGACCTCCTCGGTGGTGATCGCCGACAGCGCCATCCGCAGCGTCGCCACCGTGATGGTGCTCCGGGACTTGATCGCCGTGGACAGGTCGGCGCGCAGCCGATCCTTCAACTTCGTCATGACCTTGAAGACTAGAGCTCTGCAGTGAGGTATCCGCACTAAGCTCGCCGGTGTGAATGGGATGGGACGCGCCGTCGCCGGCGCCGCCGCGTTGGCTGCTGCCGCAACGACGTACGCCGCTGGCATCGAGGTCCGCCGCTGGACACTTCGGCAGGCCACGCTGCCGATACTGCCGGTCGGGGCTGCGCCATTACGGATCCTGCACATCTCAGACCTGCACATGACCCCGAACCAGTGCTCCAAGCAGCGTTGGCTGGCCAGTCTGGCCGAGCTGCAGCCCGATCTTGTGGTGAACACCGGCGACAACCTGGCGCATCAGCGCGCGGTGCCGGCTGTGCTGCGGGCCGTTGGACCGCTACTGGCCCTGCCTGGTGTGTTCGTGTTCGGCAGCAACGACTACTACGCCCCCAAGCTCAAAAACCCGGTTCGCTACCTGACAGGCAAACGCAAGCTGATTCGTGGCGCGGCACTGCCGTGGGCAGACCTGCGGGCAGCATTCGCCGAACACGGCTGGTTCGACCTGACGAACACACGTCGCGAGCTCACCGTGGCCGGGCGCCGGGTCATTGCCGCTGGGGTGGACGACCCGCACCTGCGCCGTGACCGTTACAAGCGCGTCGCTGGGAAGGCTGATCCCGCCGCTGACCTCCGGCTGGGGGTGACGCACTCCCCGGAACCGCGGGTGCTGGACTCCTTCGCTGCCGACGGCTACGACCTCGTGCTGGCCGGTCACACGCACGGCGGCCAGCTGCGGCTGCCTGGCTACGGCGCGATCGTGACCAATTGCGGGCTGGACCGCTCCCGGGCCCGCGGCACATCCCGTTGGGGCGCGCATACCTGGCTTCATGTGTCGGCGGGGATGGGCACATCCCCCTACGCCCCGGTGCGCTTCGCGTGCCCGCCGGAGACGAGCCTGCTCACCCTGGTTCCCCGCAACAGTGGCTCAGCGGTGCCAGCCGGTGCCTGGACTGCCGTCGGCGTCGGTTAGACTCCGCAGCGTCCATCCGGGGTGTGGCGCAGCTTGGTAGCGCGCTTCGTTCGGGACGAAGAGGCCGTGGGTTCGAATCCCGCCACCCCGACAACCTGAAACACCATGTCAGCGGCTTGCGTCATTGGCTTCGTGATCGGTTTCTGCCCCAGGATCGGCCCGTACAGCTGCCAAGTACAGCAGCGTCGACCGCCCCAAAGTCGATCTAGTCCCATCCGGAACACCACAGCAGGGCCATAACACCACCCAACACCCGCCCGGTACCTGTCGCGCCCAAACTCCGTGCTAGCGTTCTCGACCACAGTGTTGACAACTGTAACACCCCTGCCTAACGTGGGAGTTGCGTGCACCCCAAACACCCGAAGAAGGAAATCAACGACGCTCTCGACTACGCCGCCCAACTGGGCTTCGTCGTCGAACAAACAGCAGCCGGCCACAAGTGGGGTCGGATCAAGTGCACATGCAGAGCCATGTTCTCGGTCTGGTCGACGCCAAAGAACCCGTTCAATCATGGCCGGCAAATCCGTAGGTGGGTTGACCAACACAACCACGATGACAATGAGGAGGGGTAATGACTGAGTGGACATTTCGACTGACCCTCCAAGGCATCGAGCTGACGGACGAACAGCTCGACACCCTCTATGAGGCCGGCTGC
>DASVWA010000051.1:0-17580 GCA_036389855.1 Pseudonocardiaceae bacterium
GTGGAGTCGGCGGAGGCGTTCATGTCGGCTCCTAGGATGGCCCATTCGTTGCAATGTGCGCAGCATGACCCATCGCGCGGTAGCGTGCGCGCTCGGCTGTGAACCCATCGAGGCTGTGAACCCATCGAGGCTGTGAACCGATCGAGCAGAGGAGTGCGTCGCCCGCTGTGTCCCGCCCCGTCGAGACCGCCGCCGTTGCCACCTCCTCGAGCCGGCCGCTGCGCGCCTGGCAGCGCCGAGCGCTGGCCCGCTACCTTGCTACGTCGCCGCGGGACTTCCTCGCAGTCGCTACGCCGGGAGCCGGCAAGACGGCCTTCGCCTTGCGGGTAGCAGCCGAACTGCTGGCCGATCGGACCGTGCACGCGCTCACCGTGGTCACCCCCACCGAGCATCTGAAGCACCAGTGGGCGACAGCGGCCGCCGAGCTGGGCCTGGCGCTGGACCCGGAGTTCCGCAACACCGTGGGCGCCACCTCACGCGACTACCACGGCGTCGCGGTCACCTACGCCCAGGTCGCCGCGCACCCGACGCTGCACCGGGTGCGCACCGAAGGACGCCGCACGCTGGTGGTGCTCGATGAGATCCACCATGCCGGGGACGCCAAGAGCTGGGGTGATGGCGTGCGGGAGGCGTTCACGCCGGCGGTGCGCCGGCTGGCGCTGACCGGCACCCCATTTCGCAGCGATGACACGCCGATCCCGTTCGTCAGCTACGAACCGGATGCCGACGGCGCGTTGCGCTCCGCCGCCGACCACTCCTACGGCTACCCGGAGGCACTGGCCGATGGCGTGGTGCGGCCGGTCGTGTTTCTGGCTTACTCCGGCGAGGCGCGCTGGCGGACCAGCGCCGGGGACGAGTATTCGGCGCGGTTGGGGGAGCCGCTCACTGCCGAGCACACCGCCCGGGCTTGGCGCACGGCATTGGATCCGGCGGGCGAATGGATCCCCGCCGTGCTCACCGCGGCAGACACCCGGCTGGCTCAGCTACGCGCCGGCGCGCTGCCCGATGCGGCCGGTCTGGTGATCGCCACAGATCACACCGCGGCGAGGGCCTACGCCAGGATCCTGGGGGACATCACCGGGCGGGAGCCGGCGCTGGTGCTGTCCGACGACCCGTCGGCCTCCAGGCGGATAGCCGAGTTCGGTGCCTCCGATCAGCGGTGGCTAGTCGCGGTCCGGATGGTGTCCGAGGGCGTCGACGTGCCCAGGCTCGCGGTCGGGGTGTACGCCACCTCGGCGGCCACCCCGTTGTACTTCGCTCAGGCGGTGGGCCGGTTCGTTCGTTCCCGGCGGCCCGGTGAGACCGCCACGGTGTTCTTGCCCAGCGTGCCGGTGCTGCTGGGGCTGGCGAGCGAGCTGGAAAAGCAGCGCGACCACGTACTCGGGACGCCGCACCGAGCTGAGGAGGGCTGGGACGACGCTGCGCTCGCGCAGGCCAACGCTCAACGCGACGAACCCGGCGAGCAGGAGCGCGGGTTCACCGCGCTGGGCGCCAACGCCGAATTGGACCAGGTGATCTACGACGGCTCCTCTTTCGGCACGGCCGCCTTCGCCACCACCGATGACGAGCAGGACTACCTCGGGCTGCCGGGGCTGCTGGAGCCCGATCAGATGCGAGCGCTACTGCGGCGCCGCCAGGAACAGCAGCTGACCCGGGCCACCGAGCGCTCGCCGTCAGCCCCGGTGCAGCCGCCGACGATGCGAGAACGCCTGGGCGAGCTGCGCCGCGAGCTCAATACCCTGGTTGCGTTGGCTCACCATCGCACCGGTCGGCCGCACGGGGCGATCCACCAGGAGGTCCGCACCGCCTGCGGTGGCCCACCCACCGCAATAGCCACCGCCGACCAGCTCCAAGCACGCATCGCCTACCTGCGCTCTCGCTCATGAGCTGACATGTCTCCATGTCGTGTCGGTCATAGTGGGTGTTGTGGTGTTCGACGTGGCGGCGGTGCGGGCGCAGTACCCGGCGCTCGGCGATGGGAGGGCCTGGCTGGACGGGGCGGCCGGCACCCAGGTGCCGCAGCTGGTGATCGACGCGGTGGCGCAGGCCTACCGCACCGGCGTATCGAATCAAGGCGCGCCGTTCGAGGCCAGCGCCCGCGGCACCGAGATCGTGGCGCAGGCGCGCCGCGCGGTGGCCGATCTGGTTGGCGCAGCCGACCCCCGTGGGGTCGTGTTCGGCCCGACGATGACCGCGTTGACCTACCGCTTCGCCGCCGCCTTGCAGGCCACCTGGCGCGAAGGCGACGAAATCGTGGTCACCCAGCTCGATCACGATGCGAATGTCCGGCCGTGGGTACAGGCGGCCGGCCGAGCCGGCGTCACCGTGCGGACCGCAGCTGTGGATCCGCAGACCGCCGAGCTACCAGTGGAGTGGGTGCGCGCTCTGTTCGGTGAGCGGACCAGGCTGGTGGCCCTGACCGCCGCATCCAATCTGGTAGGTACCTGCCCCGATGTGACAGCAATCACCTCCGCGGCGCGCGAGGTCGGCGCGATCAGCTTCGTGGACGGGGTGCATCACACCCCCCATGCACACGTCGACCTGGCGGCGCTCGGCGCCGACTTCTATGCCACCAGCGCCTACAAGTGGGCGGGGCCGCACGTGGCGGCCGTCGTCGCCGCCGATCCGGGACTGCTGCATAGCTTGCATCCGGACCGGCTGCTGCCGTCCCCGGACACCGTGCCGGAACGCTTCGAACTGGGCACGAATCCGTTTGCTTCGCTGGCCGGAGTGGTTGCCGCGGTGACGCACCTCGCCGGGCTGGACGACGCGGCCGGGGGTACCCGGCGCGAGCGGCTGGCGATCTCCCGCCGAGCCGCCGGAGTGCACGAGTACGCGCTGGGCAGCCGGATGTTGACGGGTTTGGCAGCCATCCCAGGCGTGACCCTCTACGGGCCTCCCAGCGAGCACACTCCGACGGCGTACTTCCGGCTGGAGGGCAGCACCCCGGCCGACGTCGCCGAGGCTTTGTCGGCACGCGGAATCAACTGCTGGCATGGATTTGCCTACGCTTGGGAGTTGGCTGAAGCGTTGCGGCTGCGGGACAGCGGTGGCGGGGTGCGGACCAGTGTGAACTTCTACAGCACGGACGCCGAGGTGGACCAGCTGCTGGAAGCTGTCGCCGAACTCCCAGCCGGCCGGTGAAAAATGATCCGGGGCGGCACCCGTTGAGGTACCGCCCCGGTTAGCGTGGGTTGCTTGTCGGCAATGTCAGATCTCGTCAGCCTGGATGTCCGCTGCGAGCTCCTTGAGCTTCGGAGAATGCTCACGAGCGTGGTGGCTGCAGAACAGCAATTCTCCACCGGAGGGCAGCACTGCCCGGACGCGGGCGGCGGCGCCGCACCTGTCGCAACGATCGAAAGCGGTCAATTCGGGGCGGGCAAGCGTGCTGGTCATGGCTTCTCCCTCCGTCCGGTCCAGTCTACGCGACCAGACCGGGTCGAACCGGCTGCGGTACTTAATACTGCAGGTAGTAGCTGGCGGGATTGACCCGTCAACTCTGACATCGGATCTCAGGGCTCCACTGTTCCAGACGAACGCCGGCCATGATGTGTTCCCGCGCCCATGGCGACGACCGTCACGTATCCAGCTAGTACCGCACGCCCTGGACCGACGCAAGGGTGCAGCGGTAGTCGCTGATCGCTACGGTACCGCGCTAGCCTGATCGCCACCGGTGATCGAGGCGCTAACGGGCGGAGGACGGCATGGCCGATGCCAGGGCACTGGCCTTGGACCTGGCCGCTCAGGGCGTCGTCGGGCTGACCATCGCGTGGGCGGACAACAACGGGATCCCGCGCTCGCGCACAGTGCCGATCGATTCGCTGCCCCAGGTGGCCGCACAGGGAGTGGGGATCACCGCGCTGTTCGCGGTGTTCGACACCAACGACGTGATCACCTTCAGCCATGAGGATCTGTCCAGCCCGTCAGGCGATGTCCGGTTGGTACCGGAGTTGGGCGGGCTGACTCAGCTCGCCGGGCAGCCCGCGCTGGCGTGGGCGCCGGGGCGGCAGGTTGCGGCGGATGGCTCGCGCTGGCCCTATGACCAGCGGGGGGTGCTTGAAGCTCAGGTCCAGGCCGCCGCCGCCGAGGGCTTGGAGATCCGGGCCGGCTACGAGCTGGAGTTCGTGCTCGTCCAGACCGGTGGCTGCGAGGCGTGCGGTACAGAGCTCCGGCTCGCGCACCAGGGCCCGGCTTACAGCCCGCACGCCCTGCTCGCGGTGGACGAGTTCGTGGCGGCGGTGCTGGCCGACCTGGCGGCCAATGGCGTACCGGTCAACCAGTTGCACGCCGAGTATGGGGCAGCTCAACTGGAGCTCAGCATCGTTGCGTCTGATCCGATCACTGCCGCTGACCGGCAGCTGCTGGCCCGCCAGACCATCCATGCCGCGGCGAGGACGCACGGCCTGCGGGCCTGCTTCGCGCCGTTGTTCACGGCCGCGGGGGTAGGAAATGGCTGGCACCTGCACACCTCGGTGTGGCGTGACGGGCGCAATCTGCTGGCCGGCAGCGCCCCCGGTGCTGCCGAGCGGCCTGGCCCGGACGGCACTGGTTGGCTGGGCGGGCTGCTTCGGGATCTGCCCGCGCTAGCCGCGATCACCGCACCGAGCGTGCCGTCGCTGAGCCGGTTGCGCCCTGGGTACTTTGCCGGTGCTTACCAGTTCTGGGGAGTGGAGAATCGGGAGGCGCCGTTGCGCTACGTCCCCGGCTCGGCGCTGCTCGGCGCTGACCACGCCAACGTCGAACTCAAGGTCTCCGATGCCTCGGCCAATCCGTACCTGGCGCTGGCCGCGGTGATCGCCGCCGGCATGGCGGGGCTGCGCGACGGCGCCGACCCCGGCGAGCCGATCCAGACCGATCCGGGCCGATGGAGCGAGGCCGATCGCGCGGCCCGCGGTCTGACGCACCTACCGGTCACGCCGGCCGAGCAGGAGGCCGCGCTCACCGGTTGCCAACGGCTCACCGCGGTGCTCGGTGAGCAGCTGCTCGGCGCGTTTCTCGCAGTGCGCCGATCCGACGCAGCCTGGGCGGCCGACCGGTCACTGGACGACGTCGTGGCCGCACACCGGTGGCGCTACTGAGCAGTGGTGGTCGCCTTATCCCTCGCGTGGTTGCCACGCCCGCAGCAGCGCCTCGGGGATACCCCACCAACCCAGCGGGGTGAGCCGCTCGGCATCGTCTACGGCACCGAGCATCTGCCACAGCTCGACGACGGTGGTGAACCACCCGGCCAGTACCTCGATGTCGTCGTCCTCGGGTCCGGCAACGAATTCGGCCAGGTCCTCCGCGGAGGCGGGGGTGCCTGGGCCTCCGCGCGCCAGCGCCGCGACCGCCTCCAGCCACTCCTCGTGATCGAGGGCGATCACCGAAAGCTCCTCTTCCAGGGCGTCCTCAGTCGGCTCGTTCACCGGACTGACGACACCCGCGGCGAGGCACAGCCATAATTCGGCGTCGTCGGCGTGCAGGCGGTTCGGATCGACCCCACCACCGGCAGCGAGCAGATCGGCTGATCTTCCTCCACGTTGCAGAGCGCTGCGCAGCCGCTGGCAGGCGGTCTTCAGCGCAGCGTCGGGCCGGGGGCGTTCGCCGACCTCGGCGAGCAGTTCCCGCAGCTCATCTGAGGCGGCTTCCTCGGCAGCGTCCCACTCGGCGATGAAGTCTTCGTCTGCTTCGTCGAGCAGTTCGGTCATCGGCACGCGCCCATCGGATGACGGTGAGGTCATCCAGCGTTCCTGCAGTTCCCGGTACTCCTGGGCCGCCGCCGGATCACCTGCGAGCAGCCGGTCGGGGTCGATATCCCCGGCGGCGAGCCGCTCCTCGAGATGCCTGACGAGTTGGGCGTGCAGTTCCTGGGCAAGCGGCGTCCGGTCCGGTTCGTCGTCCCACACGTGCAACCCGATGATCGCGGTCGGTTCGGTCCCGGTCGCCTCGAGCCAGCCGTGCACTTCGCCGACAGTGGCCTGGCCTTCAGCGATCCGGCCGAGGACGATCTCGGCGGATTCCCAGAACACCGCCGAGAGCGGATTGCGCGCCGCGAGGAGCTCGCGGCGCAGCGTCGGCAGTGCCTGCAGAGCGTCCACCGCGGGCAGGCTGAGTAGCACGAGGGCCACATCGCGCCGGGTGAGCTCACCTGCTGGGCGGTGCGCGCGAGTCAGAAGCTGCCCTCCGTCAAGTGCCACGTGCCGATGCTAGGGCGGGCGCGGGTATCGCTGCCGTCGAGGGGGCCCGCCAACAGGCAACCGGCTGCCGACGCCCGAGGGGCCGGCATCGGTCGACGGTAACTTTGTGCGCGTGACCAGCATGCTGGAGCGGGCCCACACGATTGCGGAGGAAGTGCTGTTTCCCCGGGCTCTCGATGTCGACGCTGGGGGAGTCATTCCGGGTAGCCATTTCGACCTGTTGGCCGAGCAGGGTTTCTATGGCCTGGCCAGCCAGCCCGAAACCACGTCGTTGAACGGCATTTTCGAGATCCTGGCAGGGGGCTGCCTTACCACGACGTTCACCTGGATCCAACACCACGGGCTGGTGCGGGCACTCGCCAGCACAGCCAATGAGGAACTACGCGAAAAGTACCTTGACGCTGCGGTGCGGGGAACGCTGCGCGGCGGGGTGGCCTATGCCGGCGCGATACCGCGGCCTCCGCGACTATGGGCGGTGGCCACCGCGGGCGGTTGGTTGATCACTGGCGATGCTCCCTTCGTGACGGGGTGGGGAATCATCGACATGCTGCTGATCTCGGCACGCGACGTCGCGGGAGGGCCGGAAGGCGCCATTGTCAGTGGACTTGTCAGCGCCGAAGCCGGCGGTGGTATCACCGTCGAGGAATTGCATTTGGTCGCCGCTGCGGCCAGCAACACCGTCCAGCTACGCTTCGAGGACTACTTCCTTCCGGCCGAGAAGGTCACCGCGAAGCTTTTCCATACCGACTTCCTCGCCAGAACGCACATTGCCTTGCGGCGCAACGGCAGCCTCGCGATGGGAGTCGCCGGGCGGTGCATCCGGATGATCGGCGAAATCGGGAGACCCGCGTTGGCGGAGCTGCTCGAGGTGGAGCACAGCGCCATCCGCAACCGTCTTGATCGGGGACTGTCCGAACCAGCGACACTGTCCCGAGCTCGTGCTGCGGCGTCCGAGCTCGCGCACCGCTGCGCCGGTGCACTCGTGGTGGCGACGGGCAGTTCCGGAATCCTTGCGGGCCGCCACGCCCAGCGGCTGGTTCGAGAGGCTGCCTTCACGCTCGTCGCCGCCGGCAGGCCAGACATCAAAGAAAATCTGCTGGGTTTGTTCGGAAGCGCGCGGTAAAGACTCTGCAACGTATGCGTGACTGCATGCACATGATGGCTACACTGGGCGACTACCCGCGGACTGAGGGGGAGATACTGGGATGAGACGTGTGCATGCGTTGCCCGTTGGGCTGGCTCTGGCAGCGGTGGCGTCCCTCACGCTGGCGTGCGGGGGAGCCACCGGCAACGCCGCACAGCGTGCACCTGCTGGGGTAGTTCCCGCTGGCTTGGAACGTTTCTATGGTCAGGAGTTGTCCTGGGGCAGCTGCGCCGGATTCGCCACCAGCCAACGTGACCAGGAAGCCTATTCCGCGCCCGGCTTGCAGTGCACTCACCTCGAGGTGCCGCTGGACTACGCCAAGCCCAACGACAAGGTGATCAAGGTTGGCCTACTGCGGCGACCGGCATCAGACCCCCAGCAGCGCATCGGTTCTTTGGTGATGAACCCGGGCGGTCCCGGCGGGTCTGGGATGAGCGCGGCAGCCGGCAAGGCCGGTGACATCGCGAACACTGAATTGGGACGCCGATTCGATTTCGTGGGTTTCGATCCACGCGGTGTCGGTGCCAGCGAACCGAAGGTTCAATGCCGGACCGCGGAAGAGCGCGATGCCGAACGCCTGATGAACCTCAATGTGGACACGTCACCGGCTGGTGTGGAGCGAACGGAGAACCAGTTCAAGGCCATCAATGCCGGTTGCGTGAGCCGCACCGGGATCGACGTGCTCGCGCATATCGGCACTCGTGAGGTGGCCCGCGACCTTGATGTCATGCGCTCGGCCCTGGGTGACGCCAAGTTGACCTACCTCGGCTACTCCTACGGCACCCGCATCGGCACCAGCTACGCCGAGACCTTTCCCGGCAATGTCCGCGCGATGATCCTCGATGGCGCCCTCGACCCAGCTCAGGATCAGGTCTCCCAGCTCCTCGACCAAGGTCGTGGATTCCAGCAAGCTTTCGACGCGTTCGCGGCGTGGTGCGCGGGTCTGCCGGACTGCGCTTTGGGGCAGGATAAGACCCAGGCTGTGACTAAGTTCCAGGCTATGGTCCGGCCGCTGATCGAAAACCCGGTGAGCGTGTCCGACGGGCGCAAACTGTCGTACACCGATGCCACTATCGGTACCGTCCAAGCGCTGTACGTGCCCCAGCTATGGACGCCGCTGAACCGCGGTCTGCAAGGGCTTTCCCAGGGCAGCGGGGATATCCTGATGCGCCTTTCTGACCTGTACAACGGGCGTTCGCCCGACGGCACTTACTCCACCCAGATGGATGCTTTCCAGGCCGTCCTGTGCGTCGACAATCCGCCAGTCAAAGACCCGAACGTGGCGCGGGATATCGACGCCCAGTACCGGAAACTAGCGCCATTCCTCGACACCGGACAACCACCGTCTCCGGCTCTTGACGGCTGCGCATTCTGGCCGGTGCCTGCCACCAGTGAGCCGCACCATCCACAGGCCAATGGGTTGCCCACCGTCATGGTGATCTCCACGACGCACGATCCCGCCACGCCTTACCAGGCCGGTGTCAACCTCGCCCAGGACCTCAAAGCGCGCCTCCTGACCTTCGACGGGACCCAACACACCGCCTTCTTGCAGGGCATTGGCTGCGTCGATAACGCCGGGATCTCTTACCTCACTGACCTTGACCTTCCTCAGGAAGGAACCCGCTGCGCGGCGGTGAGCTGAGCCCGTCCGACTGACGCCCTATGCCAGCCATTCGTCGACCCCGGCGAGCAGGCGTCGCTTGACCACCGTGGGGGCAGCCGAGGCGGCGATCGAGTGCCGGGCCAGGACCGCCAACTGCTCGTCGCCGAAGCTGAGGAAGTCGCGCAGGAGCTGGTATTGGCCTGCCAGCCGTACCCCCAAGAGCAGCGGGTCATCGGCGCCGATCGCGACCCGAACACCGGCATCCAGCAGCGCGGTGATCGGGAGCTGGTGTATGGATGGCAGCACACCCATCGGCTCGTAGGAGGTCGGGCAGATCTCTAACGCGACTGCCTGTGTGGCCAGATGATCGAGTACACATCGATCCTGAACCGCAGTGATGCCATGCCCGATCCGAGTTGCCCCGAGCACGTCCACACACTCGCGCACGTGCTCGGGTCCGGTGTAGTACCCGGCGTGCGGAGTGCGGAGCAGACCGGCGGTGGCGGCGATCCGGCATGCGGCTACGAAATCCGCCGGAAGCCCGCAGCGCTCATCCCCGGAGATACCGAATCCCACCACCCCGCTGCCGGCATACCGGGCCGCCAACCGCGCCAGTGTGTTGGCATGCTCGCCGGACCGGGCCCAGCTGGTGGCGACGATCAGTCCGATGCCCACGCCGGTGGCTGCCGTGGCTTCTCGGCAGGCTTCCAGCAGCGCCTCGATGACACCATCGAACCCGCCGAACCGAGAAGCGTACGAGGTGGGGTCCACCTGTAGCTCCAACCAGCCCGACCCGTCCTCGGCGTCGTCCTGGGCTGTCTCGCGGATCACCCGGCGCAGGTCGTCCGCAGAACGGATGGTGTTCCGAGCGGCGTCGTAGCGAGCCTGGAACACCGACCAGTTCCGGTCGGTACCGGTCCAGCTGACCGACGTACTCCGTAGCGCTGGGGGGAGTGCGATCTGGTAGGCCGCCGCGAACTCGTGCAGTGTGCCCAGACGCATCGAGCCGGTGAGATGCAGGTGCAAGTGGGCCTTGGGCAGCGCGCGGATATCCCGCAAGGAGCATTACCTCCGGTCGGCCACTATCAATACAGAGCCTATAACTTCGCTGCGGCTTTTCGCTGACATCGCCACGGCCGACAGGACACCAACCGCGCTAGTGGTGACCGTGGTGCACGGCTTCCACATTGTGGCCGTCGAGATCGCGCAGGAACACGCCGTAGTAGCCCGGGTGGTACTCGGGCCACTCACGTGGGGCGTGCAGAATCTCCGCGCCCGCCGCCACAGCGGCATCGTGGACGGCGTCCACTGCGCGACGGCCGACGGCGCTGAAGGCTAGGTGCAGTTCCCGGCCCTCGGGGCCGGTGGCTGGAGCGAGCCAGAAGGTGGGAACGCCGTCGAGGCCGGACAGACCGACGACGAAAGCATCGCCGTGCGGAAAGCGCATCACTTCACGGATCCGAGTGGCGCGGAGGTACGGAGATAGAAGGCGAGCGCCGCCTCAACGTCAGTTATCTGGAGACCAATGTGATCAAGCATTCCTCAAGGTTAGCGGCGACATCCGACACTTTCTCAGGCTTCCCCGAAGGGCAGGGGTTCGCCGGTCTCCAGCAGTGTCTTCAGGCAGGACAGGATCGCCGGCCATCCTTCGCTGACGCCCTTGAGCATCTCGCTGCCTGGTTGGAAGTCGTCATGGATGACGGTCAGCTTCACCATCGACCCCACCGGCTCCAGCTCGAAGGTCACCTTGGACCGTCTTTCCTTGAGGAGCTCGGTGAAAACTTCATCGGTCCAGCCGAACATCTCAGCGTGCTCGCGCTGATAGTTGTGCCAGCTGTAAGACAGTCGCCGGTGCGGTTTAGATTCGAGAACCACCTGGCCCAGGTCGCGGATCTCCGCACCGGGAACCGCCTGCGTCAGTACCGGTGATCCCACTTTCCAATCCGACTCCAACCCGACACCCCAATAGCGACGGGTGAAGGCGGGATCGGTCAGCGCCTGCCAGAGTTTCTCCGGTGTGGTCTGGATATAGGTCACGTAGACGAACTCGGGATTGTTCACCGGTTTGCCTTCCAGCGAGAACTTCACGTCGGCGAGTGCGCGCACCCGCTCCTGGTCGTATTGGCCGATCCAGCGTTCGGCGATGTCGTTGATGGGCACGGCATTGAGGTAGTGCAGCTTTTCTCTGCCGCGCCGGATTGTGGTGATCAGGTTGGCCGCTTCCAACACGGCCAGGTGCTTGCTCGCCGCCTGTCTGGTCATCTCCAGGCCGGCGCACAGCTCCCGCAAAGTCTGGCCGTTGTGGTTGTTCAGGCCATCCAACAACCGCCGGCGGTTCCGATCGGCGAGTGCCTTGAAGACCGCGTCCATCTCCACCACTTAATGAGGCAACCAGGTGGTTGCATATCTTCATAATAGGCAACCACCTGATTGCATGCCAAGAGATGATCACCGGACGTTGAGTTCGGCCATGGTGGCCCGGACCTCTCGCTCACTGGCGCCGGCGGCTACGAGCTTCCGGTACCGGTTGAGCAGCCGGGGTGCGTGGAAGGCCAGTACCGCGACCAGGTGTCCCGCTTGGAAATAGCCGGCGACGGTGCCCTTGATCGTGCCGGGATCGTGCAGCACCTCCACGGAAGTCGCCAGGTCACAGCGCCCGATCAGCTGCAGCGTCAGCCCGTACTGGTCGGACCAAAAGTACGGCACGATGTCGGCCTGCCGGGTGATCTGCACTCCGGCGATTCGTTGCGCGACAACCGCGGCCTGCTCGGTGGCCGATGTCCAATGCTCGATGCGCCGCCGGTCCCCGATCGTGGGGTGCTGCCAGGCAGCGATGTCGCCGACCGCGTAGACGTTGGTGGTGCCCTCCACCAGGCCGGTCGTGTCACACCGCAGCCCGCCTTCGGTGGAGATGCCGAGCCCGGCCAGCCACTTACCGTCAACGACGGTACCCACACCGACCACGCCGCAGTCGGCGCGCACGATGCTTCCGTCAGCCAGCCGAGCGGCGATGCCGCCGTTGCTGTCTGCGTCGGGAAAGTCTTCCAGCCGCACCCCACAGCGCACTGTCACTCCGTGGTCGGTCTGCAATCGGGCGCACAGTTGACCCATCTGTTCGCCGAGAACTCGGACAAACGGCACCGGTAGCGCCTCGATCATGGTCACCTCGAGGCCGGCCATGCGGGCGGTGGCGGCCACTTCAGCACCGATGAAGCCCGCCCCGACCACCAGTAGCGAACGCGCTCGGGAGATGGAGTCCCGCAGGCCCCGGCAGTCCTCCAGCGTGCGCAGCACGTGCAGCTCGGGGTGGTCAGGCTGGCCGGGCAGCCGCCGTGGCAGTACACCGGTCGCTACGACCAGCGAGTCATAGCGAAGCCGGTTGCCGTCGGCGAGTTCCACAGCGGTGTGGTCGACGCCGACCGCGGACCTGCCCAGGTGCAGCGAGACATCAAGGTCTGCCAGGCCGCCCTGGTGCAGGACGGCCCGTTCCTCGGGCCACTGGCCCGCGAGAATCTGTTTGGACAGCGGGGGCCGGTCGTAGGGTTCATGCGGTTCGTCCCCAACGAGGCTGATCTGGCCGGGAAACCCCGCCCTGCGCAAGGACTCCACGGTACGCAGGCCGCCGAGCCCAGCGCCGACGACCACTACGTGCTCCATTCGCGCCTCCGGTTCAGGACTCCCTGCGTAGCTGTTCCCGTAGCCGGGCCAGCGTCCGAGACAGCAGGCGGGAGACGTGCATCTGCGAAAGGCCGATCTGTTGCGCGATCTCGCTTTGGGTCAGGCCGGCGAAAAAGCGCAGTTTGAGAATGGTGCACTCGCGTTCAGGCAGCCGATCCAGCAGCGGGGCCAAGGTTGTGCGGTATTCCACCCGGCCGAGTTCGGCGTCAGCCGTACCGACGATCTCTTCCAGCAACGTGCCGGCGCCATCGGCGTCGAGCAGGCTGTCCAGTGAGCTGGTTCGGTAACCGCCAGCCGCCTCCAGCCCTTCCAGGACCTGTTCCCGCGAGAGGTTCAGGTACTCGGCGAGCTCGCTGACGGTCGGCGCCCTGCCATGCTGCTGCGACAGCACCGACATCGCCGACCCGATAGCGACGTGCAAGTCCTTCAGCCGTCGTGGAACCCGCATCGCCCAGGCGTGATCTCGGAAGTACCGACGCACCTCGCCGGTGATGGTGGGCACCGCAAAGGACAGGAAGTCGCTGCCCCGGTCCGGCTCGAACCGGTCCACAGCGTGGATGAGCCCCACGCTGGCGACCTGCTCCAGATCGTCCCGAGGTTCACCGCGGTGGCTGAACCGGCGGGCGATGTGGTGCGCAAGCGGCAAATGCGCTGTCACCAGCCGGTCACGCAGTTCATCCCGCCGCGGGCTGTCTGGATTCAGCTCGACGAGCTCGGTGAACAGCGCGGCCAGGTGTCCGTAGTCGGTGCTCTCAGTCGCGGCCCATTCCTCGGATTTTTCGGTGGGCGTTACCAACGCTGTGCCACCGTCTCGTCGTGACAGCGCTTGATCAGCGTGATGCTCAATACCGGGCAGTCAGAGTCCGGCTCGCCAGTCACCTCTACCTCGTCAACCAGCGTGGTCAGCACCCGCCAACCGAAGGAATCCCGCCGCACGCGGGCCCCCGGTTTCGTCGGCACCGACGCGGTGACCTCCATCTGCACGGCATCGAGAGACAACGTGCAGGTCAGGATCGCATCCGCAGCAGCGACAGCCACCAGCTCCGCGGCCGCCTCGTCCACCGCGAGCCGCAAATCTTCCACGGTGTCGAGGTCAAAATCAGCTCGAGCGGCCATGTCAGCCGCGACCAGTCGCAGCGGAGGCAACTCCGATGCCTCGGCTGCGACCTGCATCACGACGGTACGCCGATGTTGCCGTACATCATCGGGCGTCTCGGCGCCTGCCCGCTCCCCGGATCCCATCACTGCCACGACGCCTCCTACCGACGATGGACCTGCCCAGGGCTGATCCTGCCTGGCGTCCGTAGGAGCACGCACCACTGTAGCCGAAAAGTTTGTACACCAAGGACGCCGCGCGTCGACAAGGTGACTTCGCGGCGCCCACCGGACGGACCACGTGGCGCTGCGGCTCAGCTTGTGGCTGCGGCTCAGGCTTGAACGCGACGAGCGCGGACGCTGCTGCTATCAACCCGCCAGCAGCGGCTGCCGGCCCACCCACAGCTCCCGGCGTTCTTCCTCGGTCAGTCCACCCCAGACCCCGTACGGCTCCCGCACGGCCAGCGCGTGGCGGCGGCACTGCTCCAGGACGGGGCAACGCTGACATATCGCCTTGGCGCGGTCAGCGCGACGGGCCCGCGCTGATCCACGCTCACCGTCTGGATGGAAAAAGACGCTGCTATTCAGGCCTTGGCAGGATCCTCGAAGCTGCCAATCCCACTCGCTGGCCACCGGCTTGGGAAGTCGTCGGGTATCTGTCATCTCCAACACCATCCTCAGCCGGTCAGCCAGCTCCCCACGTCACGCAACAGATACCCGTGGCGCGACGGCGGCAAACCTTCTAAATCACTTACCGCTGGTAACGGGGGCTGGCGCAGCGTGTCGATCAGGTAGGGCATAATGGACTGCGATGGTTACACCGATGCTGGTGTGACCGAGGTCGACTGCGACGCGCCTTACATAGCGCACGAGCTTCTCCGCATCTTGACTGCCGCGCCTGGAGACTCGGCTGTCTGAGATTGGGGGGTGGCACGCATCAGCCGCCACCATCCCTCAAGGAGAGGATCTCCTCCGCGTGCCTTCGACACACCCCGCTTCAGTTCAACCGCGCAGTTTCCGCGACCTCGGAGTTACCGAGGAACTGCTGACTGTGCTTGCCAAGGGTGGCATCACCACGGCGTTCCCCATCCAGACTGCGACACTGCCCGACGCGCTCGCTGGTCGTGACGTGCTCGGCCGCGGTCGAACCGGCAGTGGCAAGACGCTCGCCTTCGCCATCCCCACGATCAGCGCGCTGGATCGTTCCGGGCTGCGCCGCACCGCCCGCCACCCACGCGCGTTGGTGCTGGTGCCCACCCGGGAACTGGCCAACCAGGTCGCCGACACCTTCGCCCCGTTGGCTGCCGCCCTCGGGCAACGGATCACCACGGTTTACGGCGGCGTCGGTCAGGGTGGGCAGGTGGCCGCCCTGCGTGGTGGGATCGACGTCCTCATCGCCTGCCCAGGCCGGTTGGAGGATCTGCTCGACCAGGGCCACGTGCGCCTCGACGCCGTCGAGGTCACGGTATTGGATGAGGCCGACCACATGGCCGACCTCGGATTCTTGCCTGCGGTGCGCAGATTGCTTGATCGCACTCCTGCGGGTACCCAGCGGCTGCTGTTCTCGGCAACACTGGACGCAGCCGTGGACGTTCTGGTGCGTCGCTACCTGACCGATCCGGTGGTGCACTCGGTCGACCCGCCGGTGGCGCCGGTTTCGACGATGGCGCACCACGTGTTCACCGTGGAGCATGCCGATAAGGCATCGGTGGTTCGCGAGCTAGCCTCCGGCCAGCGGCGCAGCCTGCTGTTTACCCGCACCAAGCACGGCGCGAAGAAGCTCGCCAAGCAACTGACCGCCGCCGGGCTGCCCGCTGTAGAGCTGCACGGCAATCTCTCGCAGAACGCCAGGGCACGCAATCTTGCGGCGTTCATCGAGGGTAGCGCGCGAGTATTGGTGGCTACGGACATCGCCGCGCGCGGCATCCACGTCGATGAGATCGGCTTGGTGGTGCATGTCGATCCGCCTGCCGAGTACAAGGGTTACCTGCACCGTTCCGGGCGCACTGCCAGGGCAGGCGCCGAGGGGATCGTGGTCACGCTGTCCACCCCGGACCAGTC
Organism: Pseudonocardiaceae bacterium; assembly: GCA_036389855.1. GTDB lineage: Bacteria > Actinomycetota > Actinomycetes > Mycobacteriales > Pseudonocardiaceae. Next base: position 15,758 of record DASVWA010000051.1, read on the forward strand.
CGGGGAAATGCGGACACTGACTCGACAGGCCGGCATCAGGCCGGTGACGACACGGGTGCGTCCCGGTGCCGAGCAAATTACCGCACTGACCGGCCCGCCGGCCCCACTGATCGCCCCGGTGACGGCTGCGTGCGCGTCGACACCGTCCAAGAGCCGTCGAAGCGGCGGCGTTGTCGGGGTTTCCCGTGGCGGATCACGGCGAGCTCCTCGGCGCCGCTCCACCCGCCGAGCCGCCTGAGGAAGCCCCACGGGGCCGTGCCGTGCTTCACGCGGTCAGCTCTTGCTCGAGCGGCGTCCGGAAGCGTGGTGTGACCCGGACTGTCCCCATCCGGTGACTGAGCAGCTCGGCTGCTGCTACCAGTGCAGCGACCGCATCGTGGCCAATGTCTTCAAGCAGCCGGAAAACAATGTCGCCTTCCCTTCGCTGTGCCCATCCGCCGACGACGCGGCCGTCCCACCAGACTGTGGGACCGATATTGCCGGACCGATCAAACAGCGCTGGCGCATGACCGCCCAGGAACCAGCCGCGATCAGACCACGCCATTGCGGTCGGGTCCAGCGCGGGCAGCAGCGCGGCCCACGGCGCGTTGGCAGTTATCGGCTCGAGGTCGTCGGCGAGTACCAATCCATTCGTGCCGTTGAGATCGACTTCCGCGACGTCGAGCTGGGCCAGCGCACGGCGCGTGTCACCGGCCGTCCATCCGGACCACCACTGTAGGTCGGCGACCGTGCCCGGCCCGAACGCGGCGAGCCACCGGCGGGCCAGCTCCAGCTGGGCGGCTTCGGTCGGCAGATGGGGTAACCCACCCGGCAGCCAAGTCTGCAGCGGTGACCAGCGGTACTGGCTTGACGTCCAGGAGCCACGGGGCCGGCCGCGGATTATCCGACCGTCTGCGGCGAGCAGGAACAGCACCCGAGTGCAGATGTTCGGCCGGGCTTGGTAGGGCTTTCCCTCGGCCATCAGGAGTGACGTGCGCAAGCGGGGTTCCTCATCGGACAGTTCCACCGCGGTCGCTTCACCCCGGGCCTCCAGCACCCGCAAGGTGGATTCCTCGACGTCTTTCAGCCAGGTGCCCGGGTCTGCAGCGACGCGGGCCTGGTCGAGATGGTGAACCAACCGGCGCCGCTCCTGCATCGCGATCTTTCGGGTGCAGGCCGCGTGCACCACCGGTGCCAGCTCCACCGGGACCACGAACATCGTCCGCCGCATGCCGAGCATCCGGATCACCGACCGCTCGTCGTAGAGCGCGCGTTCGATGATGCTCGGCTCGCCGGTGCGCATCCGGACGATCGCGGCCAAATACACTGAGGCGGGGTCGGTGGCATGCAGGCCCACCAGTCCCTGGGCTACCTCGACGACGCTGCTGGCCTGCGCCTGTGCTGCAAGGTGGTGCCGCAGACCGAGCCGTGCCCGCCGCTCTTCGATCCGGATCCGCCTCGCCGCTGCTGCCACGGCTTTATCCTCCTTCCCTCAACGAGCGTGACCGTAGCGGGAAGGGCCACCGAGGCACCGGCCTGAGAGGTTGAGATTTAGCTCCTAAGGCCCGATTCCAGCTCGGATTTAAGGCGGTGCAAGGTTTCGCGCATACCGTCCCGATTGACCTCCGGGCGCATGGTCGCGGACTTGCCTGTGCAGATCCGCTCATCACCGTGGCGCCGCGGCTACGTTTGTCCACCCGGTACTCGGTGACCTCGGTGCCACCCTCGGCAGGCGAGAACCGGTAACCCCAGCGGGCCACGGACATCCCCAAGGTGGTCACATCAAACGCAAATTCCACACCCGGATCCGCCACCCGCACCTGGCACGTGCTGAACCAGACAAA
>DASVWA010000052.1:0-4982 GCA_036389855.1 Pseudonocardiaceae bacterium
CCGGGCCCCACCTACAACCGAGCAAGCTTGGACCCCGGTGTCGTGCATATCGGGGTCGGCGGCTTCCACCGTGCCCACCAAGCGGTGTACCTCGACGAGGTTGCCGAGCGCGGCCTGTCCGTCGAGTGGGGCGTGGTCGGGGTCGGGCTGCGCTCGCGCGGGATGACCGCCGCCCTGACCGCGCAGGACGGCCTGTTCACCGTGGTTGAGCGCGACGGCACCGGGGAGCAGGCGCGCATCATTGGCGCGCTCAGCCGCTGCCTGTTCGCCCCGGACAGGCCGGACCAGGTGCTTGACGCCCTCACTGACCCGCACACCCGGCTGGTCACCCTCACCGTCACCGGCGCCGGTTACCCAATCGATGACGCCGGGGAGTTCGACCCGTCGGACCCGGACGTGCGTGCCGACCTCGCCAACCCCCACTCCCCCAGCACGGTGTTCGGGTATCTCACCGAGGCCCTGGACCGCCGACGCCAGGCTGAGTTGCGCCCGTTCACCGTCCTGTCCTGCGATAATGTCCCCAACAACGGGGCCGTCACCCGTACCGCCGTCCTCTCCTTCGCCCGTAGCCGCAGCCTCGGGTTGGCGAGCTGGATCGCTGAAAACGTCACCTTCCCGAGCAGCATGGTGGACCGCATCACCCCATCTACCTCCAGCACCGACCGCGGCACCGTCGCTCGGACCTTCGGCATCGCAGACCGCTGGCCGGTGGTCACTGAGCCGTACCGCCAGTGGGTGGTCGAGGACTACTTCTGTAACGGGCGCCCACCGCTGGAAGAGGTCGGTGTGGAGATTGTCGAGGACGTCACCGCGTACAAGCTCGTGAAGAGCCGCCTGCTCAACGGCAGCCACAGCGCTCTGGGATACCTGGGCTACCTCGCCGGGCACCGGCGGACCGACACGGCAATGAGCGACCGGTTGCTACGTCACTATGTCCAGCGGCTGATGGCCGACGAGGTCGCGCCGTTGCTGCCCACGGTGCCCGGCCTGAACCTGGCCGCGTACCAGCGAACCCTGCTGGACCGCTTCGCCAACCCCACCGTTGGGGACCCACTCGCCCGCCTCTGCCAGCGCGGCTCCACCAAGGTGCCCGCCTACCTGTTGCCCTCACTGCGCGAGGCACTGGCGCAGGGCCGGCCGGCAGAACTGCTGACCCTCGCCGTGGCCGGCTGGTTCCGTTACCTTCGCGCCGTCGACCTCGACGGCGAACCCATCACCGTCGAAGACGACCGATCCGACCGCATGCAGGCGCTGGCCCGGGCCGGGCGCGATAACCCGCGCCCACTGCTGGAGATGCGAGAGGTGTTCGGCGACCTCTGTGACCACCGGTGGTTCGTGACGACGCTGCAGCGCATGCTCGGCTCGATCGATCGGCACGGGCTTCGGTTCACGCTGCACGCATTCCTCACCCGTGGCGTGGTTACCGAGACGTAGCCCTTCCACCGGAGGAGACAGGACATGCTGCAGTTCCGGGCGCTCGATTTGCGGTCGATCACCGTCTTGATGTGCGACGCCGACGGGAACCTCTTCCCCTCAGAAGAACCGGCATTCGACGCCTCGGCGGAGGTGACGAACCGGTTCGTGGCAAGCCTTGGGCTCTCCCGGCGGTTCGATCCCGAGGAGCTTCGCCTCTCCACGACCGGCAAGAACTTCCGCACCACCGCAGTGGACCTCGCCGTCGCCAGCGGCGTGCCCATTGAACCCGCTCTAGCGGTGCGGCACCCCGGCGCCGCCACCACGACGACCGATCTGCCCAGCGCCGCCCAGCACGCGCTCACCGCCGCCCAGTTGGAGGGCTGGGTGCAGGAGGAGAAGCAAGCTGTCACTGCCCACCTTGGCCAGGTGCTACGACCCGACCCCGCGGTGCTGCAGCCGCTGACTGCGCTCGCGCGGGACTTTCTGCTGGCCGCGGTCAGCTCCAGCGCCACGGCACGGTTGGCGGCGTGCTTCACCGCCACCGGGCTTGACCGACTGATCCCCGCCGAACTGCGCTTCAGTGCGGAGGACTCGCTGCTGGCTCCAAGGTCCAAGCCGGATCCGGCGGTGTACCTGTTCGCCGGTGAACGACTCGGCATCAGCCGGTGGCAGGGGCTCGCGATCGAGGACTCGGTGCCCGGCGCGCAGTCCGCCGTCGCCGCGGGCCTCCAAACGATTGGCAATGTTGCATTCGTGCCTCCGACCGAGCGCGTTGAGCGGGTCAACGACCTGCGCCAGGTCGGCGTGGGCGCCGTGATCTGGTCATGGGGTGAGCTCAAGAGACTGCTGGACCAGCGGAGAGCTCAGGCGGGCATCCAAGCGAACATCAACAGGGAGTGAGCCCACCCAGACGACGCCGTGGTGCGGGTGGACGTCGAGCCCGTCCCAGCCGACGGTCCGCGGGCCGGCCCGGGTGGCCTCGGCGCGCCCGAATCCGGCTCCACACGCGTGCCCATTCTCCCGCGTCGCTGATTCGATTGCCCGCGCGGCTTGGCCGTGTTCCCTGGCGGCCAGGGAACACGGCCTATGAGAGTTGCGTCCTCTTACGCCTACGCGGTAGCGGGTTAACGACTGCCCCCGCTGAGCAGGCCACTGCCGAATATCAGGGTCGCCACACCGACCGCCAGGTACAGGATGGTGTTCCCGGTAAGCCCGCCGGGGATAGAGAGCAAAGACAAGTAGCCCAAGAGGCCCAACACGGCGACCAGGACTAAGGCGCCAGCCATGGCGATGTTCAACCCCTGATTGCTGGCAGGAGTCAGCGCGAACGCCCCCATCAGCCACCACAGCCCGAGGATGATATACACGAGGTTGAGGAAGCCGTTCATATGAAAGAGCCCGAGAAGCGCGTGGTCAGTCATCTCGGTGAAGTTCTCGAAACCTGTCAGGAAGAACCCGACGATCCCAAGGAGCAGCACGACGAGGCCGATGATCAAGGAATACATCTGGTCGAGCGTTTTGGGCCCGGGCTTGCTGTGGAGTTTGATGCCGAACCTGGCTTCTGGATCAGCTAATACCATGGCCATCCCCTTCCGCTTGACATTGCCGTACTCGACGCCCACCGGCGCCAGCGCTACACAGCGAACCTGGACGACCCGCTGGACAGACCGCCTGCGGCACCGACCCGGTGATAGCTGCGCACGTATTGACATCGTTGGCCGGATCGAAGGTTTCTGCAAGGCCGGAGGTCGCTTCAGCCCCCACCAGGCGATGCCCTCCTTGTCGGACAGCAAGCTGCGTACAAAGCGCGGCGGCCCGGGAGCCCAGCGCACGAGCCCTCACTGGGTCGGCGAGCAGATGGTTCGGGTCGGTTTCGGCCGTGCACACCACATCTAAGACGTACAGAGAGCCTACCAACCGTAGCCATGACATGTGCCTGGCTGCACTTGATGTAGGGCACGCCAGCTTCAATGATGGGTCCCGGCCGCCCTCGCGGTAGCCTTTTTGCCGACAACATGTCGGATCACCTTTGCCGACGACATGTCGACGCCTTGGAGAATCTCCTGAGGGGGCGGACGTTCGCGGGGGAAGTTCTAAGCGGTCGCCATCCACGAAACTGGCCTAGGCCTTGTCGTGGTCGGTCCCTGCTACGTCGCTCATCCGAGATCCCCCGATTGGCCCAACTTAGGTAGTGGCGCTGTTGCCGAGGGGCGACAAGGATTGCAACAGGTTAAGCCATCAGCCATACCGGCAGCATGCCTACGAGGTGGTCAACCAGAACCCCTCTGGTGGCATAACCACTGGAACAGCCAGGAGTCCTGATGACCGCCCCGCCGCGCCCCGTACCGACGGCCTCAGGCGCCGCCGCCCGTGAGCTGATCGTCCCTACGGCCCGGCGCCACAGGGTGACTGACCCACCGCCGCCCACGGGGCTACCCCCGGCACAGCGCCCTATGGTGGCAGTGGTGGTGGCCCAGGGGACGGCCCTGACAACACTGCTGCCCGCGGCGGAGGACCTCTTGCAGGGCCTGGCGAAGGCCGAAGCCGCGATATCCCCCGCGAATGGCTTGGGACAGGTGCTGCCGCCCCCGCTGGCCGGTCGGATTGCGTTGACCGCGCTATACCGGTTCTGGGATGCCCTCAATCACCAGCTGCACCGCTACTACGGCTTCTCCGGCAACCAGGTCGCCTGCACCGCTGACTCACCCCACGCACATAGCGTGCGTGTGCCCGCCGCCGACCTTGCGGTGCTGGGCCAGGCGGCCCACACACTGGCCCACCCCACCGGTGAGCTGGCCGCGGCGCTGGACCGGGTCAACCCGACACACCACGACGCCCTGACACGGCTGCTGGCCGTGCTCAACATCCCGGATCGATCAGACGATCAGATCGGTTGACCTGCCGTCACACCGTCAGCCTTGCGCGGGCAAGCTTCCAACCTCATCCAATGCTGCACCGAGCGACGACCCGCCGGTCCATGCGTTGAGCGCTGCGGTCACGTCCAGCGCCGCGCGTACGTCCGCAGCGACTACCCGAGGGCCGAGCGGCTAGCCCGCGCCGGACTCGAGCGAGCGACCGGCGCCGAACAGGCATGGGTACTTCCTGCTGCCACTGTCGGTGGCCGTCTTGGCCCGAGGGGCGGGTGCGACCGGCGTTTGAGGATGCGCCACACCCCGGAGTTGCGACCGACACATCGTGGTACCGCTGAAGTACATCGAAATGGCCTCGGTGTCAGTGGGATGCGGACAGCTCTTGGGCCGCCGGGAACCGTCTTAGTTGATCTTGAGGCCGGGCCAGCGGTTGAGTCCCTCGAAACCGACGTAGCGCGGCAGCTACGCTGCCTGATAGAGACCCCCATCGGTCTACGTAGGTTTGCCGGTTGTGTCTACGTAGTTCTCGGCTCGGATTACGCACTGCTCGCGAGCAGTGACGAAGTGCCAGCGGTATCTTGCCTTTGTACCTAGATAGGGCGCCGACTACGTATCAGTTGCACACATTAGTTATCTCGTTGTGATGGTCGCGTTGGCTGCAGCTTGTTCGATAATTCATCCTTCGGATGTTCTGGT
>DASVWA010000053.1:0-2571 GCA_036389855.1 Pseudonocardiaceae bacterium
TACGACTACTCCGCCGCCTGGTTCGATGCCATCTCGACGGGCGCGAAGCTGGGCCGCGCGGTGCTCACCCGCGGCAGCATCGCCCGCCGTGACCAGCTGCCACCGAAGCTGCGACGCGCCCCATTGGCCTTCGACGCGCCGCAACTGCTCACCGCGCCGAACGTGTTCCCCAATGGTCTGGCCAACCGGGCGATCTTCGGCGCGCTGAGCGAGGCCTGGTACCGCAAGGCACCCAAGCGCCGCCGCGACGAGGTGCAGAACCTGACCGCCTTTTACCACCCGCTGGACATGATCGGCGAATGGAACCGGGCGTACGGGCCGCGGGGCTTCCTGCAGTACCAGTTCGTGGTGCCCTTCGGTGCGCAGGACACCGTGCACCGCATCGTGGAACAGGTCGCGCACTCGGGGCACGTCTCATTCCTCAACGTGCTCAAACGTTTCGGCGAGGCCAACCAGGCACCGCTGTCGTTTCCCCACCCCGGCTGGACGATCACCGTGGACTTCCCGGTCCGCCGCGGCCTGGCAGAGTTCTGCGACCGGCTCGACGAGCAGGTACTTGAGGCTGGTGGGCGACTTTACCTGGCCAAAGAGTCCCGCACATCGCCCGCCACCCTGCACCGGATGTACCCGCGGATCGATGAGTGGCGCAAGATCCGCGCCACTGCTGACCCCGACGGGATCTTCGCTTCCGATCTCTCCAGGAGACTTGAACTGTGATAAAGGGAAACTCTGTGACAAGGGAAATTCTGTGATCGACGCTGTCGGCAACCCCCAGTCCCTGCTGCTGCTCGGCGGCACCTCCGAGATCGCGCTGGCCACCGCGGAGCGCTACGCCACCCGGCGGTCGCTGCGGGTGGTGCTGGCGGCCCGCCCGAGCGAGCGGTTGGATGCCGCCGCGGCCCGGCTGGACCGGGTGGGCGCCACGGTGGTGACGCTGCCCTTCGACGCAGCGGACACCGCGTCGCACCCGGAGACGATCGAGAAGGCGTTCGCCGACGGTGACATCGACGTCACCCTCGTCGCCTTCGGGTTGCTCGGCGACCAGGAGAAAGCCTGGACCGATCACACCACCGCGGTTGAACTCGCTCAAGTGAACTACGTGGGCGCGGTGTCGGTTGGCGTGCTGCTGGCCAACGCGCTGCAACGGCAGGGGCATGGGGCGCTGGCGGTGTTGTCTTCGGCCGCTGCGGAGCGGCCCCGGCGCGCAAACTTCAGCTACGGCGCCACCAAGGCTGGCTTGGACGCCTTCTACACCGGTCTTACCGAGGCGCTGCGGCCGTCCGGAATCAACGTGTCAGTGATCCGGCCCGGGTTCGTGCGCACCAAAATGACCGCGGGCATGAAAGCCGCCCCGCTGTCGGTCACCCCGGAGCAGGTCGCTGACGTGATCATGGACGCCGTGGCGCACGGCCGCGAGCAAGCATGGGCCCCCGCTCCCATGCGCTACGTGATGTCCGTCCTACGCCACGTCCCCCGCCCGATCTTCCGCCGCCTCCCGATTTAAGTACGGCAGCCAGACCGGGAAGATCAGCGAGCGCGCCGGGCGGACAGGTAGCCGATGCTCGCGACGACGAATGGGACTACGTAGTTGAAGGCTATTCGCAGCCACGTACCAACCGTCGCGTCCCCACCAACGACGACCGCACCCTGGTTGACCGCTGACAGCAGGGTGCCGACTACGGCCGCGACCGGGGTGGCAGTCCGAACAGTATGACCGCGCAGGAACAACACGACCGCCTCACTCGGTCGGTTCCACGTCGTCTCGGACACTCGCCGGCCCACCCTGAACAATCAAGGCCGACGGACACTGCGCACGGCACCCCAGGATAGGTCTGGCAAGCCAGCCGGGGCGGTGTCCGTCATGAGTTAGACGTACACCGCAGCAGTGAGGGTGAGCACGAGGCAGACGCCCAAGATTTGGAGCACGCGGTCGCCGATGGCAATCTCCTCGGGCTCACCACCGTTGCCACCGTCGACGTCCACGGCGTAGCGCAGCACGGCCACCACGAAGGGCACCAGCGAGATGATCGGCCAGCGCGAGTCATTGATCTGGCTGAGTTGAAACGCCCACAAACCGTAGGTCATGATCAGCACAGTGGCGGACAGCGTCCACACGAAACGCAGGTAGGAGGCGGTGTAGCGCTCTAGTGACTTGCGGATCTTTGCGCCGGTGCGCTCGGCGAGACGGATCTCTGCGTAGCGCTTACCAGCCACCATGAACAGCGACCCGAACGCGGCCACCAGCAGGAACCACTGGGACAGCTCGATCTGCGCAGCAGCGCCACCAGCGATGGCCCGTAACAGGAAACCCGACGCAACGATGGCGATGTCCACCACCGGCTGGTGCTTGAGCCACAAACAGTACGAAATCTGCACCGCGATGTAGATCGCGGTGACCAGCGCCAAGTCAGGCGATGCCAGCAAGGACACCCCGAGCGCGGCCGCGAACAGCAGTGCCGCGACGGCCAGCGCCGCTTGCGGTGCCACCACCCCAGCCGCGATCGGACGGTTGCGTTTGATCGGGTGCGCCCGGTCAGCCTCAACGTCCTTGACGTCATTGACCAGGTACAC
>DASVWA010000054.1:0-4275 GCA_036389855.1 Pseudonocardiaceae bacterium
AAAGCAACGGGAGGAGGCGAGTGGCCATGGCTGCCAGTGGTGTGCAGCTCAACGTGACCTCACACTCCCGCCATCCGGCCGGCTGATTTCTGCTTCTGGGTGGCGTCACCCAAGGAGCCCTTCCAATGCCACAGCACGACCGGCTGCCCGTACGGCGCAGCCGCTTCGATGACACATGCCTTGACGAGCCCAGCAGCCGCCGGCATCGACGGCACTTCGATGATGACAAACCAGCAGCCCGCCAGCGCACCCCTGCTCCCCCGCCACCCGACGACGATCCGATCGACGGGGATCGATGGTCGACCTGGGACCTGGCGGAGCACGGCCCAGCCCCACACCCGGATTGGCTGGTCACCGAACTCGCCGCGGTCGATACCGAGCTCGGCGTGGTCAAGACCGGCAAAGAAGCAGACGTGCATCTAGTGGAGCGCGCAGTACCCGGCACGCCCCGATCCTGCCTGCTCGCCGCTAAGCGTTACCGCACCGCCGAGCATCGAATGTTTCACCGCGACGCCGCATACATCGAGGGGCGGCGGGTGCGTCGCTCCCGGGAGACGCGGGCGATGGCTCGGCGCACTGCGTTCGGCCGCGATTTGCTGGCCGGGCAGTGGGCGGCTGCCGAGTTCAGCGCCCTGTGCAGGATGTGGCGCGTTGGTGCCCCGGTGCCCTACCCGGCGCAGCTGCAGGGAACTGAGCTATTACTGGAGTACCTCGCCGAGCCGGACGGCCAAGCGGCTCCCCGGCTGGCGCAGCTGCGGCCCGATCCCGCAGCTCTTCGCACGTTATGGGACCAGCTCATCGACGCCCTGATGCTGCTCACCGGCGAGGGCCTGGCGCATGGCGACCTGTCCCCCTTCAACCTGCTGGTGCACCGCGGGCGCCTGGTGCTCATCGACCTGCCGCAGGTGGTGGACATCGTCGCCAACCCGCAGGGACCGGCGTTCCTCGCGCGGGACATCCGGATCGTGACCGACTGGTTCACCGCCCACGGGCTACCGCGGCGAGCAACGCGGGCGCTGGCGCGCGTTGCTCGTGAGTGGCATTGAATGCTGGAACACTGTTACTCACTCACGAGGCCCACCACTGGGCCGATCACGACGATCGCGGGCGGGCGGATCCCGCCACGAGCGACATCTGCCGCGACGTCGGCCAGCGTGGAACACACCGTCTGCTGGCTGCGCAGGGTGCCGTCAGCAATCACGGCAACCGGGCTGTCCGGTGCCCGGCCGTGGGCGACCAGTACGTCGGCGAACGCACCGATCCGCTCGACCGCCATCAGCAGGATCAGGGTGCCGCGCAGCCGCCCGAGCGCCGGCCAGTCGACCAGGGAGGCGGGATCGTCCGGCGCCACATGCCCGGAGACGACGACGAACTCGTGGGCGACGCCGCGGTGAGTGACCGGGATACCCGCCGCGGCGGGGACCGAGATGGCGCTGGTGACGCCGGGCACCACGGTGACCGGCACCCCGGCGGCCGCACAGGCGAGCAACTCCTCGAAGCCCCGCCCGAAGACGTAGGGATCGCCACCTTTGAGCCGCACCACGAACCGGCCTGCCCTGGCGTGGTCAATGAGCTGCGCGTTGATCTGTTCCTGGGCCATCGCGCGGCCGTAGGGCACTTTCGCGGCGTCGATCACCGTGACATGCGCGCCGAGCTCGTCGAGCAGCTCTCGGGGAGCGAGCCGGTCGGCCACGACAACATCGGCGCGGGCCAGCAACCGCCGGCCGCGCACGGTGATCAGGTCAGGGTCGCCCGGTCCCGCGCCGACCAACGCAACGCCGGGGGTAGCGACGTGGTCTTCGGCGTCCGGAGCGTCATCCACTACCCCGGTGCGCAGTGCTTCGATCAGTGCATCCCGGACAGCGGCGGAACGGCGTGGGCGGCGCCCGGCAAGAACGCCGACGAGTAACCCTTCGTGTTCCCCGGTGGCTGCGGTGACCGCGCTGCCACCGGTGGAGTCATCGGCCCGCACGCAGAACATCCGCCGCCGCTGCGCCTCAGCGGCCACTGCAGCGTTGACCACCGGGTCGGAGCTGCAGGCCAGCGCGTACCAGGCGCCGTCGAGGTCTCCGTCGGCGTAGTCCCGGACCGCCCAGCGCAGTTCGCCCGCCCTCGCCATCGACTCCACCGCCGGGGTGGCCTCGGGGGCTACCAGCAGCACGTTCGCGCCGGCCGCGATCAGTCGCGGTAGCCGGCGTTGGGCGACCGTGCCCGCGCCAACCACGACGACCAATCGCCCGGCCAGGTCCAGACCGACCAGGTACGGCCTCACCGGGCCTGCTCCCAGTACAGCAGCGCGTTCACCACCGCCGCAGCGACCGCGGCGCCGCCCTTGGCGCTGCGGTTGGACAGTGCCGGCAAGCCTGACTCCCGCAGCGCCGCCTTGGCCTTGGCAGCGTCGACGAAACCCACCGGCAACCCAATCACCAGGGCGGGTCGCACCAGGCCGTCGGCGGTCAGTCGGATCAGTTCGCGCAGCGCGGTGGGCGCGTTGCCCACGGCCCACACTGCCCCCTCGGGGTGCTTGACCGCGGCCGCCCGGATCCCCGCAGCGGATCGGGTCAGCCCCTCGGGTGGATCACCGGCCAAGTCCAGCGCGACCACACACCGCCGCGACGTGATCCCGGCAGCGAGCATCCGGACATCGACCACCAGTGGAGTCCCTGAGGCTAGCGCCTGTTGTCCGGCACGCAGCGCCTCCTCGTCGCAGATCAGGTCCGTGGCATAGTCGAGGTCCGCGCTGGTGTGGATCACCCGCTCAATCACTGCGCGGGTGCGCGGCGGAAGTATTTCGGTGTTCACTTTCGATCGCAGGATCCGGTATGACTCGATCTCGATCGGGTGTTGGGCCCGCGTCACGTCGTCCCCTCTCTGCCCTAGCAGATTGTCGCCACACTAGGTGCAGCGCCGAACGGAGGCCGCAGATGAGCGCTGAAGATCACGACGATGAACTGGCCACCCAGTATGTGCTCGCCCGACGCCTGCGTCCCGATCTCGAAGGACCTGAGCTCGCTCAACTGATCATGTCGAGACTCAACGAGGAACAATTGCTCCGCTACGCCGAAGATGCCCTCGCCTGGGCACCGCACCCGGCCGACCGCCAGGAACTTGCGCTGCGCTATGTGCTGAACTTCGTGCTCGCCATGGAAACCGACCCAGACGAGTAGTTGGGGCTCGCGCAGCGCATTCAGGTCGGGCAATATACATCCATGAGGGGACATTCTTCGATTGATCGATATCACACAGGGTACTCGAGAGTGGCACCCTGTACACAGCCAGTAAACGCTCGTCGACTGCTGGGGCGACGGCTCACACTGGCAATGGCGACCGCGGCCGTCGCCCTCGGGCCGATGGCGTGCGGGTACCAGGGCCTGACCCTACCCGCCCAAACCGCGATCACTCTGCGGGGCCAGGGCACGCTGACCGAACCCAATCCCGAGTCCACCGCCATGACGTACAACCCGGAATTGGCGCCACCCGGCGCGCGGATGGCGGTCACCATGACACCGTCAGGAACGTCCACCAACGTAGAACTCACCATCAACGGGTTCCTGCCCAACCGGGGCTACGCCGTGCACGCGCACGAGAACCTTTGCAGTGACAACCCCGCGTTCGCAGGGGGCCATTACCAAAACCGCGTCGATCCCGCCGCCTCGCCGACGAAGCCATCGACTAACTCCGAATACGCCAACCCGAACAACGAGGTCTGGCTGGACACGCGCACCGATGCAGCCGGCTCAGGCACGACGCGGGTCACGGTGCCCTTCGTCTTCACCGACCGGGGGCCCGGATCAATCGTCGTTCACGAGGCAGAGCAGACCGCTACCGGACCGGGCCAGGCAGGCGAGGCGGGTGCCCGGATCGCATGCCTGACTCTGGCCGCCGACCGGCCGCAGGACAAGACTCTGCTGGGCTAGGAGGACTGGCCACCTCGTATGGGGTCCCCGGGAGGTGGGATGGTCTGATGCGACCGGCTACCGGGCTGATTTCGTTCGTGGGCGCCGGCCCCGGCGCGGCAGACCTGATCACCCTGCGTGGGGCGCATCGGCTCGCGACCGCCGACGTGGTGGTCTGGGCATCGTCTCTGGTACCTGCCGCAGTGCTCGAGCACTGCGGTGACGGTGTCGAGCTGCGCGACTCGGCAGGGATGACCCTGGAAGACGTTCTCGCGGTGTACGAGGCGCACCCGGATGCGGCGATCGTGCGGCTGCATTCCGGGGACGTCTCGCTGTACTCCGCGCTGAGCGAGCAGATCGCCTGGTGCGCCGAGCACGA
>DASVWA010000055.1:0-5148 GCA_036389855.1 Pseudonocardiaceae bacterium
CTCCACGGACGGCAGCGCGCAGCCTGCCTCCGTCGCCCACCTGCCCGGCGGCCTGCAGGTCTCCCAGGACGGCTACACCCTCGACGTCGCCGACACCCTGCCGGCCGGGGTGGGCATCCCGGTGTCGTTCCAGGTACTCGGCCCCGACGGTCGCCCGGTCACGGACTACGACACGTCCCACGAGGAGGACCTGCACCTGATCGCCGTGCGCCGGGACCTGACCGGCTACCAGCACGTGCACCCGACCCTGTCCGCCGACGGCACCTGGTCGATCCCGCTGGACCTGACCGCAGGCACCTGGCGGCTGTTCACCGACTTCGACCCCGCCGGTGACGACCCCGCGCTCGTGCTGGGCGCCGACGTCGCCGTGGCCGGCGACCACGCCCCGCAGCCGCTGCCCGAGCCCTCCACCACCGCCGAGGTCGACGGGTACACCGTCACCCTCGACGGGCAGCTGACCCCGGGCACCGAGTCGCAGCTGACCCTGTCGGTGGCCCGGGACGGGCAGCCGGTCACCGACCTGCAGCCCTACCTGGCCGCCTACGGGCACCTGGTCGCGCTGCGCAACGGCGACCTCGCCTACCTGCACGTCCACCCAGACGGTCAGCCCGGGGACGGACGAACCAGGCCGGGCCCCGGGATCGAGTTCATGGTCGAGGTGCCCAGCTCCGGTAGCTACCGATTGTTCCTCGAGTTCCAACACGGTGGCGTCGTCCGCACCACCGAGTTCACCGTCCCGACTGGTCCGGCCGCTGATAGCGGCACACACCACGAGGGAGGACACCCATGACCGCCGTTGCGGACAGCAGGCCCACGAACGAGGTCGAGCTGGCGATTTCCGGCATGACCTGTGCCTCCTGCGCACGCCGCATCGAGCGCAAGCTCAACAATCTCGACGGCGTCACCGCTACGGTGAACTACGCCACCGAAAGGGCTCGCGTCAGCTACCCGGAGGGGCTCGATCCGCAGAAGCTGGTCGGCCAGGTGCAAGCCGCTGGTTACGCAGCCGACCTGCGGGCGCAACCCGCAGCCGACGGCGCAGCGCAGGCGGCCCATGAGCCTGACCCGACCCGAGTGCTGCGGACCCGGCTGCTGGTCTCGCTCGCGTTGTCAGTGCCGGTGGTCGCGATGGCGATGGTGCCGGCGCTGCAGTTCACCTACTGGCAGTGGCTGTCGCTCACCCTTGCCGCACCGGTGCTGGTGTGGGGAGCACTGCCGTTCCACCGCGCCGCGTGGGCGAATCTGCGCCACGGCGCGGCGACCATGGACACGCTCATCTCGATGGGCACGCTGGCCGCGTTCGGGTGGTCGCTGCACGCCCTGTTCCTTGGCACTGCCGGGGTCCCGGGCATGACGCACCCGTTCGAGCTGACGGTCGCGCCCAGCGGCGGCGCCGGGAACATCTACCTGGAGGTTGCCGCCGGCGTCACCACGTTCATCCTCGCCGGGCGCTACTTCGAGGCCCGATCCAAGCGGCGCGCCGGGGCGGCCTTGCGCGCGCTGCTGGAGCTCGGCACCAAGGACGTCGCCGTGCTCCGCAACGGGCACGAGGTCCGCGTCCCGACCGGGCAGCTCAAGGTTGGCGACCGTTTCGTGGTCCGTCCCGGCGAGAAGGTCGCCACCGACGGAGTGGTCGAGGACGGCGCTTCGGCCATCGACGCCTCGATGCTGACCGGGGAGTCGGTGCCGGTCGACGTCCGACCCGGCGACAGCGTCGTCGGCGCCACCGTCAACGCCGGCGGCCGGTTGGTGGTCCGCGCCACCCGGATCGGGTCAGAAACCCAGCTCGCCCAGATGGCAAAGCTCGTTGAGGACGCCCAGAACGGCAAGGCGGCCGTGCAGCGGCTGGCCGACCGGATCTCCGGGGTGTTCGTGCCGATCGTCATCGTGCTCGCCGCGGCCACTCTTGGGTTCTGGCTGGGCACTGGCGCCGGCGCGGCAATGGCCTTCTCCGCGGCGGTTGCGGTGCTGATCATCGCCTGCCCGTGCGCCCTGGGGCTCGCGACGCCGACGGCACTGCTGGTCGGCACCGGCCGCGGCGCGCAACTGGGCATCCTGATCAAGGGCCCGGAGGTGCTGGAGTCCACCCGGCGCGCCGACACGGTCGTGCTAGACAAGACCGGCACTGTCACCAGCGGGCGGATGTCTCTGGTCGATGTGTGCGTCGCCGCCGGCGAGGACCCGGACGAGGTGCTGCGGCTGGCCGGCGCGCTGGAGGACGCGTCCGAACACCCCATCGCCCGAGCAATCGCCACTGGCGCCCGAGAGCGGGTCGGTGAGCTGCCTGCGGTGCAGGAGTTCCAGAGCACCGAAGGCCTCGGCGTCGCCGGTGCCGTGGACGGTCACGCGGTGCTCGTCGGCCGGTCCGCCTTGCTGGAGCAGTGGAATCAGCCGCTCCCTCCTGAAATTGCCGAAGCCAAGGCCACAGCCGAAGAACGGGGCCGCACCGCGATCGCCGTGGCCTGGGACGGCCAAGCGCGCGCCGTGCTGGTCGTCGCCGACACGGTCAAACCCACCTCGGCGCAGGCGATCGCCCAGTTCCGCGCGCTCGGGTTGACCCCGGTGCTGCTCACCGGCGACAACACCGCGGCCGCGCGAGCCGTCGCCGCCGAGGTGGGCATTGACGAGATCGTCGCCGAGGTGCTGCCCGCCGACAAGGTCGACGTCGTGAAGCGGCTGCAGGGCGAAGGCAAGGTCGTCGCTATGGTCGGTGACGGGATCAACGACGCCGCCGCGCTGGCCCAAGCCGACCTCGGTCTCGCCATGGGCACCGGCACCGACGTGGCGATCGAGGCCAGCGACCTCACGCTGGTCAGCGGAGACCTCCGGGCGGCGGCTGACGCCATCCGGCTGTCCCGGCGCACCCTGGGCACGATCAAAGGCAACCTGTTCTGGGCATTCGCTTACAACGTGGCCGCCCTGCCGTTGGCTGCGGCCGGGTTGCTCAACCCGATGCTCGCCGGTGCGGCGATGGCGTTCAGCTCGGTGTTCGTGGTCTCCAACAGCCTGAGACTGCGTCGCTTCCGTGCCTCTCACCCCAGCAGGCACCAGTAAGAAGACGAAAGCGGAAACAGCACGATCCGGTCACATGGCCGGGTTCCCACTGGGCGCGCAACGCAGCGAGCCTTCGGGCGCGACGCCGGGGGCAACGGTCGCAGCCGCTGGTTCACCGGCTCGACTACCGCGAAGTAGGTCACCACGTAGCGCAGCGCCCCCAGGGGCGGCCCGCGGCCGCGACATCGTCGCCCAGCAGCTTCATGATTGCCAGTGGTCCGTCGACGGTGAGGCCCAGCACGCCCAGGCCACCAAACGGCGATCCAACTCGCGTGCAACGACAGCGCCACGGGCCCAGCCGGGCGAGCACCGGTACCGCGAGCAGCGTGAACGCCGCCTCGGTGAGCAGCACCACCGCCGCCCGGGCGCTCACCCATGGCGTCGCCGTGCATGCGCTGTCCTGGCACCGGCAACAGGCCGTCCGGCGCCTCGGCGGGGGCTGACCGCCGCCATACCGGGGCGGTGATGCGAAGATATAGGCGCAGCCATACCGACCGGCCCCAACGATCTCGTACGAAAGTGACCAACATGCTGGACTCCGATGCGCAGGTGTGGGTGAACGCCATCAACGAGCTGATGACCACCCACTCCCCACAACCCGTCGACATCACCAAACTGGCCGAAGCCGAGGGCAAGATCGGTGACCGGGAGGTCACCGAGACGGGACCCGGGCAGATTACCGTCGCGGATGGATGGACAGCGGTCTACGAGCCTGAATCAGAGCGATGGGCTCTGGCGACCGACGGCGAAGCCAACGACTCAGTCCTGCCCCTCGACCCGCTATAAGGCCTGATCCGCCATGACATGGCTTCGCGATACGTCGATCTGAGCCACCCGATCAAGCACGGGATGACCACCTATCCCGGGCTGCCCGGGCCGACAATCTCGACGTATACCTCTCGTGCGGAGTCGGCGCAGCGGTTGGCCCCCGGAGTGTCGTTGCACATCAGCCGGATTGAGATGGTCGCCAACACCGGCACGTATGTCGACGCGCCGTATCACTTCCACGCCAACGGTGTCGACGTGGCGGAGCTGCCTCTGGAGCGATTGGTGGACGTGCCGGTCGTGGTGGTCCGAGCCAGCGGCCGTGCCGCGATCGGCCCGGAAGTCCTGGGCGATGTCGGCGAGATGTGGGGCAAGGCAGTGCTCGTGCACACTGGCTGGTCGCGGCACTGGGGGACCCCCATGTACCTGTCCGGAAGTCCTTACCTGACAAGCAGTTTCGCTGAGGCCATGGTCGAGGCGAACGTCGCGTTGGTCGGCGTGGATGCGCTGAACGTCGACAACGTCGAGGACCCGACCCGGCCGGTGCACCACGCCGTCCTCGGTAACGGCATCCCGCTGATCGAGCATCTGACTAACCTGGACCGGCTGCCCGGCCAGGGCGCCCGGCTGACCGCGCTGCCCGCCCCGGTCCACGGCCTGGGTAGCTTCCCGGTCCGCGCAGTAGCCGTCCTGCCGTGAGCAGATTACTGGCGGAGTGGGTCGTGGAGTGGTGTTCTCGTGGGGTCCACCGTCTCCGCCGGGATAAACTCCGGGTAACCTCGGGCGTGAGCCGGATTTGCCATCTTTGCCGGTGCACGGTGATGGTGCCATTCACGCAACATGCACATACTCGCCACAATGGTCAGCCCTTACCGGAACGAGGATCTCGCAATCGCGGATAGCCCCGGGTTAATGCCTCGGCCGGCATCGACACCCGAGGGTGCTCGTCGCCCAAGTTGAGGCCGGCTACACCGCGGAACTGTCCCGGTCCGGGGCCGTCGCCCCTGCCGAGGCGGTGGACGAGCCCGATTCGATCCGCACGCTGCGCGACTGACCATCGCCCCAGTGACGGCGCCGCCAACATTTACTTGGAGGTTGCTGCCAGCGTCACCACGTGCATTATCGCCGGTCGCTACTTCGAAGCCCGTTCCAAGCGTCGCGCCGGCGCAGCGCTGCGCGTCCTGCTCGAGCTCGGCGCGAAGGACGTCACCGTGCTGCGCAACGGGATCGAGGTTCGCATCCCGACTGATCAGCTCGCCGTCGGGTGACAGGTTCGTCGTCCGGCCGGGCGGGAAGATCGCCACCGACGGCGTGGTGGAGGACGGCTCG
>DASVWA010000056.1:0-3986 GCA_036389855.1 Pseudonocardiaceae bacterium
GCACTGGCAGTCAGCGGTCCCCACAGGCGCTGCTCGACCGGTGGACTCGACAGCTCAGCCGCCTCACCGCTTACCCCGCTTGCTTAGCGGCTGTAGGCGGCCTCGCGGGACAGTGGTCCGACGTCAGGGTGGCGGCCCGGCAGGATCGCGGCGTGCCGTTGCCCGGGCCCGGGGCCGGAGCGGGCGGCGAGGGCGTCGGCGACGACGCCGGTGGCGAAGGCGTAGACGGCTTTGTGCAGCAGGTCTACGACCAGTTCCCCGCGGGGCCAGGTGGGCGGCGGCGCACCGACGCCGGTTGCGTTTTCCAGGATCTGATCGTTGGTCAGCCTGATCACGGTGAACTTCGCCGAGGACCAGGGGCCGCGCAGCCCGGCGTGGGCCATCACCGAGCGCAGGATACCGAGCACGATGCCTTGGCCGAAGTGCATCGCCCAGTTCACCGGTAGTGGCTGCCGGTCGGGGCGTTCGCTCATGCCGGTCAACCGCTGCAACACCCGCGCCGGGACGTGGGAGTCCGGCCGGTTGGTCAGACGCTGTTCGACCTTTTCACCCAGCGTCATCACCGCAACCCCGGCCGCGCCGGAGAGCAAACCTTGCCACAGTGCGCGTTTCATCATGCTGCCCTGGGTACCCGGTCGGCACGCGGCTACCCCTCCCCGTGGCCCGGACCTTTCTGCGCTCAGCAGGACTCGTCTGAGAGGGCGTGGTGAGCGCGAGCAGACACTGGCAGGAAGGCAGCGCGGATCATGACCGACCCTGCCCGACGGACACCTCCCAGGGCCGCCTGCGACCACGGCGGTCCATGGCGGTCTGCGCCCTGCTGGGTGCCGCGGTGATGGCCGCGATCGATGAGATCGTTTTTCACCAGATCCTGGCCTGGCACCATCTCTACGACCGCTCCACCCTGCCTATGGGACTGCTCTCGGACGGTCTGCTGCACACCGCCGAACTGCTCGGGCTGGTCGCCGGCTTTGCCCTGTATGCAGACCTGCGGCGCCGCCACGCTCTAGCTTCGCCCCATGCCTGGGCCGGGCTGTTCCTGGGGTTAGGCGCCTTCCAGCTCTTTGACGGCATCGTCAACCACAAGCTGCTACGTATCCACCAGATCCGCTACGGCGTCGACATCTTGCCCTACGACCTCGTTTGGAACGGCGCCGGACTCGTCCTGCTGGCCATCGGCGCGGCACTGGCCGTTCGCGCAGCCCGTCACACGCGGGACCGAACCGCAGCCTCATGACACAGGCTTCCGTTTGCGCCTTTGTCCATGGCTGGTGCAATGGCGGTGGCATCACTCCTGCACCGGACGGGACTCGTCGTCAAACACCTCGGTTTGCGCAGGATCACTGAACTCGTCGCTGCTCTTCAGAGAATAAGCTGAGTGCAGATACAGCACATGCCCATCTCGTGGAAAACGACGCTCTCGGGACTACCGTCTATTTCCATACGGGACAAGGCCTGCCGTGTGGGACCGCATAACTCCTAAGCTGGCAGCAGAGTGTCCGGTCTCATAAGCTGCGGGTCTGCTGTCCCAATACACCGTTCGGGCCATCAAGGTTTTGAGCGGCTATATCACCCGGTTGACGCCCAACGACGCTGTTGCCCGTCGGCTGGGGTCACTCGCTGCTGCTGACTGCGCCAGATCGGCAACGACCACACCCCCGGTGGACGGGCGCCGGCTGGCCCAACTGATCCGGCCCACCTACATCCGGCCCGCGCACACGCTGGCCGACGATGCTCATGTCCACCAGAGCGCTCAGCCCACTCGGCGACGCGGCGAAGCGAGTCATGGCAGCCGTTCGGCGAGAATCGTAGGGAACCCGTCGGAGCAACTCGCGGAGGCATGATGGTCGGGGACGTAGTGCACGCGGTGGTCTTCGACCTCGACGGCGTACTCGTGGATTCGGAGGAATTGTGGGACGTCGTTCGCCGCGGTATTGCCGCCGAAGCCGGCCGGCCCTGGCCCACGGAGGCGACCCGGGCGATGCAGGGCATGAGCACGGCGGAGTGGTCGGCGTACCTGACGGACGCGGTGGGCATACCCGCTGAACCGCAGGAGGTGGCGGTCACCGTCATCGACCGGATGGCCGCTCAGTACGACGCATCGCTACCTCTGCTGCCGGGTGCGGTCGAGGTGGTCCAGCGGCTGGGGCGCCGTTGGCCGCTCGGGCTCGCGTCGTCCTCACCGCGGCGGCTGATCGACACCGTGCTGGAGTCGGCCGGGCTAGCGCAGCGGTTTCACGTCAGCGTGTCCACAGAGGAGGTGAGGGCTGGAAAGCCCTCACCAGCGGTGTATCAAACCGTGCTGCAGCGGCTCGGGGTGGATCCGCTGCACGCGATAGCGATCGAGGACTCAAGCAACGGGCTGCGGTCGGCCGCTACTGCCGGACTGGGGGTGCTCGCCGTGCCCAATGCGGCCTTTCCGCCCTCCGAAGATGCGCTTGCGCTCGCCGACGTCGTCGTCGACTCGCTCGACGAGATCACTCTGGAGCTGGTGGTGTCGATGGGCCGCCGAGGTTAGCGACCATCCGGGAGCACCTTGGAACAAGACGACCCTGAGAGTTGAAACCCTTGGACGAACCTGCACCCTGGATCGAGGACCGTTGGCCAGCGGATCCCGCGAGGATCCATTCAATCGTGCTGGTGTTGCACGGGGGACAGGCCCGGAGCTCCACCCCGGTCCGGCGGTGGACCCAGTTGAGCTATCTCCGCATGGTGCCCTTCGCTCGGTACCTACACCGGCGTGACGGCGGGAGGGGGATGTCGGTACGCATCCTGCGGTATCGCTACCGGGGTTGGGACGAGCCCGAGATGCACCCCGTGCAGGACGCAAGGTGGGCATTGGCGCAGCTTCGGGATCAGCACCCGGAAGCGTCGATAGCGCTGTTAGGGCACTCGATGGGAGGGCGGGCCGCGCTGCGGGTAGCGGACCACCCGGGGGTGACCGCAGTGTGTGCGTTAGCGCCGTGGACCTTCGACGATGAGCCGGTGCGCCAGCTCGCCGGGCGGTCGGTGCTCATCGCGCATGGCGACCGCGAGCACATGACCGATCCGCGGCTGTCATACCGGTTTGCGGTGCGCGCCAAGCAGGTCACTTCCCGGGTCTGCCGTTTCGACGTGCTCGGAGATGGTCACGCGATGCTCCGCAGGGCCCGCGACTGGTCAGAGCTGACCGCCCGGTTCGTTGAGGCCGAACTCGGACTGGGCAAACCCGACCCGCTCATCGAGGACGCGATGCGCCGACCGGCTCCGGAGGGACTCCGAGTGCCGCTGCCGGCGATGACCCGAGGCCGCCGAGTTGGCTGATCAAGGCCGCGGCCAGCGGGCGATTCAACCGCTCTGCAGACCGCCGCACACCGTCAACGGCGACCGCGGCGGCGGTCCCAAAGCCGCTTCAGCACCAGAAACTGCAAGATCCTCTTGATCATCTCAGGCCTCCCTGTAGCATCTCACCAGCACGCCGGGCGCGGCCCGGCAAAGCTGGCGATGTCCCGATGTGATGTCCGCAGCGCAGCGCGGTAGGTGTGGGACAGTATCGGATCTCATCATTCTAAACCGCTACAACCCGGTGACTGCTGGCATCTAACACCCTCATCGGATACCCCTGGCCCGCAATCAGTGGGCGGTTTAGGTCCGGGGAGGCATCGATCTGCGTGGAAGCCGCGCTCATTTCAGTGCTGGCAGCGGTATCTGGCCTGGAGTGTTGCGGTCGAACACAGAGCCGGCGGCCTGGTCATTCCACTTGCCCACCGCTGCGGTGGCCTCCGTGCTCTGCTTGTTCGTCACCATGGGTGCCTGATCGGTGAGCCTGAGGTCGGCATCGACGGAGAAGCCCCACGTGACGACCGCATACACCTTGCCGATGTCCGTCCCGCAGCGGCAGGCCACTATGGTCTCGAACTGCCACGTGGTGTCGGGCTGGTTCCAACTTGCACGGTCCTGCATCGTGGCCGGCGTGTCCGGGGCGGACTTCTTCCAAGCGGTCAGCA
>DASVWA010000057.1:0-2209 GCA_036389855.1 Pseudonocardiaceae bacterium
CTGGCCAGTGAACTTGCCTTGGCCGGCGTTGCCCTAGAGGTGCTCGAGCGGCAGGTTGCCCCCAGCGGTCAGTCCCGGGGTGGCGGAATCAACTCGCGCACATCGGAGGTATTGGCGATGCGGGGGATGCTCGACGCGGTGATCGAGCAGAGTATTCCCACCGAGTCGGTCCGCGGGCACTTTGCTGGTCTACCGGTGCCACTGGACACGCGGCCTTGGCGCACTCGTTACCCGGATGGTGTGGTCATCCCGCAGGATCGACTTGAGGCGGTCCTTGAGGATCACCTGCGCGGGATGGGCGTCGTTGTCCGTCGTGGCACCGAGCTAGTCGGCTTGACCTGCGGTGAGGCCGGTATCGAGGCCGTCGTGTCGAGCCCCAATGGCAAGGCTGTGATGGGCGGTCGCTATTTGGTGGCCTGCGATGGTGCCCACAGTATGGTGCGGAAGCTGACCGGTGTGGCGTTTCCTGGGCACGCTGGCACGCTAGCCGCGGTCAGCGCCGACGTTGAACTGGCCGCGGTATCGACGACGGTGCCGCGGTCGGTGACGCACATCAGCACGTTGATCCGCACCGGCGGCGGTTTCTGGATGCTGATGAATCCGCTTGGATCTGCCGGGCTGTACCGCGTGGTGTTCGGTAGTGCAGAACAGGATGGCTTGCCTCGCCAGGCTCCGGTCACCGCCGATGAGGTAGCTCGGGCATTGACTGCGGTGCATGGCCCAAAGACGAAACTGGCGAAACTACGGTGGGGTAGCCGATTCAGCGACGCGGCTCGCCAGGTCACCAACTACCGGCATGGCCGGGTCCTGTTCGCCGGCGACGCTGCGCACATCCATTCGCCTATTGGAGGACAGGGTCTCAACCTCGGCGTGCAGGACGCGATGAATCTGGGCTGGAAACTCGCTGCGCACGTCCAGGGACGCGTACCGGCCGGGCTGCTCGATAGCTACCACACCGAACGCCACCCGGTAGCCGCCCGGGTACTTGCCACGACACGTGCCCAGGCCGTGCTGATGAGCCCACCACCACACGCCGATGACCTCCTGGCACTGCGTGAGATCGTTACCGAGCTCGCGCGATTACCCGACGCCAACCGTTATCTCGCCGGACTGATGTCCGGCTTGGACCTGCGTTACGACTTCGACGAGTCCGACCCGCTGGTCGGCACCAGAATGATCGATCTCTCCCTGCAGACTACGGGTGGCTCGACCACCGTCAGCGCCTTGCTGTGGCCCGGGCGCGGGTTGCTGCTGGAACTGGATGGTCAGCCATCGCCTCCTCAGACGCCGCTGCCCCCGAGCGTCACCTGGGTCACCGCTCGGGTCATCGACTCACCCGTGGGCACCGCGCTGGGCGCCTCACCGGGGATCAATCGAGTCCTGGTCCGACCCGACGGGTACGTCTGCTGGGTCGGCGCCGGTCCGAATTCATCACCAGAGTCCGCGCTCCAGCGATGGTTCGGTGGTGACAACGCTGCTTAGCAACAAGAACAAGTAATGATCAGCACTCCACGTCGAGGTCCACGACGTGGAGTGCTGATCGGTGACCTCCGCGCGCGCCCAACGAAACCATCCAGACGCCCTCATGCCGATGAGCGCGCGTCTTCGAGTTCATGCATGAATGTGGTGATTCGTATGGACATCCGTGCGGCGTACGGTGGGCACACTCAGTCAAAGCAGACCTACTTCGTAGCCAGGGATGGCCGAGCTGTGGTCTGCGGGGCTTGCCTTTGCTGGGATTTTCATCGGGCGGTGCCTTCGGTATACCTGTGCCCAGCATCGGGATGGGCCTGTGGCGTGCCGTTGACCGGGCGAGCGCTACCTGGCGGCGACCCACCTTGGTCAGCCGGATGGCGAGGTTGTGGACCGATATGGCGATGTCGGGCGGGTAGGCGCCAGCCTCGGAGTCATCGATCACCACAGCGGTGTCTGATCTAGAGGTCGGCACCCCAATCAGCTGTCTGGGTGTGGGCGAGCAGCCCTTGCAGTGGCTTGAGTCATTGCCCGGTGGACGCCCCGAAGGGTTTGAGTTCTGAGGGGGATGGGTAACTGCGGGCAACCGTGCGGTCACAGATCGGTGTTCGGGAGCCGGCGCCAGGCCGTCCGGGAAGCCTCGGCGTCCCGGACGCCACCACGGCAGGGAAAGGAGCTAGCGATGGCGCAAGTACCGAGCACACTGGGCAGGGCAGGACCGCTGTCCTCCGACGTC
>DASVWA010000058.1:0-6338 GCA_036389855.1 Pseudonocardiaceae bacterium
GACCAGGGCGATCGCGAGGCTGAGAGCGACCTTCGTGCGACAGTGCATAGCGATCCGAGCTTCTCCGTCCCTCAGCGGTGGGTCATGGTAGCTAGATCGGCGGGCCACGCGCGCGACGGCTCTGTTGCACAGGCGAAAAGCAGAGAATTTCCGCTGTGCTGCCTCGATCAGATGGCACGCGGGAGTTCGGTGAAGATCACTATGAGCCGATCCGACGATCGATACCAGCCGAGTTCGTAGTGGCCGCGAAAAAGGTTCTGCACGAACGCGAGCCCGGTACTGATCGCCCGTGCCGAGCGCAGCCGTTTCAGCCCGCGCATTGGCCGTAGCCGGGCCTTCAGACGCCCATGATCGGCTTCGACGGGATTGTTTGCATACTGCTCGGTGACGTGGCACGCCGCAGGTATCAGCTCCTCGATCAATCGCGAATATGCGGGAGCCTGATCGGTGGTCACTTGGCACCGTTGCATTGATCAATGACTTGCTCAGGCAGGCTGTGCTGATGCGTCGTCGCCACTCTCGACTGCCAGGACCCAGGTCGGGCTTCGCAGGGTTCCGGTTCCGACTCAACCGCGAGATCCGCCGCCGCACCGACGTCTTGGGCTTCTTCCCCGACCGCGAGGCCCTCATCCGCCTGGTCGGCGCCGTGCTCGCCGAGCAACACGACGAATGGACCGAAGGCCGCCGATACCTCGGCCTCGACGTCCTCACCCGCGCCCACGCCACCCACATCCCGACTACCCACACCACGACAACTCAGGAGGTGATCGCCACCAGCGATATTCAGGTACTCAGCGCCTGACAACAAAAGAATCACGCGTCAACCGCGATACACCACACCTGGGGACTTGACCGCCCGTGTCGGCGGGTGCCCAACATGCTGCAGCTGATCCTGTGCCGTGCTGTGGCAGACGATCACACTCCAGCCCATGGTTTACCGCGCGCGTCTGCACTCCTACCCTTGGCTGGTCCAGATCCGCAGTGCAACGCCTGTGAGGCCCTTATATGTCCGGTATCGATGCCCCGCTGTCGGATGATGTCGCACTGGTGCGCATCGACACGACCAAGCCGAGCATCGCCCGGTGTTACGACGCGGCTCTTGGCGGCAAGGACAACTACGAGGTTGACCGCGAGTTCATCCGGCGACTTGAGCAGGTCGCACCTGAGATCGGCCGGATGACATGGGACAACCGGAAATTTTTGATCCGAGTGACCCGCTTCCTCGCCGCAGAGGCGGGCATCACCCAGTTCCTTGACTGCGGATCCGGGCTACCCACGGCGGAGAACACTCACCAGGTGGCTCAGCGGATCCAGCCAGATGCCCGTGTGGTGTATGTCGACAACGACCCGACCGTGCTGGCGCACGGTCGGGCGCTGCTGGAGGAAAACGACCAGACACACTTCAGCGCTGCTGACATCTTCAAGCCACGTCAGGTCATCAACGACGAGATCGTCCGCGCGTACCTTGACTTTTCTAAGCCGATCGCCCTGTTCCAACTTGGGACGCTGCACCACTACGACGGCGAGCGAAGCCCGCGGAGCATCATGGCCGAATACATCGAGGCGCTGCCGTCGGGCTCCTACGTGGCGATCAGCCATTTTTGTGATCCGGAGACCACCAGCGACTTGAGCGAACTCGCTCGCAAGATGGAACAGGTCTTCTTGCACAGCCCGTTGGGCAGTAGCGGAGCGTTCCGCACTCGCGCCGAGATAGAGGGCATGTTCCCGGGTTTGGAGCTGGTCGAGCCCGGCCTGATTCGGTGCGCCGACTGGTGGCCCGACGGCCCACGGATCGAGCCGCTGGACCCCATACAGGACTGCATCGTTGGAGCGGTCGGCCGCAAACCCTAAACCCGCCCCTAGACCCCGCCGAAGATACCGACGACTTTTGTACGCGGCCCTGTTCATCTTGGCTTCGGTGCACTCTGCTGAAGTCGTCCGAAGGACCTCTCAGTTCGTCCTTACCGCCCAGAAACGCGTCGTAGACGTGGGTGATGCTCCCTGGTCGGGTCAATGTGCGCTGGTGTGACATCGTCCGGCAAGGGCGTTGGTACCGGCGTCAAGGGCCACAGGCGTCGCGGTGCGCATCAGGACATAGAAACGCTAAAAGTGCCCACGCGCACGTAAAGCACCAGAGTATTGACTATCGCGTTACGTTGTGTGGTTGGGGCGTTCCTCGTTCTGGTACGAGTGCCTGTTTACCTAGAGACCAGCGCTACGCGTAGCGTGGACACTTGTTGACACGGAGGTGCGGTCATGGCCACACCCGATCCCACTGCGTCCCATGGTGCTGGTCAGGGTGGCGCCACTGCCCGCCGCATCATGTTGGGTGCCCGCCTGCGCCGGCTGCGGGAGGCTGCCGAGATCTCACGCGCGGAGGCCGGCTACGCCATCCGGGGTTCTGAGTCCAAGATCAGCCGCATGGAGCTGGGCAGGGTCAGCTTCAAGCCGCGGGACGTGACCGACCTGCTCACAATGTATGGGGTGACAGATCTTGAGGAGCGGGAGGCGTTCCTTGAGATGGTCAGGCGATCCAACGAGCCCGGATGGTGGCAGCCCTACACTGATCTACTGGCCGACTGGTTTCAGGACTACCTCGGGCTGGAGGAGTCGGCCTTCCGGATCCAAACGTATGAGCAACAGTTCTTCCCTGGCTTAATGCAGAGCGAGGACTACGCGACGGCTATCGCGACCCGCGGTTGGTCTGAGTTGGCGAGCCAAGGTGTGCAACGCCGGGTCGAGGTCCGGATGAGGCGACAGGCGCTGCTGGCCAGGCCGGAGGCACCCAAGCTGTGGGCGGTCATCGACGAGTCCGTGCTGCACCGGCCGATCGGGGGCAGGCGGGTGATGCTGGCTCAGATCGAGCATGTCCTCGAACTAAGCAAGCGGCCCAACATCCGCCTGCAAGTGGTGCCCTACCCGCGCAGCGGGTACGACGCCGAAAGTTCGTTCACGATGCTGCGCTTCGCCGAGCCAGAGCTGCCAGATGTGGTCTACATCGAACACCTCCGCGGCGCACTCTACCTGGACAAGCGATCCGATACCGAGATGTATGGCGCAGTATTCGACCGGCTAACGGTAAACGCTGAGACTCCCGACCACACCCGGCAACTGCTGATGAAAGCGCGCGCCGAGCTTTGAGCGGCGTAGTACTGGCCCCACCGCAAGACTTCGCTCCGCACCCGAGCCAGACCCGCCCAGTGCGCCAGCAGCGGGCATCCGCGGTGGGTTCCCCCGGGTGCTCGCCCTTGCTGACCCGCCGGACAGCTCCGCGTCCGGCGCACGGTCATGACCGGTCCAGTAGGCTTTGGTATCGGTAATCTCTATGTGCTGATCTTCGCTGATGCACAACACTACTGCGGTCCAGTGATGGGGGCGACGGCATGCAAGACGAGCGCAGGTGGCGGGTGTTTCGCACCGACGGCCCCCCACCCGACCCCGACGTGACAGCCCTGCTGGACAACAAGGGCGGCATCTGGCCCCGCATCGGTGACGATCTGTGGAGTTGCCCGGCGGGGAGCACGTTCCTGGCGTGGGCGGAGATGTCGCCGGTGTGGGGGCCGTACGTGGAGTGCCCGGACTACCGGGCCGTGGTCGAGGAAGACGAACAGGCGAGGGAGATCTGCTGATCCGGCTGTTGCTAACACTTTGCGGCGGTAGTCATCCAGCTTGTTATTCCTGGTAGATCGGCTAAAGCGTTACACGCGGACTGGCACACTGTGGGGGTGGCATTGAAGGTCTGCGAGCGCCCGGGTGCCGCAGACCGAGGTGAGCCGAAAGACCCCAACGGTGGTGGGAGTGGTCATCCGGGAGCCGTGTGACGCGGTGGAGAGTTGGCAGATGCGCAACTCTCGATCATGGCTGCGGGGGCGGAACTCAGCGGCCAGGTACAGAGCACCGCCGCTGTGGCCCGGATTGAGCCAGAGTAGTTGCTTTGCCGTGGTTGCCTTGACCAGCGTCGGGGCGTAGTGCGGCAGCGCCGGGATGGGAACTGTGACCGCAACGATCTGGGCGCCATCGACAGCCTCATCCAGTGAGGTGGTCAGCATGGCGATCCGAGCAACGCCAGTCACCGCTCCGGTGATCTTGATTGCACCAGCATCGCGGATCGTCGCGAGGCGCACCTCGGATCGGGTGCACAACCGCACCTCCACGCCACGCAAGGAAAGATGCGACCACGGCTATTCCCGATTGTGGATGCTCGACCGGGACGTAGTCGGTCGAAGCATGCCGTCCGCTCAACGGGTAGACGGGCAGGGTCTGTTGCGTTGACGGATGATGGGCTCGGGCAGGGGAACTCGGCCTGCATGTCGACCCAAGGCATCGGCTCCCGGCGGTCTTTACCGCACTCACCCTCACCATCTGAATAGGGCGTCTACGGCGTCGTAGTGTGTCTGTCTGCTGCTAATGCAACAGACCCAGGCGAAGCGCACCCTCGCCGTGCAGCAAAGTGGAGATGCGGGCGCTCGGGCACCTTGGAGAACCATGACGAACCAGGCATCCGAAGGCCCGTCGCATGGCTTCTGGGCGGCCGAGTGGAGGAGGTCCGACGGGACGCCAGCCTGCCCGGCACAGTTGCATTAAGGAGAAGGGCGTCCTCGCGAGGCTGCAAAGAGAGGAGGAAGACTTCTCGGGACCTTGCGGAACCGTACAACCGGGCATTTGACGTTCCGGTGCAGGGCTTCTGGGCGCAGGTGGACCAGCTCGGGTGGACCGAACGCTCAATGCAACGGTGCCCCCATGGCTTATCTCTCCTGGTCGGGTCGGGTTTAATACCGCGATGCTCACCAGGTGGCGGATGGAGTACGTCGCAGCGGCCGGCGGGGCGGTCGCCGCTGGGCTGGTGTTCCTGGTGGCGCACACCGCGTTGCCCGATGACGCCTACATCACGCTCAGTTACGCGCGGAACCTCGCCGAGGTGGGCCGCTGGGGGATGCTAGCGGACCGGCCGTCGAATACCGCCACATCACCGCTGAACGTGTGGCTGCTGGCGGCGGGCACGCTGGTCACCGGCCGCCCCGTGCTGGCCGTGGGGCTGGTGCTGGTGGCTTGTCTGGGCCTGGTGGGGTGGTGGTCGGCGCGGCTGGCCCGCGACCTGGACTTGTCCCCGGTGCTGCCCGCGACCCTTGTGGGGTTGCTGGTCACGTCGCCGCTGTTGGTGTCGACGATCGGACTGGAGACCTACCTCGGGGTCACTGCGCTGGTGGGGGTGGCCCGCTACGCGGTGGCTGGGCGCCCACTGGCCACCGGAGTGTTGTGCGGGCTGGCGGTGCTGACCCGCCCCGACCTGACTGTGCCCGCCGGGGTGCTGGTGCTCGGGCTTGTCGCCTGGCGTCGGTGGGCCGTGGTGGCGGTGGTGGGCGCCGCGGTGGCGCTGCCGTGGCACCTGTTCGCCTGGTACCGGCTCGGCGGGTTCCTGCCGGACACGGTGTGGTTCAAGGCGGGGGACCATTGGGGCCCGTACACGTTCACCAACGGGTGGGTGCTGTACGCGCGGGCCGTCCCGGCACCGACCGTGCTGGCGCTGCTGCCGGCGGTGGCTGGGCTGCTGGCGGTGGGCTGGTGGCTGCTGTCGCGGTACCGGCACCCGGCCCGGCGCCTGGCGCTGGTGTTCGCCCTAGCGGGAGTCACGCAGTGGGCTGCGTTCGCCGCGCTGGGTACCGCGCCGTACCCGTGGTACCTGGCCCCGTCGGTGGTGTGCGTGACGGTGACCGCCGCGGTGACCGCGGCGGCTCTGCGGTGGCGACGGGCCGCCGCGGGGATGGTGGGCGCGGTGCTGGTGGGCTGTGCGGTGTTCCTCGGGTCGTGGCACTGGCAGTGGGGGCCGCTGAACGCTAACTTCGGCACCGCCCGGCAGTACGCCGCGATCGGGCGCGGTGTCGCCGCCATCACCGGCGGTGAAGAGGTGCTGGTCAGGTACGAGGTCGGCACCCCGGCATTCTTCTGCCGTTGCCCGATGGTCGAATGGTTCGGGGACCGCGCGCTGACCGACCAGCTCATCGCCGGTCGGGTGGCGAGCGCCGGGCCGATGCTCGGCGTCCTGATGCGGTGGAACTTCGCGCACCGCACGCCCACCCCAACTCCACGGCCCCGGTGGCTGCTGGAGGCCGGCAAGCCGGCTGCGGCGGTGGCCAGCTGGCCGGTCGGCGGAATGGTAGATCGGCCGCTCACCTGGGTGTCGCTGACCCCAATCGTGCAGAGTGAATAGATCACGACCTGCGCTGAGACCGCGGATCATTCTTCGAGTTGACGTGCGCGCTCGTATTCACCTAGTGCGGCCAGGTCGCTGGCGAAATCGTCGGCTAGGGGCACAGTTTGGGGGTGGACACTACGAGCAC
>DASVWA010000059.1:0-3130 GCA_036389855.1 Pseudonocardiaceae bacterium
GGCAGCTCGATCATGCCGCAGAAGAAGAACCCCGATGTGGCCGAATTGGCTCGAGGTAAGGCTGGCCGGCTGATCGGCAACCTCACCGGGCTGTTGGCGACGCTCAAGGCGCAGCCGTTGGCGTACAACCGGGACCTGCAAGAGGACAAGGAGCCGCTATTCGACTCCGTTGATCAGCTCGAATTGCTGCTGCCCGCGATGGCCGGAATGGTCGGCACTCTGGTCTTCGACACCGACCGGCTCGCCGAGCTGGCTCCGGCCGGGTTCGCACTGGCTACGGACCTCGCCGAATGGCTGGTGCGTCAGGGGGTGTCCTTCCGCACCGCACACCACGCGGCCGGAGCCTGCGTACGGTTGGCCGAGTATCGCGGGGTGGAGCTGTCGGAGCTGTCGGAAATGGAGCTCACCGCCATCCATCCCGAGCTCACCACTGACGTCCACCGGGTGCTCAGCGTTGCCGGCTCGATCGGCTCCCGGGACGCGTACGGGGGCACTGCACCTGACTGTGTTGCCGAGCAGTTGCAGCGTGCCCGGCACGCAGCCGACGAGCATCGGGGCTGGATCACCACGTGACGGTGGAGACGTTCACCCGCGAAAGCCTTGCTGTGGACGTCGTGCCAGCTGCTCGGCTGCTGCTGGGTTGCCACCTGGTTGCTGACCGACCGGAGGGCCAAGTGGCCGTCCGGCTCGTCGAGCTGGAGGCCTATCGCGGTTCCGACGATCCGGCGGCGCACTCCTACCGCGGCCGCACCGCGCGCAACGCCGTCATGTTCGGCCCGCCTGGGCATCTTTATGTGTACTTCGTCTACGGCCTGCACTTCTGCGCCAATGTCTCGTGCCTGCCCGATGGACAGGCCGGTGCGGTGTTGTTACGCGCCGCCGAGGTCGTCTCTGATCTCGAGGTCGCCCGGCTGCACCGGCCCACCGCACGGTCCGATGCCGAGCTCGCTCGCGGCCCCGCGAGGCTCGCGACGCTGCTTGGACTGCGCCGGGAGCACAACGGCGTGGACCTCACCGACCCGGCGTCGCCGGTGCGGTTGCTGCCCGGTGATCCGGTGCCCGCCGAGCTGGTGCGCACCGGTCCTCGGGTTGGTGTCGCTGCTGCACAGGACCGGCCGTGGCGGTTCTGGTTACACGGGAGCCACGCGGTGTCGGCCTACCGCCGCCACCGGCAACCTGCCTGATCCTCCAGCAGATCATCCGGTGCGGGATGATGCAGTGGTGGCAGAGCACATCCTTGACGAGCTGAGCTGGCGCGGTCTCATTGCGCAAAGCACCGACCTCGACGCGCTGCGCCGCGACTGTGACGCGGGCCCGGTGACCCTATACGGCGGATTCGATCCCACCGCCCCGAGCCTGCACATCGGCAACCTGGTGTTGATCCTGACACTGCGCCGGTTCCAGCGGACCGGCCATCGCCCCCTGGCGCTGGTGGGCGGTGCCACCGGCCTCATCGGCGACCCGAAGTCGACCGCTGAGCGCACCCTCAACACCCCAGAGGTGGTCGCTGAGTGGGTGCAGCGTATTCGCGAGCAGATCGAGCCGTTCCTCGAATTTGACGGTCCGCACGCCGCCCGCATGGTCAACAACTTGGACTGGACCGCGCCCCTGTCAGCGATCGACTTCCTGCGAGATGTCGGCAAGCACTTCCGCGTCAACCGCATGCTGGCCAAGGAGGCAGTGAGCGCGCGGCTGAATTCCGAAGCCGGGATCAGCTACACCGAGTTCAGTTACCAGCTGCTGCAAGCCATGGATTTCCTCGAGCTCTACCGCCGGGACAACTGCACGCTGCAGGTGGGCGGCAGTGACCAGTGGGGCAACCTCACCGCTGGCGTCGACCTGATCCACCGAGTGGAGCAGCGTTCGGTACACGTCCTGGCGACCCCGTTGATCACCAAGGCGGACGGTACCAAGTTCGGGAAGACCGAGAGCGGCACGGTCTGGCTGGACCCGGAGCTGACCAGTCCTTACGCCTTCTACCAGTTCTGGATCAACGCTGAGGATTCGCAGGTCATCGAGTACCTGCGGGTATTCACGGATCTCTGCCAGGAGGAGATCGCCGCCCTCGAGCTCGAGGCGGCGCAGCGGCCGCACGCGCGAGCAGCGCAGCGGACGCTGGCCGCGGAGGTCACCGCGCTGGTGCACGGGTCGCAGGAGGCGCACCGCGCGGCAGCGGCTAGCCAGGCGTTGTTCGGCCACGGAGAACTGCGCGAGTTGGACGCGAGCACGCTGGATGCCGCGATGGCGGAGGCACCCACCGGGCAGGTGCTGCTGGCCGACCAGCCCACCATCGTCGATCTGTTGGTGGCCAGCGGTCTGGCCGACAGTAAGGGCGCCGCGCGCCGCACGGTCCGCGAAGGTGGCGCGTCGGTGAACAACGCCAAAGTCGGGGATGAGGGCTGGACGCCGGCGGAGTCTGATCTGCTGCCGGGGGGGTGGCTGGTACTTCGACGCGGCCGGCGGCATACCGCGGGCGTGCGAGTTCGGTGATCCTTCAGGGGCCTACCTGGGGTTTGCGCCGTGTCAGGGGCTGTGCGGCGGCTGTCTGACCCGCTCGACACGCCGATTTGACTTCTACCGTGCACTCCGCGTAGCTTTCCCTTCGCCCCGCAGGGGAACGGACTAAACCTCCAACGCACAGTGTTGAGACACAGGGTGCGAGACGTTAGGCCGGGCCACGGAGCGAATGACTCGGACGGGCTTTGAGTCCCACAGCGGAATGGGCGAGGCCCTCAGTGCGTTACAGCTACTGAGGACACCGGCCAGGCCGTGGGAAGCATGACTCGGACGGCTGGTATGCTTGATGGGTCGCCGGGACAGTGACAGATCCCCTCGCGGGGTCAGTACCGGACCGGCTACCTCAAGATGTGTCATCCCGGATCTGACTGCCAGTTGGTGGTTGGTGATGGTGTGTGTTTGTTCTTTGAGAACTCAACAGTGTGCCGAAATGTTAGTGCCATGTTTGTTTTGTGTTGTTTTTGGTTTGCTAGTGATCAGTGCGGCGGCCGCCCTTGTGGGTGGGTGTCGTTATTCTGTTGAGGCATATACAGTCATTCAACGGAGAGTTTGATCCTGGCTCAGGACGAACGCTGGCGGCGTGCTTAACACATGCAAGTCGAGCGGTAAGGCC
>DASVWA010000060.1:0-2033 GCA_036389855.1 Pseudonocardiaceae bacterium
TGCTCTCGGCCTACGCGGTGCTGCTGGCGGTGGAGGAGGGAGCAGTGGATTGGGACCAGCCGGCTGGGCCGCCGGACTCCACGGTGCGCCACCTGCTGGCGCACACGTCGGGGCTGGCGTTTGACTCCGCTCAGATCATGGCCGCCCCGGGAACGAAGCGGATCTACTCCAATACCGGCTTCGCGGTGCTGGCCGACACGGTGGCTGCTGCGTCCGGCATCCGATTCAACGACTACCTGGCTGAAGGGGTGCTGCAGCCATTGGGCATGGCCGTGTCCCGCCTGGAGGGACCGGCCGGCTACGGCGCGGTGTCGGCCTGCGCCGATCTGGCCCGGTTCGCTGCCGAGCTGCAGGCGCCCACGCTGCTCGCCTCGCAGACCCTGGCTGAGGCGACCCAGGTGGCCTACCCCGGGCTGGACGGGCTGCTGCCCGGCTTCGGCATGCAGCGTCCCAACGACTGGGGGCTGGGCTTCGAGCTACGCAACCATAAGAGTCCACACTGGACGGGAAGCCGGAACTCGCCGGGGACCTTCGGGCACTTCGGGCAGTCCGGGACGTTCCTGTGGGTGGACCCGGTGGCCGGTGCGGCCTGCGTCGCGCTGACCGACCGCGACTTCGGTCCCTGGGCCCGCAACACCTGGCCACCGTTCTCAGACCGGGTACTCGCCGAGCTCCCCACCCGTCCCTCGTCGCGTTCTGGAGACAGACTGCGGTAGCTCAGGGACGGCGCACGCCTCGGGAGGCGATGGCGCCGGCCACGACAGTGAGGGCGGCGGCGGTGAGCAGCGCACCGATGGTCGCCCCCAAGGCCGGCTCGGCCAGCGCCCAGCCCCGGGCGGCATCGATCGCGTAGCTGAGCGGGTTGATGATCGCGATCATCCGCATCCACCCCGGCAGTTCGGCGATGGGCACGAACGCGCTGGAAGCGAACATCAATGGGAAGATCACCACGAACCCGACCATCTGCATCAGCTCGACATTGCGCATCCAGCTGGCCAGGGCGATGAACACCCAGGACAGCCCGGTGCCGACGGCCAGTCCGATCAGCAACGCCAGTGTGGTGCCGAAGACCCCCCCGGCTGGGGCGTAACCGAAGAGCAGGGCGCCGGCGACGAGGAGCACGATGAGCTGGGCGGCGCTGCGCACCAAATCGAACATGCTGCGTCCGACCAGCACCGAGGTCATCGAGATCGGCAACGTGCGAAACCGGGCCAGGGCACCGTTGCGCAGGTCGGTGGCCAGCCCGGCACCGGACCACATCGCCGCTTGGCTCGCCGTGGTCACCAGGATGGCAGGCAGCACGTAATCGATGTAGCTCACCTCAGCCGGGAAGCCAGGCGAGTTGGCGATGCTTTGGAACACCTGGCTGAACAGCGTCAGCATGATCAACGGCTGGAGCAGGCTCAGCACGATCATCCGTGGGTCCCGCAGCCGGCGCAGCGCCCGGCCGGTGAGTACCTGCACCTGGGTGAGCACCCCGCTACCGGCCGGGCGGACCCGCGCGGTGCTGGGTTCCGTGGCGACCGCGGTCATGGCCGGGCTCCGGTCAGGGTGAGGTAGACATCGTCGAGAGTCGGTTCGTGCAGGCCGAGTTGATCGGCCTCGATGCCCGCGTCATCCAACGCGCGCACCATGACGGCCAGCGCACGGGAGGACCCGACCGCGGCGGTCAGCGTCCGGCCGGACTGCAACGGCTCCAACCCTGCTCGCCGCAGGGTGTCCAGCGCGGGGCCGATGTCAGCCGCAGCAGCCAGCGTCGCGCTGACGGTGCGCCGGCCGACGCGGTCTTTGAGCTCGGCCGCGGTGCCCGCCGCAACCACCTTCCCGTTGGCCAGCACGGTGATGGAGTCGGCCAACCGGTCGGCCTCGTCGAGGTACTGGGTGGTGAGCAGCACGGTGGTTCCACCGGTCACCAGGTTGAGCACGACGTCCCACATGCCCAGCCGGCTCTCCGGGTCCAAACCGGTAGTGGGCTCGTCGAGGAACACCACATCGGGTCGACCGACCAAGCTGCTCGCCAGGTCGAGCTTGCG
>DASVWA010000061.1:0-6062 GCA_036389855.1 Pseudonocardiaceae bacterium
TCAAGTCCTTGGTGCACGAGGTCGTCTGCCACGACCACGACATCGCCCGCTACATCCCCGACCCCAAGGATGGCCTGACCCGCTACGAGCACGCCGTCGAGCTCGCGCTGGCGCACATCCGCCACGCCGAGGTTCCCACGCGGTGGTCGGATGCGTCCTCGCCCGGGGCGCCGTCGGCTCCGTTGTCGACCGACCCCGGCTGGTCCGGCGGTTCCCTCTACCAGGACGTTCGGGAGCACTACAGCGCCGCCGACCCGCGCACCCTGTGGGCCGTCATCGAAGCCATCGGTGGCGAGCACGGCTGGTACTCCTTCCCCCTGGGGTGGTCGGTGCGCGGCTGGATCGACCAGCTCGTAGGCGGGGTGGGGTTGCGCCGTGGCCGCCGTGACCCCCGCCGCCTACACGTCGGCGAGGCTCTGGACTTCTGGCGGGTGGAATACCTCGACCGGCCCCGGCTGCTGCGGCTGCGCGCCGAGATGCGCCTGCCTGGGCGCGCCTGGCTAGAACTCGAGGTGATTCCTGATGGTGACGGCGGCGCCCACTACCGACAGCGGGCGCTGTTCGAACCTCACGGCCTGGCCGGACATCTGTATTGGAGGACTATCGCCCCCTTCCACGGCATCGTCTTCGGCGGCATGGTCCGAAACATCCCCGGTGTCGCCGAGCGGCACGCCGGCCGCGCATCGGGTCCGGCGGTGCACGTCATGCCCGAGGGAGAACAATGATTTTCCTTGCTGAGGGCCAGCCATGATCGTCGATCTGCCCTCGACGAACACGGCCGCGGTGAACCACGCGTTGATCGAAATCCGGGAACGCGGCGGCGCGGTAGCGCTGGGTCGGGTACTCACTCTGGTGATCGTGACCGACGACTCATCGCAGGTCGAGGAGTCGATTCAGGCGGCCAACGAAGCCAGCAGGGAGCATCCCTGCCGGATACTCGTCGTGGCCAGGGGCCTCAAACGTGCCGCGACACGGCTGGATGCGCAGATCCGCGTCGGAGGTGACGCCGGTGCCTCCGAGGTTCTCGTGCTGCGCCTCTACGGTCCGCTGGCGGATCATGGAGACAGCGTGGTGATACCGCTGCTGCTGCCGGACTGCCCGGTGGTCGCATGGTGGCCCGGGGTGGCTCCGGCGGTTCCCTCGCAGGACCCCATCGGAACGCTGGCGCAGCGCCGGATCACCGACGCGGCCGCAGAGCGCTACCCGATTAAGGCATTGGAGACCCGCCGCACCTCCTACACCGATGGGGACACCGACCTGGCGTGGACCCGGCTCACTCCATGGCGCGCGCTGCTCGCCGCGGCACTGGATTTACCGCCCTTCGAAGATGTCGAAGCGGTCACCGTCACCGGCGGCGCGGACAACCCATCCACCGATCTGCTCGCCGGTTGGCTGCGGTCGCGCCTGCAGGTCCCCGTCCAGCGCCGCGTCAGCGGTCCCGGCGGAGGGGTCAGCTCGGCGGTGCTGCAGCGCCGAGGCGGTCCAGTGGAGTTGAACCGGCCCGACGGGAAGGTGGGCACCTTGTGTCAACCGGGTCAGCCGGATCGCCGCGTCCCATTGACGCGCCGCCCGGTGCGTGACTGCCTCACCGAGGAGCTGCGCAGACTGGATCCGGACGAGATCTACCATGCCGCGCTCGAGGCGTTGACGGAGGTGGAAGGCCGGGTTGGCACCGCCTACCGTCGCACCGACCCAACGAAGAAAAGCCGGTCGGACGAGACCCTGGCCAAAACCCGGAGCGACCGGTGAGCCACCCCGATGTGGTGGTGCATGCCAACGCGGAGGTGCTCGCCGCGGCTGCCGCCGCCCGGCTGATCACCCGGATCGTGGACATCCAGAGCGCCTCGGGGTCCGCGTCACTGGTGCTGACCGGCGGAGGAATCGTGATCGCGGCACTGCGCCAGCTGGCGAGTACCCAGTCGGCCGCGGCAGTGGACTGGCGGCGACTGGATATCTACTGGGGCGATGAGCGGTTCCTGCCCCATGGCCATCCGGATCGCAACGAGACTCAGGCTCGCGAGGCGCTACTCGACCATGTGGGGGTGGATCCCGCCCGGGTCCACCCTATGGGGACCTCGGACGGACCGTGGGGAGATGATCCGGACGCCGCCGCTCAGGCTTATGAAGACATGCTGGTGAACAGCCTGCGGCCAGAAGATCGTGGTCCAGCGCCGTCGTTCGACATCTGTTGTCTCGGCGTCGGAGAGGACGGCCACGTCGCCTCCGTGTTCCCCGGCTCCCCCGCGGTCTACGAGACCGAACGCGCGGTGATCGGCGTGCGGGGCAGTCCCAAGCCACCACCCACCCGGATCACCTTGACCTTGCCGGCCATCCGGTGTGCCGCCGAGGTGTGGCTGATCGTCTCAGATTCGGGAAAGGCCGCCGCGGTGATGATGGTGCTGAGCGGCGCCGGAGAGGTCCAGTTGCCGGCCGCCGGCGCGACGGGCCGCCGCCGCACCTTGTGGTTGCTCGACCGTGCTGCCGCCGCCAAGCTCCCCCCCGAGCTCCTCACCCGCTGACCCTGCCCCTTCCTCGGCGTGCCGCACCCCCTTGCCCGGCGTGTCAGTTTCTCGTGGTCGGTGTGTCACCTTTTCAGGCACATCAGCTGACTCAGTCGTGCTCGTCCGCCCGCCGACCGTGGAGGTAACGGTCCTAGCACCCCGGCCAGTTCAGGTTGTCCCGGACCCTCGCTTCCGATCACAATCCTGATGCAACTGCACAGGGTCGAGCGCTCAAACCAAGATGTCTTACGTGTGCTGACCGCGTCTCCCAGGGCGCCGGGATCGCACGCTCAACCCAACCTGGGTGATTTGACTCATTGACCCCGCGAGGGCAGCCGGAGGGAGGTTCTCCTGGTCCCAGGAATCGTCCAACCAGGGCACACGCCCGGAGAATGTTGGCCGTCGTTAAAGACGGTCAACAGCCGGGTTGGCAGAACTTGAAGGGCGCCAAACGTCAGCCGCCGCGCACTTCCTTCAGTCTGGCCAGCGCCTCGGCGAGGATGGCCTCACCGTCGGCGTCGGAGCGGCGCTCCTTCACGTAGGCCAGGTGAGTCTTGTACGGCTCGTTGCGCGGCGCATCCGGTGGTCGCTGCTCGTTGCGTCCAGCCGGGAAACCACACCGCGGGCAGTCCCATACTTCGGGTTCCTCGGCCTCGACCGCGAACGAAGGCCGAGACTCGTGCCCATTCGCGCACCAGTAGGAAACCCGTCGGCGGGGGGCAGTCTCTCCCCGCTCGGACTCGCCCATTGGACCTGCTCCGACCCGCGTACCGCGGATCGCATTACCACTTGCCATTGATCGCCTCACCTCGCGGAACCGCCCGGCAACCCGGGCCGGTTCAGCCGATCTTGATCAGAAGTCCGATACCCACGATGGAGATCACCCAAACGGCACTGACGAACAATGTCAGCCGATCAAGGTTCTTCTCCACGACGCTCGACCCGGACAGGCTCGATTGGACGCCGCCGCCGAAAAGACTCGACAGCCCTCCGCCGCGGCTCCTGTGCAGCAAGATCAGCAATATCAGCGCCATGCTGGTAACCAGGAGCACTATCTGCAGGAAGAACTTCATCACACCCTCGTAGGACAACGGCTGATCCCCAAGATTACTCCGTCCAGTAGCAGGCGCGCGGCGCGACCTGCTCGGCACTGCTTCAGGTCACGGTAGAGGGCCTCCTGCGGCCAGGGCACATAGCTTCGCGAACTCGTCGGCGTCCAGGCTGGCGCCCCCCACCAAGGCACCGTCGATGTCGGGTTCAACGACCAGGTCGGCGACGTTACTCGATTTGACCGATCCGCCGTAGAGCACCCGAACATCGTCTGCGACCGCGGTCCCGTACTTGTCCACCAGCGCCTGCCGCAGCGCGCCACACACCTCTTGCGCGTCGGCCGGGGTGGCGACTCGTCCGGTACCGATCGCCCAGATGGGCTCGTAGGCCAGCACGATGGTGCGGACCTGCTCCGCCGACAGACCCTTGAGCGCGGCGATCAACTGCTTGGTGCTGTGCGCCAAGTGCCCACCGGCTTCCCGGACTTCGAGACCTTCGCCCACACACAGGATCGGGGTCAGCCCGTTGCGCAGCGCGGCCCGCACCTTGCTGGCCACGATCCCGTCGTCCTCACCGTGGTGTTCGCGCCGCTCGGAGTGCCCCACGATGACGTAGCGGCAGTCCAGCTTGGACAGCATCGGCCCGGACACGTCGCCGGTGTAGGCCCCGGCATCCTTGGCAGACAGGTCCTGCGCGCCGTAACCCACCAGCAGCTTGTCCCCTTCGACGAGGGCCTGCACACTGCGCAATGCGGTGAACGGCACCAGCACCGCCACCTCGACCTTGGCGAAGTACTTCTCCGGCAGCGCAAAGACGAGCTTCTGCACCAAGGCGATGGCTTCAAGGTGGTTGAGGTTCATCTTCCAATTGCCGGCGATCAACGGCTGCCTGGGCACCCTCATCCCTCCAGTACCGCGACCCCGGGCAGTGGCTTGCCCTCGAGGAACTCCAAGGAAGCGCCACCGCCGGTGGAGATGTGCGAGAACCCGTCCTCTGGCAGGCCCAACAGCCGCACGGCGGCCGCCGAGTCACCGCCACCGACGACGCTGAACGCGTCCGAGTCTGCGATGGTCTCCGCGACGCCCCGAGTGCCCGCTGCGAATGGAGCGAGCTCGAACACACCCATCGGGCCGTTCCAGAACACTGTGGCCGCTCCGGCCAGCGCGGCAGCGAAGTCGCGAACCGTCTCAGGACCGATATCCAAACCCATCCAGCCATCCGGGATGTCCCCAGCGGGCACCGTGCGGGTCTGCGCGTGCTCGGCGAACTCGTCGGCGACCACCACGTCACCGGGCAGCCGGATCGTGTCACCGGAGGTCTCCAGCAGGCGGGCGCACACGTCCACCATGTCCTGTTCCAGCAGTGACTTACCGACCGGGTGACCTTGAGCTGCCAGGAAGGTGAAGCACATCCCGCCACCGACAAGCAGCGCGTCCACCTTCGGCAGCAATGCCTCGATCACGGCGAGCTTGTCGGATACCTTCGATCCACCCAGTACCACAGCGTACGGACGGTCCGGCGCCTCAGTGAGCCGCCGCAGGGTGGCCAGCTCGTCGCGCACCAGCGTGCCGGCGTAGGCGGGCAACCGCTCCGCGACGTCGACGACCGAGGCCTGCACACGGTGCACCACGCCGAACCCGTCGGAGACGAACGCACCGTCCGGACCGACCAGCGCGGCGAGCTCGCCGGCCAGCGCGCCCCGCTCAGCAGCGTCCTTGGAGGTCTCCCGTGCATCGAACCGGACGTTCTCCAGCAGCGCGATCTCACCGGCTGCCAGGTCGGCCACGGTCGCCTGCGCCGAATCACCGACGACATCGGACGCCGCCACCACCGGCGTACCCAACAATTCGCCGAGCCGGACGGCGACCGGGGCAAGCGAGTACGCCGGATCGGGTGCGCCTTTGGGCCGGCCGAGATGGGCTGTCACCACCACTCGGGCACCGGCACCGGTCAGCGCCTGCAAGGTGGGCAGCGAGGCCCGGATCCGCCCGTCATCGGTGATCCGGTCGCCATCGAGCGGCACGTTGAGGTCGGATCGCACCAGCACGGTGCGGTCCGACACTCCACTTCCCAGCAGGTCGTCGAGCGTCCTCACAGCTGCGAACCGACCAGGACGATCAGATCAGCCAGCCGGTTGGAGTAGCCCCATTCGTTGTCGTACCAGCCGACGATCTTGACCTGATTACCGATCACCTTGGTCAGCGGCGAGTCGAAGATGCACGACGCGGGATCCGTGATGATGTCCGAGGATACGATGGGCTCATCGCTGTAGCGCAGGATGCCCTTGAGCGGGCCATCGGCGGCGGTCCGGAAGGCCTCGTTGACCTCTTCGACACTGGTCTCCCGGGACACCGAAGCGGAAAGGTCGGTGATCGATCCAGTGGGGACAGGCACCCGCAGCGCGTAGCCGTCCAGCCTGCCGTTGAGTTCAGGCAACACCAGTCCGATGGCCTTGGCGGCCCCGGTGGAGGTCGGCACGACGTTGATCGCGGCGGCCCGGGCCCTGCGCAG
>DASVWA010000062.1:0-11196 GCA_036389855.1 Pseudonocardiaceae bacterium
CCCGTGCCACGTTCGAGGCCGGCCATCGAGGCGTCGTACACCGCCTGCTGGGCCGCATGCTTGCCGATCCGGTCGGCCAGCGCACGCATCACCGG
Source organism: Pseudonocardiaceae bacterium (assembly GCA_036389855.1). Taxonomy (GTDB): domain Bacteria; phylum Actinomycetota; class Actinomycetes; order Mycobacteriales; family Pseudonocardiaceae. Next base: position 96 of record DASVWA010000062.1, read on the forward strand.
CTCGGACAGCACGTACCCGCCACCGGCGTCGAGGTTGGCCCGCATCCTTGCGGAATGCACCACGAGGCCCTCCAGCAGCCGGGCCGCCAGTTGCAGTGAGACCCCGGTGAGCAGGCACGCCTCGGGCACCACCACCCACTCGGCCTTCCAGGACCGGCCGTCCCGCTCGTGGTCACCCACCAAACCCTCGACCGTGACGCCTGCGTCGGATCGCACCACCCTGGCCAGCGTGCCCAGGTGCTCGGCCAGCTCCGGGTTGCGCTTGTGCGGCATGGTGATGCTGCCGACCTGTCCACGGGTGAATGGCTCGGACACTTCACCGATCTCGGGCCGCTGCAGCTGGTAGATCTCATTGCCGATCTTGCCCAGGGTCCCGCTCACCAGCGCCAGTAGCCCGGCGAACTCAGCGATCCGATCCCGTGCGGTGAGCCAAGCGATGTCCGGGACTCCCAGGCCGACCCGGCGGGCGAACGCTTCGAGCAGCGGCAGCGCCGCTGTGCCCCAGAACTCCATCGTGCCCAGTGCCCCACCGAGCTGGACCACCTCCCATCGGCGCCGTCCCTCTGCCAGCCGGGCCCGGTGGCGGCGAAGCTCGGAGGCCCAGACGGCCGCCTTGAACCCGAACGTGATCGGTAGTCCGGGCTGTCCATGGGTGCGCCCGCACATGATCACGTCGCGGTGCTCGCGAGCCAGCCCCAGTGTGGCGGCCTCGACACGGCGCAGATCCCGTTCGAGCACGTCGCCGACGCGCCGGGCCACCACTGCGGTCCAGGTGTCGGAAAGATCCTGCACCGTGGCGCCGTAGTAGATCCACTCCCGGGCGTGCGGCGGCAGCACGTCACTCAGGCGGCGGATCAGACCGAGGGCGGAGTGGCCAGTCGATCTGGTGGCGGCGCCGACCTCGTCGAGGTCGAGCAGCGTGACGTCCGCGCAGTCCCGGATCGCGCGCGCCGCGTCGGCAGGTACCAGACCGACCTCGGCTTGCGCCTCGGCGAGGGCGGCCAGGATCTCCAGCCACGACTGGACGCGACCGTGGTCGTCGAAGAGCTGGTGCAGCTCGGGGGTGGCCCACAGGTGGCCGTAGATGCAGGAGTCGACGAGGTGAGCTCCCATCCACACCGCCTCATCCGTCACCCGGTCGTGACGCCGACCGGCTTGCCGGCGTCCACCTCGGCCGGTGGCCCCACTCCCGTCAACCAGCGCAGGGCCGCCCGGATCTCGTCGAGGTTGGACCCCCACGGCACGACAGCTCTGGCGTTCTCGTACTCGACTCCCCGCTCCAGCAGGCAGCATTTCGCCAAGGTCAGGTCATCCAGTGAGGCCGACCGGCGGCGCGGGCAGAGGTCGACCCGGGGAGGCTCGTCGCCGTAGAAGTGGCGGTGAAACTGCAACGATCGCTCGCAGCCGATCATCAACCAGTTGGCCCGATCGGCCGGTCGAGTGTCCAGGTAGGACACCGGTGCGCCGAGTTCGGTGCCGGCGCCGCGGCAGGGCAACAGGTAGCTGGCGGCGGGGTGGGCCGCGGCCAGCTCAGGGATGTCCACCGCTTCGAGCACCAGCTCGATCGGAGGTAGATCCTCGTCGAAGGCGACTACCTGCTCGGCCATCGCGAGAAGCTTGGGTGGGATGGGCGGCACCACCTCGGTCACCCGTACCCGGACCGGCGCAGGTCGCCAGATGAAGTTGACGTGCTCGTAGCGCCCGGTGACCACGTAGGCCAACGCGCCCGGCCGGGCATGGGCGAGCGCCACCTGGGCCAGGGCCGTGGCGTTTCCGACGTCGACGTCCGGCGCCTCGATGGACACCACCTGTTCGGGGCCGGCCAGCACACGGGCCTGGACCACCGGCGAGAATAGCGGTACTTCCGACTGCTTCCGGACCGCCACCAGGGCGGTCTGCCTCCCGTTGCGCAGCACGAGGTATTCGCTGCGCCGGTAGACCTCCCGTCCCAGCAGAAAGGCCATCAGGGCCTGCTCGGTGAGTGCGACACCGACCTCCTGCACCGACAGTCCACGGTAAGGACGGGTGATGGTGTTCGGTGCTGGATCAGGGATCACGACGGTGCTTTCAGGTCGCGGTCCGGCAACCGCGCGGTGTCGGCCCGCAGACCGAGCCGCAGCGTCTCCAGCGGCATTACCTCCTCGAGCGCGATGTTGCCCAGGCTGACGTTGGCACCGAGATGGCGGACCATCCAGGACTGCTGAGCGGTCCGCGGCGCCTCGAAGATGATCCGTTCGATGGGCAGGCGGGCGACGATCGCCTCGACCAGCGTGGCCCGCACACTCCCGTCGGCCTCATACAAGCCGACCGTTCCGCTTTCCCTGCCTTCGGCGATGATCCATCGGGCCCCGGCGGCGAGGTCTGCCTCCATCTCGGCGAGCCACGCGTCGGCCACCACGGGGATCGTCCCGCTCTTGAGCCCGGTCTCGGCCAGCACGACGAACTCGCCAGACAGCTCATGGATCAGCGCCGCCTTGCGCTGGGAGCTCATCACGCCCAGGCCATTGGACACTTCGAGGGCGTCCACTCCGATGTCGGCGGCCCAGCGCCGCAACTCGGTGAGCCGGTCCTGAGCGACGGCTACCTCCAGCAGCGTGCCGCCCAGCGACACCATCACCCCGGCCGCGTGGCACACCGCGACCCGCTCCTTGACGACCGGGTCGATGTAGGCAATGCCCCAGCCGATCTTGACGATGTCGACGTGGTGACCGGTCTGGACCAGCCACGCGTCCAAGGCCGGGATGGTGGCGCCCTTGTCCAGTACGTGGGTCAGGCCGCGATCACGAGGTTTACCGGCCCGGTCCGAGAGATCGAGGAAATCCGGGGAGTTCCACACCCAGCGACAGTATGACCCAGGCGACGGCCGGTCTGTGTCCCGCGAGCACCAACACCGCGACTTCCTTTGTCCCGCCCGAACGTGGGAAGTGCCGCGGCACGTGCCTAACGTCGGCTGGCGAGCGTGAGGAGGCTATCCGTGGCCCAGCGGCTGGTCGTCATCGGCGGCGGTGCGGCCGGGATGTCCGCGGCGTCGGCGGCTCGCCGGATCGACCCGGCGTGCGAGATCGTCGTCCTGGAAGCCACCGGACACGCCGCTTACGGGCTGTGCGGTATCCCGTACTACCTCGCCGGGCTGGTCGGGCGAGCCGATGAGCTGCTGTCCTACCCGCCGACCTATTTTCGCGAACGACGGCGGATCGACCTGCGACTGCACACCCGGGCGCTGGCGCTGGATCCACGGCGCCAGGTGGTGTGCTACCGCGACGCCGGCGGGGACGGACGGCTGCAGTACGACCGTCTCGTGGTGGCGGCCGGGGCAGCACCCGTGCTGCCGCCATTGCCTGGGCTTGACGACGACCGCGTGATCACCGTCCGTACCCTCGAGGATGCCATCAGGCTGCGTAGCCTCCTGGACGCCGGCCGGATCGCCCGGGCGCTGGTGGTCGGCGCCGGCTACGTCGGTCTCGAGATGGCCGAGGCGCTGCGGGCCCGGTGCGTGACGGTCACGGTCGCCGAGGCGCTGCCCCGGGTGATGCCGACTCTCGATGAACCGGTCGCCGACCTGGTCGCTGACGAGGTACGGCGCCATGGAGTCGACCTGCGGCTCGGCGCACGATTCGAGGGGGTGACCCGCGACGAACACGGGTTGATTGCCCTGGTCGACGGCGAGGCGCTGCCGGAGGACGTGGTGGTGCTGGCGATCGGCGTCCGGCCCGTGGCGGGCGTGGCGGCTCGAGCCGGTGCGCGGACCGGGTCTGGCGGTGCCCTGCTCGTGGATGAGGAGATGCGCACCAGCTTGGAACGGGTGTACGCCGCCGGTGACTGCATCGCACCGCAGCATCTGGTGCTCGGCCGACCGGCCTTTGTGCCGCTGGGACCGGCTGGGAACAAGACCGGCCGGGTAGCAGGCACGGTGGCAGCTGGCGGCCAAGCCCGATTTCGCGGTGTGGTGGGAACCGCGGTCGCCAAGGTCTTCGACCTCGGGGTGGCCCGCACCGGCCTCACATTGGTGGAGGCTCAAGCAGAGTTCGGCCCTGGTGCCGCCGCAATCGACATCGTCGGGCACTCCCGGGCCAAGTACTACCCGGGCGCGGAGCCGGTGACCATCCGATTGGTGCACGAAGCCGGCGGCCGGTTGCTCGGCGCGCAGATGGTCTCGGCCGGTGACGTTGCAAAACGGATCGACGTCGTGGCCGCCGGGTTGCAGGCCGGCTTCGACCTCGACGACCTGCTGGCGTTGGACCTGTCCTACGCCCCGCCGTACGCGCCGGTGTACGAGCCGCTGCTGCTCGCCGCGCAGGCGGCGGCCACCAGCATTGCTGCGGTGGCGGTGTGAGCGATGCCAGGCCAGCAGCGGGTGGCAGTGGTAACGGGGGGCGCCTCGGGAATTGGCCGGGCCACAGCCGACCGGTTGGCGGATGACGGTTTTCGGCTCGCGGTGGTCGACTACTCACCAGAGCTGGACCTCGCTCCGTCAGTGCTCACCATCAAGGCAGACGTGTCAGACGCGACCGACGTCGAACGCGCGGTGCACGAGGTCCTCGGTGAGTTCGGCCGGATCGACGTGCTGGTCAACAACGCCGGGGTCAGCGGGTCTGCGGACGCCACGAGGTGCCACGAGACACCGATCGAGGAGTGGGATCGGGTATTCGCAGTCAACGTCCGCGGTCCGTTCCTGTGCACCCGCACCGTGTTACCCGTGATGGTGCGCCAGGCGGGCGGGCACGTGATCACGGTGGCATCGGTCGCCGGGATGGTGGCCTTCCCCGGTCGCTGTGCCTACACCGCGTCCAAGGGCGCCGCCCTGCAGTTCGCCAAGTCGGTCGCGGTGGACTACGCCACGGCCGGCATCCGCTCCAACGCGGTGTGTCCCGGCATGGTGCAGACCCCGATGACGCAGTGGCGCCTGGACATTCCCGAACTGCGGGCCGCCGTCGAATCCAAGATCCCGATCGGGCGGGTCGCTGAGCCCGAGGAGATCGCCGATGCGATCTCGGTGCTGGCCTCGCCCCGGCTGAGCTACCTCACCGGCGCCGCGTTCGTGATCGACGGCGGCTGGACTGCGTTGTGACGAGGAATCAGGAGAAACCATGACCGGACAGCTGGAGGGAAGGGTCGCGCTGATCACCGGGGCCGGCTCGGGGATCGGTCGGGCTGCGGCGCAACGCTTCGCCGTCGAGGGTTGCGCGGTCGCCGTGGTTGACATGGCAGCCAGTGCCGCCGAGGAAACAGCGGACAAGATCGTTGCTGACGGTGGCCGAGCAATCGCCTGTGCCGCCAATGTCACTGTCGATACCGAGGTGCGCGTCGCGGTGAGGCGCACGGTTGAGACGTTCGGAAGCCTCGACGTGCTCTACAACAACGCTGGGGTGAACAGCAGCGGTTCGGTCACCGATGCCACCGAGGAGGACTGGGACCGCTGCTTCGCCGTGAACGTCAAGGGCACGTTTCTGTGTTCGCGCGCGGCCGTCGCCCACCTGGCAGCGAGCGGGTCCGGCGCGATCGTCAACCAGGCATCGGTCGCTGCGCTGGTAGGAGTGCCGAACTTCGCTGCCTACTGCGCTGCCAAAGGTGCGGTAGTCGCACTGACCCGTTCGATGGCGATCGACCTCGCACCGAGGGGGATCCGGGTAAACGCGATCTGCCCGGGCACGGTGTTCACCCCGCTGATGGAGCCGGTGCTGCGGGCGCGGGGGGATGGAGACATGGAGGTGGGGCTGGCCAGGACGGTGGCCAAGTACCCGATCGGCCGGCTGGGCACTCCTGAGGAGATCGCCTCGGCGGCGCTGTTCCTGGCCAGCGCCGGTGCCTCATTCCTGACCGGGTCGATTCTGGCCGCCGACGGCGGCATGACGGCGCAGTGAGGGGCATGCTGTGGGCTTCCACCTCGACCCCGACAAGCGCGTCCCGTTGGACCGGGCCGCCGCGCTGGTCAACGACGGCGCCATGGTGGCGCTAGGTGGGGGCCTGTCCGCGCGGCTGCCGATGGCGTTGGTCCGGGAGCTGATCCGGCAGCATCGCCGCGGGCTGCACCTGGTCGGCTCGGCGCATGGCATCGACGTGGACCTGCTCGTCGCAGCCGGCGCGGTGGGGATCTGCGAGGAGAGCTACGTCGGTTTCGAGCAGGATCTCGGCCTAGCGCCGGCGTTCCGGCGGGCCGCCGAGAACGGGACGATCGAGGTCCGGGAGAGCTGCTGCGACACGATCCTCATGCAGCTGCGCGCGGCCGAGTTCGGGCTGCCCTTCCTGCCGGTGCGGGGCATCAAGGGTTCTGACATCGGGCGGCTGCATCCGGAGTATGGCCAGGTGCGCTGCCCCTTCACCGGAGAGCTACTGGTCGCTGTACCTCCGCTGCGACCGGATGTCGTCCTGTTGCACGCCCCGCTGGCCGACCGCCGCGGCAACCTCCATCTGGAGCAGCCCTATGTACTGGACGAGCGCTTCGCTGCCGCTTCCGGGACGGTGGTGGCCACCGCGGAACGGATCGTCGGCACCGACGAGGTCATTGCAACCGGGATCACCATCCCGGCCCATCTCGTCGCGGCAGTGAGCGAGGTGCCCTTCGGCGCCCACCCGTCGTCCTGCTACCCGGCCTATGCCTACGACCGGCCGCATCTGGCCGGCTACGTCCGCGCCGCCTCCGCTGGGAGTGACGCGCTGGCCGGCTACCTCGACCGGTTCGTCACCGGCGCGCCGAATGAAGAGGCCTACCGCAAGGTCGTCGGCGAGCAGCAGCTCGCCGCGCTGGGTCGCTGGTCACAGTCCATCGAGGCGTGGAAGGGACTGTTCGTATGACGTGGTCGCTCGATGAGTGGTTCGTGGTCGCGCTGGCCCGGACCATCCGGGACCAGGAGGTCACCTTCCATGGCTTCGGCAGCCCCTGCGCGCAGGTCGCCATGCACGTTGCCAAGCGCACCCACGCGCGGGGGATGATGTTGGTGGAGGGAGCGACCTACGCCTGCGATCCCGACCCGCCGTTCATCCCACCCACCGGCAACGAAGCCAGCCTGCAACGCGGCGCGGCCTACCGGATGCGGTTCGAGGAATTCTTCGACGCCGCTGTGCGGGGCGACGTCGACCGGATGTTCCTGTCCGGCGGCCAGATCGACGCCTACGGCAACACCAACGTCACCGCGATCGGCACCCAGGACTACCCGGCGGCATCGCCGAAGGTGAAGCTCGGCGGAGGCGGCGGTGGATGCAACCTGGCGGCCACCATCGGGCACCTCACGCTGTGGACGACTCGACATCGCTCCGGGCGGGCGTTGGTGCCGCGCTGCGACTTCATTACCGACATGGGCCACCGCACGCCCGCGGGCAGCCGCGCCGAACTGGGCTATTCCGGCGGTGGACCGCAATGGTTGGTCACCGAGCTGGGGATCTTCGACTACGACACCCAAGGACGCGCCAGGCTGCGCCAGCTGTTCCCCGACGTCGGCTTGGACGACGTCCGCGCTGCAACCGGTTTCGAGCTGCAGGTGGCCCCCGATCTGGGTCCGGTGCGCCCGCCGAGTTCGGCGGAACTGGCCGTGTTGCGGGGGATCGACCCACTGGGTGTGCGGCGCTCGGAGTTTGCGCCAGGCGAGCTGCGTCGCACATTCAGCCACAGCGATCACGCTGGATGCGCATGCTGACCGGCCTGGAGGCGGTGTTCACACCACGCCGGATCGCGCTCGTCGGGGCATCGGAGAAACCGGGCACGATGGGCGAGCTGTTCTGGCGCAACCTTGCGGGCTTTCCGGGTGAGGTCGTGCCAGTGACGCCGTCTTCGCCCAGCGTTGGGGGCGTTAAGGCCTACCCGACCATGGCGTCCGTTGACGGCGAGATCGACCTCGCCGTCGTCGTGGTGCGTGCCGCCGCGGTGCCCGAGGTGGTCCGGGACGCTGCGGTGAAGGGCGTGCCCGCGGCACTGGTGATCAGTGGCGGTTTCGCTGAGACGGGGCCCGATGGCGCCGCTTTGCAGGCTGAGGTGATGGCGGCCGCAGGCACCGGTGGGGTGCGGATCGTCGGACCCAATTGTTTCGGCGTGCAGAACTGCGACCTCCCACTCAACGCGTCGATGGCCCCCGGCCTGCCTGCGGGAGGGGGCGGGATCACGCTGGCCACCCAATCCGGGTCCTATGGAATGGCGATCCATACTCTCGCAGTCGACGAGCGCACCCGCTTCGCCAAGGTGTACGCGATGGGCAACAAGGCAGACATCAGCGATGCTGAGCTGCTGCGCTATCTGACCGCCGATCCGGCCAGCCGCACATTGTGCTTTTTCGTGGAGTCGCTGCCTGACGGGCGCGAGTTCTGTGCCGCCGCCGAGGCGGCCCGGGTGGCCGGCAAACCGGTGATCGCGGCCAGGACCGGGCGTTCACCAGCAGGAGCCCGGGCTGCGCAGTCGCATACCGCGGCGTTGGCCGGTAGCGAGCGGATCTGGCGAGCCGCATTCGAGCAGGCGGGCGTGCTGATCGCCGGCTCAGGACTGGAGATGCTTGACGCCGCCCGCGCGCTGGATTCCCAGCCGCCGCCTGCCGGTAACCGGATCGCCATCATCACAAACTCCGGTGGCACCGGGGTGGAGCTCGCTGACCTGCTCGCCGACGAAGGCCTGACCGTGCCCGAGCTGTCCACCACCCTGCAGGACGAGCTGAGGCCCCTGTTACCACCGCTGGCCAGCCCGGCCAACCCGATCGACATCACCCCGGTGTGGCGGCGCTTCGCCGAGCTGTACCCGTGCCTGGTGGACCGGCTGGCCCGCTCCGGTGAGGTGGACGTGGTCATCCCCGTCCTGCTGCAGCGAGCCGCCACCGATCAGGCCGTCGCGGTGGCCGTGCGTGACGCGGTGGCCCGACTTCGCTGCGCTGGGGTAGCCGTGCCGGTCTACGTGTGCTGGGTGGCGCCACGTAGCGCGCGAGCCAATGCCGAGCTGCTGCAGGAGGCCGGGGTGCCCTGCTTCGAGTGGCCAGAGCGCACCGCCCGTGCCGTGGGCCACGCAGTCCACTACCTCAACCCGCGAGCCCCCCGCGGCCGCCATTCGGAACCTTTTGGCAGTGCCCGGGGCGGTCCCGGCCACCGTTCGGAACCTTTTGGCGGTACTCAGATCCTCGAATCCGATCTGGGTGCCCGGATGTTGCGTGGGGCGGGGATTGGGCTGGTTGAGTCGATCAGCTGTAGTGACGTGTCCGAGGTGGTCAACGCGGCGGAGCGGCTCGGCTATCCGGTGGTGTGCAAAGTGCTGCACCCAGACCTGGCGCACCGCAGTGACGTCGGCGGAGTCCGGCTGGGTCTTAGCGACCCTGACACGGTCCAGACGGTGGCGCGCAGGCTGTTCGGGCTCGCCGACGGAGCCCGGGTACAGGTTCAACCGCAGCTCGACGGGGTTGAGGTGGCCGTCGGCGGCCTGCGTGACCCCCAGTTCGGGCCGGTCGTCATGATCGGCCTTGGCGGGATCTTGGTCGAGGTGATGGACGATGTGGCACTTGGTCTCGCCCCGCTGTCGACAGGCGACGCACACCGGTTACTCGCGAGCCTGCGAGGCTACGCCGTCCTCACCGGAGCCCGTGGCCGCGACCCGGTTGACCTGCACGCACTCGCCGGCGCGGTCTCCGCGGTCGGCGACCTGCTCGCCACCCGGTCCGAGATCGTCGAGCTTGACCTGAACCCGCTGCTGGCCACCCCGAGCGGCGCCGTGACGGTGGACTGGCGCATCACCGTCGAGGAGATACGGCGCTGAATCGGTCCAGGGCTGAATCGGTCCTGCCAGGACGAGCCCACGCCTCGAGGTTTGGCCCGGGATCACGGAGCATTGCCCGGCGGTGATCCCTACTGTGGTCGCCGTCACATCATGGGATGGGCGGTTCGCGCCCGCGACGCCGCCCCTCAACCGGAGGAGACAGGCGTGCGCATCGGATCACAGGACGTGCTCCTACCCACCACCATGGTGGGCAATTATCCCAACCCGCGCTGGTACGACGGCCACGCCTTTGCCGTCTATCCCAAGGGCGAGTTCATCCACGACGCGATCAGCCGGGAGGCGCACGAAGACGCTATTGGGGCGATTGTCCGCGACCAGGAAGCCGCGGGTCTGGATATCATCTGCGACGGCCGGGTCAACGGGGGCGATTCGCCATACGGCCAGATCCTTTACCACTACGTGGAGCGAATGACCGGTTACAAGCTTTCCGGGCCGCCGATCGGCCTACCGATCTACTCCACCTTGTTCGCGCCCACCTGCGTGGGCGAGGTGACGCGCGAGCATCCGTTCCACCTGGCCACGCTGCGCGCGACCCGAAAGGCCACCAAAAAGCCGATCAAGATCTCGTACACCGGCATCCAGGTGCTCGCGGCGGCGACGAACAACCAGTACTACTCGGAGACCAAGGAACTGGCGATGGCGATCGCCAAGGCGTTCAACGAAGATTTCAAGGAGCTCGCCGACAACGGGTGTGACATCATCCAGCTCGACGAGTTCGTCTGGCCCTACGGTATGGGCGACTGGGAGATCGAGGTACTCAACGCCGCGGTCGAGGGTGCTGGCTGCCAGTTCTGGGTGCACACCTGCTGGGGTAACTACTCAGGGACGCCCGGCTACTTCCCCGACGAGGAGGAGCGCGAGTTCGGCGCCTGGGTCCTGGACCGCCGGCCGGCAACGGCTCCCGCGCCCGCCCGAGCGCAGGGCATCTTCCCGCAGGTTCTTGATGCAAACATCGATGTGCTCAACTACGAGGTGGGACGGACCGGTGCGGACGACCTCAAACCGCTGCTGGACCACAACTGGTCGAAGGACTTCACGGCCGGAGTCATCGATGTCAAGTCCACCGTCACCGAGACTGCAGAAGAGGTTGCGGATCGGATCCGGCAGGTGCTGGAGTATGTGCCGGCCGAGCGGCTTGGCCTGTCCACCGACTGCGGCCTGATCAACCTGCCGCGGATGCTGGCGGCGAGCAAGCTCCGTGCCCTCGCCGATGGCGCCGCTCTCGTGCGCATGGAGGTCGCCAGCCGCTAGGCCGGTCGTGAGTGGCAATCAGTGCTATAGCACTGATTGCCACTCACGACGTCTTGCGCGCCATGGCACGCAAGACGTACTGCAAGATTCCGCCGTGACGGTAGTACTCGG
>DASVWA010000063.1:0-6794 GCA_036389855.1 Pseudonocardiaceae bacterium
CAGGGCACCATCAAATCCGCCGTCGCCTTCGGCGTCCTACTCGCCGAAGGGATCGGCGACACCATCCGGGTCTCGCTGTCCGCTCCACCCGTCGAAGAAGTCAAGGTCGGCAGCCAGATCCTGGAATCGCTGGGCCTGCGACCCCGGCGTCTTGAGGTCGTGTCCTGCCCCTCCTGTGGGCGCGCCCAAGTCGACGTCTACACCCTCGCCGAGCAGGTCACCACCGCCTTCGACGGCTTCCCTGTGCCGCTTCGCATCGCCGTCATGGGCTGCGTGGTCAACGGCCCCGGCGAAGCACGCGAGGCCGACCTCGGCGTCTCGGCCGGCAACGGCAAAGGCCAGATCTTCGTCCGCGGCAAAGTCATCAAAACCGTCCCCGAACACCAGATCGTCCAAACCCTCCTCGACGAGGCCCGGCAGCGAGACTGGTCGAATCCGTCTGAATAGGCCCTCTCGGAATCGAGCATTCGTACCGTACGCATTGGGTCTCGCCACGCGATGGATGTCCGGTCGTGGCCGCGCTGCCACGCTGGCTCATGCGGATTCGCGTGGTGATGAATCGGGCCCGGAGGTCAGATGGAAGGTTTGCGGTCGACGGAGGTTGAGGTCGGGCTCGTCCCTGCGTCGGCGAGCGACGATGTGACGCTCGTCGGCGGGCTCACCGCACTGGTCAACGACGCCTACGCGTAGCCGAGGAGGGCTTGTGGCTCGACGGCGTCGTGAGGACGACGAGTGCCGAGCTCGCCGGTCTGATCAGGGCGAGCGAACTTGCGGTGGCGCGGCACGAAGGCGCCATCGTGGGATGCGTGCGTGTCCAGTGGCAGGACAACTATCGCGGCGAGTTCGGCATGCTGGCGGCCAGCCCGCTGCTGGGCCAGACCCAGGCGGCCCTGTCCATCGCCGCCGACGTGGCACACGATGCGGCTTGAGGTGCGCCACGAGCGCCATTAGCTTCGATCGACGTGGCCTTGGATCAGCGGCGTTAGTGCTGCTCGTTGAGCTGTACGTCCGAATCGCACTGACGGCGATCGTTGAAGGAGACGCTCGTCCCTCCGCCGGTGCACGACCGCAGCGGGTGAGCGACCTGGCTGGGTCCGCAGCTGGCCAGCGAAGGCATGACCTATCCCGAGCCGGCAAGCGGTCACAGCTCAATGAGGGGGGCGGTGTGGCGGGCCAGGTCGCAGCGGTTGGGGTAGGTCTGCCGGAAAATCACCCGCGCGCCCTGGTAGTCGCCGGAGGCGATGGCGGTCACCGGGTCGTAGATATCCGGGCACAGCGTGCCGGGTTGCCCAGGGATCTTGGCGAAGTCGCCGCCAGCCTCGCCAAGCACCCGGCAAGCGGACTCGGAATGCGGATGGGTCCCGCTGGGTGGGTCACAACGTAGCGTGACAAACCGATCGATGCCGCGTGCCTGCACACCCAGCACGAGGAAAATCTCTTGCGCTGCGGTGGTTGCGGTGGCGGTAGGTGCGCCCATCATCGCCACGGCGATCAGCGCGACCCCCATGGACGACATCGTCTTGATCCGGGGGCGCATAATTCACGGTCGCATATCCAGCGCAGCGCGGCGACCACGAATTTGCTCACGATGCGGCTTTGAGGTGTGCCGATTTTTGTCGGAGCTGAATGCGAAACTCGGATGGTGACCGTAGCCGTCTGCGAGCCCGTGCACGTGGTGTCGAGCTGTCTCGATGACCTGCGCGGTGGGTTGGGCGGTGTGGATGACCTCGGGATCGTTGACACGTTGCGGGAGATCGAGGAAATCTCCCGCCGGGCGCAGTCGGCGATGCTGGAAGTAGTCGCCGAAGCCGACGCGCGGGGAATCGCCGCCCGGCAGGGGTTCGGCTCCACGCCGCGGCTGCTGGCCGCGACGCTGCGATTGTCCGCCGCCGATGCGCGCACCCGGACCGAACAGGCGGCCATGGTGGGGCCCCGCCGGGCGATGACCGGCCAGGTGCTGGCTCCGCAGCTGCCCGTCACGGCGGCGGCATTGGCGGCTGGTGAGATCGGCGCCGGGCAACTGCGAGTGATCACCGACACTATGACCGCCCTGCCCGCGTCGGTGCCCGAACCCGCCCGTGAGCGGGTCGAGGCAGACCTGGTCGGGTACGCCCGCGACTTCGACCCCCGCCGGCTCCGCTTGATCGCCCACCGCCTGATCGCCACCTTGGACCCCGACGGACCCGAGCCCGGTGACGATTCCACCACCGCGATGCCGGTCCGGGGAGAATTGTGGCTGCGCGACCGGCGGGACGGCGGCCTGGGGCTGGAGGGCTGGCTGGATGTCGAGCACGGCGCCATAGTCCGGTCGTTAATCGAGCAACTCGCCGCCCGGTGCCCCACCGACGACGGAATACTCGACAGCCGGACCGTGCCGGAACGGCACGCCGATGCTCTGATCGAGCTGTGTGAACGGGCCCGTGCCGCCGACGGGTTCCCCACCACGGGTGGAGAACCCCCGCACTTGACGGTGACCATCGATTGGAACGCGGTGCGTACCGGGCTGGGTACCGCCACATTGGACTACGGGCAGTTGATCAGCGCCGCCGATGCGCGTCGCCTAGCCTGCGATGTCAAACTCATTCCGGTGGTGATGGGCAGCGACTCCGAGCCTTTGGACGTTGGCCGGTCCATGCGCATCGTTCCGCTGGGCATCCGTCGTGCCCTGGTCGCCCGAGATGGCGGGTGCAGCTTCCCAGCCTGCGACCGACCGCCCGGGCTCTGGGATGCGCACCACGCGCGGCACTGGATCGACGGCGGTGAAACCGCAGTACACAATTGTTGCTTGTTATGCCCGATGCACCACCAGCAGGTTCATCATCAGGGCTGGGACATCACCATCCACGGCGGACGCGTTGAGTTCGGCCACCTGCAATGATCGATCCGGGCCGCCGACCCCTGACCAATCCCCTGCGCCGCTGAGCCACCTCGGCTCACCACACCACCCAGCGCCAGACATGCACACCCGGCCCCATAGCCTGCCGCGGTGCCAAACGGTATTACCACCGACACCGGCTGTCGCCGGATGGGGTGGACGATTGCGGCGTTGGCGCTGCTTACCGGCGTGCTGGGGACCTTCGCGGTGCTCGCTCCGGTTATCGCTGACGATCCGGTGGTGAGCTGGCCCCGCACCGGGCAGCAGCCAACCTCCACCGTACTTCCGCTGTCGCCGTACCGGCCGCTGCAGCTCACCGCCACCGTTGCGTGCGCGACGCTGCAGACGTTGAACGCTCGGCCAGGTGGCGGCGAGGCGCTGCGCACGCTGCCCGCCGACGTGGGCACCGCTCCGGGGGAAGGCCTGGTGGTGGCCGCATCCCAGGGCATCGTGACAGTGACCGCGTCCGGTGCGGAGCTCACTCGCGAAGCACTACCGGCCGGGAACTGCTCCTACCGGGTCCTCGCCGATGCCGGCGGGATACGGGTGTCGCGTGACGGCGCTGACATCGACACCCGGGCAGACCTGCTGGCTCCTCAGGTCGCGCAGCTACAGACCGATGCGGTAGAGCACACAAGTGGGCTGTCGGTGGCGCTGCACACCGACGCGCGGTACCAGTCGCAACCCACACTGCTCAAGACGGCGTTGTTGGTTGCGCATGGTCTCGCACTGGCGGTGCTGCTCGTGCTGGCCTGGCGGTGGTGGCGGGGCGATGGGTCCGGCCTGGTCCGCCCGCGCCCGTCGTGGGCCGATGCGGTCGTGGTCGGGATTTCGCTGATCTGGGTGGTGCTGGCCCCGGTCAACATCGACGACTCGTGGTACCTGCTGATGGCCCGCAACGCGATGGAATCGGGTTACATCGGCAACGTCATCTACCAGTTCAACGTCACCGAGAACCCGTTCTCCGCCAGCCAGTACGCCTTGCAGGCCTGGGGCGCCCTCGGAGGCAATTGGAGTCTGGCCTGGATGCGGCTGCTGCCGCTGGGCTACGGCCTGGTCAGCTACGCGCTGCTGCGGGTCCTGGTTGCGACGGTGCTGCACCGGGCGGGGCAGCGACCGCTGGTGCCGTGGGCGGTGGCGGTCGCGCACCTGCTGTGGTGGTTGCCCTACGGGATCACGCTGCGCCCCGAGCCGTTGATCGTGCTGGGCACGTCGCTGGTGCTGGTGTTGGCGGAGTTGGCCCGCCGGCGCCGCTCGGTCGGGGTACTCGCGGCAGCCACCGCCATCGCCGCGTTCACCGTCACGGCCTCCCCCACCGGCCTGGTCGCGGTCGCTCCGCTGGTGTTGTGCCTGCCGTGGTTGTGGCAGTGGTGGCGAGCCTCGAACCTGGCCGGCCGGGTAGCAACGGTGCTGCTGGCCGGGGCGGCCGCCTCGATCGTGGTCCCGATCGGATTCGCCGACGCCACCCTCGGCGACGTGCTGGAATCCATCGCGGTGCACCGCTGGTACTACCGCCAGAACGCCTGGTACGACGAGTACCTGCACTACGCGAACCTGCTCGTACCCGACGAGAGGGGCGCCTGGGGCAAGCGGCTACCGGTGCTGCTCACCCTCGCCGTGCTGCTCGCCGTCGCGATGAGAACCGGTGCCATCGGAGCCGGGCGGCGCGGTCGCACCGGGGACCGCAGCGGCCTGCTGCTCGGCGAGATGGCGGCGATCACCGCGTTCGGCTTGGTGGCGATCGCGCTGACGCCCACAAAGTGGGTGAACCACTTCGGAGCCATCGCGGCACCCGCCACTGTGCTGGTCGCCGCTGCGTTGGTCCGTTCGCCGCTACCGCGACGGGTCGGCGCCGCGGCGGTCGCCATCGGTACCGCGGGGCTGGTGACTGCCGCGGCCGTCGGATTCGCCGGCCCCAACCTGTGGCGGCCCTTGACGGACTGGGGCCAGCCCTTCGGCGACCACACCCTCATCGCGACCCCGTATGTGCAGAGCCTGCTCGCTCCGTCGCTGGGTCCGCTGTCGTTGCGTAACCCACTGCTGTGGCTGGCAGTTGCAGGACTGGGCTATTGGATGAGGCGCTCGTCGAAGCGCTGGCCGGGCCCGGATCGGGCGGTGCTGGTCACCGCGACCGTTCTGGGAGTGGTGCTGATGCTCGGTGTGTTCACCGTCGCGCCGCTGCGCCAGTACCCCGCCACCTCGGTGGCGCTGATGAACCTGCGCGCGCTCACCGGCCAACCCTGCGGGCTCGCGACATCCGTCACGGTGTTCACCGACGTCAAGCCCGGCCTCGGGCCAGCGACCGGGGCCGCCACCCTCACCGGGGACATGCGTGAAGCAGCACTGCCCGAGCCGGTACCGATGACCCCACTGGGAGCGCTGTGGCACGGCGACCTACCCGGCGGCACCGGTACCGGAACCGTCCAGACTCCCTGGTATCCGCTGCTCGACCCGGTGCGCGACGGGCGGGTGGTGGTGCCGGTGCTGGGTGCGCTCACCAACGACCAGCGGCTCGCCGTCCAGGTAGGGGCCGGAAACCCAGCATCCCCTGATCGAGTGCGCACGGTGCCGATCGACTCGGTCGGGGACAAGACCGGGGACAAGACCGGCTGGACCGAGGTCACCGTTGCGCTGGCCGACGCCGGCCTGGACGCGCCCAGCGCGGTTCGGGTATCAGTGCAGGACCGCGTCGCCGGTCCGGATAGCTGGCTTGCCGTCGCCCAACCTCGGCTGACTGTGCCACGCCCAGTCACCAGCGTCATCGCCGGGCGGCCGGTGTTCGCCGACCAGGTATCCGCCGGGCTGTGGCCCTGCCAGGATCAGATCGCCGTGCGGCACGGCCTGGTGCAGGCGCCCCGGATGCGGCTGCGGATCGCTGACGGACTGGAAGACGCGACCATTCACAACGCGATCTTCGCGGACAACGGGGGCACGCTGGTGCAGGTCGACCGGACCGCGACGTTCGTCGAACTGCCGTCACAGCTCATGCCACCGGGCGTGCCCACCCTGGGCTGGGGCCATGTCGAGAAGGTGGTCTACACCCACCCCGTCGGCCTGGTTGACCTGCGCGTCGATCAGCACCGGCGCGCAGGCTGGACCCGCCTCCCCACGCTGATCGGGCAGCCCTACACCGGCCGCGCCTACACCGGCTGACTAGCGTCCGCACAGCCACATGGACGCTTATCGCTGTGCTAGCGGGCTTGTCTACGTAGTCGGAGCAGCGGCTCAGTAGTGGGTCGCTATGAGTTACGTGGAACTACTGATTGCAACGCGGTTCGCGCGTAGGCACGGTATGTAATGCCGAACCGGCTCTGCCGCCGGGGAGGTGACCGCAGTGCCCGGGCGACCGGGGACCGCCTTTCCTAGGGGGATTCTCATGTCTGACGCGATCAGTTTTGCCGAGCTCGGCGAGCAACACGTGGAGCTGCTGCCGGCCCGTACCGTCCTGTCAACGTTGCACGGAGCCATCAACGGCCCCTTCGGGGGTCCTCCGGGCGACAACGGCCACGGCACTTCCAAGATGAACTTCTTGGGGATGTTCGGCTGGGGCGGATCCGACTCCAGCTACAGCCAAGCCAGCGGCGACTCCGGCAGCAGTGCTCAGGGTAGTAACGGCAGCCACGGCTGACACGTCGCTGCTCGGCCCGAGCGCTGAGCCGTTCACCTGCCTGATCCGGGCCGCTAGTAACTCGCTGACGAGACCGGGACGCTTAAGATGGGGAAAGTGCCCACTGGGTCGATGCACCACGGAGTGGCCACAGAACACTACCGGGGCGCTGAGCTCATCCAGGACGTCCCGGATCGTGGCGGCGTGTTACGCAGGTCACCAAGCGGCCCGACGCCCATGCTGGGCAGCCCTGGCGCAATCGCGATGAGTCCGCGGTGAGGTCGGCGGCCACCTCGGTCCAGCTCCCGAACC
>DASVWA010000064.1:0-10117 GCA_036389855.1 Pseudonocardiaceae bacterium
GCGACCCAGAGCAGCGCGATCTCGGTCCCGTGTCCGGGATCGTGCGCGCGAGCCACTCCTTCGCCGCGGGGGTGAACCCTGGGCCTCGTAGCTCAACCGTGTTGGAGCGGGAAACCGGCGAGGCCTTTCCAGGCCAGTGACGCGGTCAGCGCGACGGCCTCCTCCTTCGGTACCTCGCGCTGGTGCGACAGCCAGTACCGGGCACTGTGCTCGCTGACTCCGACGACTCCCACCGCGACCAGCCAGGCGCGATCAGTGTCCAGGCCCGCATCGGCCACCACCGCCTGCGCGATGGCCGCCACGCAAGCGGTGTACGCCCGTTCCACGACGGCCTGAACAGCGGGCTGGTTACGCAAGTCGGACTCGAAGACCAGCCGGAACGCCCCACCGTCACCATCGACGAAGTCGAAGTAAGCCCGGACCGCGTTGAGGACCCGCTGCCGGTTGTCGTGGGTTTCCTCGATCGCCTCGCGAACACGGCGGACCAGCTCGTCGGTGTGGCGCTCCAGCAGCGCCAGGTAGAGCTCGAGTTTACCGGGAAAGTGCTGGTAGAGCACCGGCTTGCTGACCCCGGCATGCTCGGCGATGTCGTCCATGACGGTGGCGTGATACCCGTTGTTGACGAAGACGTCGGTCGCCGCCGCGAGCAGCTGAGCCCGCCGCTCGTCCCGGGGCATCCGCACTCCGCGGGGCGTCGCGCCCACGCGGGTCGATACCGTCTCAGTCATCGCCCTCCTTCGCCTTGGCTGATTGGTCGACCCTACTAGTCGGTATCCCGGTGCCGCCGCTGGATCGCAGGACAGATTCAGCTGCTGCAGCGTGGTGATATGCGCGAAACACGCGAGAGCGGCTGTGCAATCCTTGCGCGGTGATCCGCCCGACGCGAGCCGATCCTGCGGGCGCGGCCCCCGCCGGCGGTCGGCCCCGGCCAGGGGTGCCCAGCCGGCCTGCCAGCCGTCGCTGGGACGACCAGCGCATCTCAGCGCGGCGCCTCGAGCGGTACAGCGGCTCACGCATGGTCAATGACGAGCCCTTGGCGGCGTCGTGGGATCCGCGGCCTGAGCCGGTGCCGCGGCACGGTGCTCCGGATGGCCGGAGTCGGGTGGGCCGTGGTTCTGGGCGCCTGGGGCGCGCGGTGTCCGTCTATGGTTGGCGGGTCTATGCGTTGCCCATCCTGGTGGTACTCACTGTGTTGGCGGTACTTGATGCGGCCAGGTCGTCGGCTGTGCCGTCGGAGCAGCCCGGCACGTTTGATCCCGCGCAGCAGCCGCTGATACCCAACCCGTTGGCTGGCCCAGGCTTCGAGGCGGTCAAGGCATCCGCCGAGCTACCCGGTGGCGGGCCGTTCACCGTCCAGGGTGCCGGTATCTGGCGGGTGATACCTGGCGTGGGTGCACCGTTCGGGACGGGCCGGCTGTTCACCTACACCATCGAGATTGAAGACGGGGTCGAGCTCGAAGGTGGCCCCGCGGGCTTTGCCACCACCGTGGATAGCACGCTGAACAACCCGAAGAGCTGGATCGGCAGCGGGCAGTACCAGTTCCAACGCATCGATGACAGCCGGGCAGCGGCCCTGCGGATCAGCCTCACCTCACAAATGACCACCCGGGCGCTCTGCGGCTTTCGGATCCCCTTCGACGCTTCCTGCTGGAAGCCCGAGGATCAGCGGGTAGTGATCAACACTGCCCGCTGGGCCCGCGGGGCAGTGGCCTTTCAAGGCAATGTGGTGCAGTACCAGCAGTACGTGGTCAACCACGAGGTAGGGCACGGGCTGGGCTTCCCGCACATCGCGTGTGAGGCGACCGGGCGGCTCGCGCCGGTGATGATGCAACAGACCTGGGGGGTGGCCGACGACTACCTCGCGGTGTTGGGCACCGATCGGGTCAACCCGGATGGGATGGTGTGCCAACCCAACGCGTGGCCGTTCCCGACAGTCAACTGACCCAGTTCGCTGACCCGGAGGCGCGGAGCGGGAAGAGTAACCGGGGCGGGGGATGTTAGATGGGTCAAAGGTCTGACACTGAGGAGTGCGCCGATGAGCCTGCCACCGCTGGTCGAGCCCGCCGCGGAGCTGACCAAAGAAGAGGTGGCCCGCTACAGCCGCCACCTGATCATCCCGGAGGTCGGGATGGACGGTCAGAAGCGGCTGAAGAACGCAAAGGTGCTGGTGGTCGGTGCTGGCGGGCTGGGTAGCCCGGCCTTGCTGTACCTAGCTGCCGCCGGAGTGGGCACGCTGGGCATCGTCGAGTTTGATGAGGTTGACGAGTCCAACCTGCAACGCCAGGTGATCCACGGCCAGTCCGATATCGGCCGGCCCAAGGGCGAGTCCGCCCGGGACTCCATCCGGGAGATCAACCCGTTCGTTCACGTGAACGTGCATCAGTTGCGGCTGGATTCGTCGAATGCGCTGGACGTCTTCGGCGATTACGACCTCATCCTGGACGGCACCGACAACTTCGCCACCCGCTACCTGGTCAATGACGCTGCCGTGCTGCTCGGTAAGCCCTACGTGTGGGGCTCGATCTTCCGCTTCGAGGGTCAGGCATCAGTGTTCTGGGCCGACGCCCCTGGCGGTCAGGGACTGCAGTACCGGGACCTGTACCCGGAGCCGCCACCTCCCGGGATGGTGCCGTCGTGCGCCGAGGGCGGCGTCCTGGGCGTGCTCTGCGCGTCGATCGGCTCCATCATGGTGACCGAGGCCATCAAGCTGATCACCGGAATAGGTGAGCCGTTGCTGGGCCGGCTGATGGTGTACGACGCGCTGGAGATGAGCTACCGAACCATCAAGATCCGCAGGGACCCGGCGGCTGAGCCGATCACTGAGTTGATCGACTACGAGCAGTTCTGTGGCACGGTCAGCGACGCCGCCACCAACGCCGCAGCGGGCTCGACGATCACCGCCGTCGAGCTCAAGGAGATGATCGACTCCGGTAAGGACTTCGCACTGATCGATGTCCGGGAACCCCACGAGTACGAAATCGTCAAGATCCCGGGATCCACGCTGATCCCCAAGGACCGGATCCTGTCCGGTGAGGCATTGTCGGAGCTGCCACAGGACAAGCCACTCGTGCTGCACTGCAAGTCCGGGCAGCGCTCCGCCGAGGCGCTGGCCGCGCTGCACAAGGCGGGTTTCCGGGACGCCGTGCACGTCGGAGGTGGCGTGCTGGCCTGGGCCAGGCAGGTGGATCCTTCCCAGCCCACGTACTGACCTCGTGAGTGGCATTCGGTGCTATAGCACCGAATGCCACTCACGAGCGTTCACCCGCCGCTGCGGCGGCGGGTGAACTGCTTGACCGGGGCGGGCCTGCGTCCCACGGTGGACTTACCGCCCGTGCTGGCGTGCTGCCCAGACTTCGCACCGCGGCGCTCACGGCGGTTGGGTACCGGCGATGCGGCATCGTCTGATTGGTCCCCGGCTTCAGGCTCTTGCCCCATGCGATCTCCTTTGAACTAAATGTGCGCACTGATAGCGCTCGATGTCTGGACGGGCTCGGATTGACGAGCACGACGGCGTCGCCAATAGCGCGGTTCGGCGGCGTCGTGCAACCGCGGCGAACCTCATCGCCCACACTCGGCGCAGTGGGACTGAACCTCAGTAAATCATGCGACGACGCTACCGCCGGCACCCCCCACGGTGCATCCAGATTTCGCACCGTCACTGCACCGTTGCATGAGGCGTCCTCACGCCGGTGCCGCCCCACCATGTGAACGCGAGTTCTCGGCGCTGCAACAAGCAGCAACACAACGAACATAACCGGCACTTAGCGTCACTCATCGTACCCACCAGCTCAGGAGGCACGATGAGTACCACCGAGATGAGGCCGGCCGTACCGGTCAGACCGGTACGCGGGGGGCGATGGATTGACCACTGGGAGCCAGAGGATCCCGGATTCTGGGAGAAGACGGGCCGGCGGGTGGCGAATCGCAACCTGTGGTTCTCGATCTTCGCAGAGCACATCGGATTCTCAATGTGGACGGTGTGGTCAGTTCTCGTGTTGTTCATGGGTCCGGCCTACGGTGTTGACCCTGCCGGCAAGTTCTTCCTGGTGGCGATACCTGCGCTGATCGGCGCGCTGATCCGGCTTCCCTACACCATGGCACCAGCCCGATTCGGTGGGCGCAACTGGACCATCGTCAGTGCGTTGTTGCTGCTGATTCCGACGTTTCTGGCGATCATCGTCATGGAACCGGGCACGTCCTACACCACCCTCATGGTGGTCGCAGCACTCGGCGGCCTGGGTGGCGGCAACTTCGCTTCATCCATGGTCAATATCAACACTTTCTTCCCGGAGGGCCGCAAGGGTTGGGCGCTGGGCCTCAACGCCGGTGGCGGGAACATCGGTGTGCCCGCGGTGCAGTTGCTCGGCCTGTTGGTGATCGCGACGGCCGGCACCGCCTATCCACGTCTGGTGCTTGCCGTGTACATCCCGCTGATCGTGATCGCCGCTCTATGCGCTGCGGTCTTCATGGACAACATCTCCTCGGTGCGTCATGACAGTGGCGCGCTTCGCGAAGCTGTCCGGGACTCGCAGACCTGGGTGATGTCGTTCCTCTACATCGGCACGTTCGGCTCGTTCATCGGCTACAGCTTCGCCTTCGGTCTCGTGCTGCAAACCCAGTTCGGCCGCACCCCGCTGCAGGCTGCCTCGGTCGCGTTCATCGGCCCGCTGATCGGCTCGCTGATCCGTCCGGTCGGCGGTTGGATGGCTGATCGATTCGGCGGCGCGAAGGTATCCCTCTGGAACTTCATTGGGATGGCGCTGGCCACCGGCTTGGTCATCATGGCGTCCGAGCTGAAGTCGTTGCCGTTGTTCGTGGCTGGATTCATCGGTCTGTTCGTGCTCTCCGGAATCGGCAACGGATCGACTTACAAGATGATCCCGTCGATCTTCGCCGGAAAGGCTAAAGTGGCGATCGAAACTGGTGAACCAGCGCAGCCCGCGCTGATGAGAGCGCGCCGGCTCTCCGGTGCAGTGATCGGAATCGCCGGCTCGATCGGCGCTATGGGTGGACTGCTTATCAACCTCGCTTTTCGGCAGTCTTTCCTCACCGCGCAGTCCGGGATACCTGCTTTCTGGGCCTTCATGGCTTTTTACGGGGCATGTGTCGTCGTCACCTACGTCGTCTATCTGCGACGGGCACCTGCCACGGCGCCCGAGCACCCGCGGCTGGCCTACGCCGGGGTATGACGAAACAGCGCGGAAACACTGCGTTCACGCAAAGCGCTCAAGATGAGAAATATGGCCCAAAGATATTGAGACGGCTGGTGGGCTGCTCGGGTGTTCCGGCGGCTCATCAACCCGCTGCATGGCAGGGAAGGACCCACGTGATGCACACTCTCGTCGTCGCAGGCCATGGGATGGTCGGGCACCGCATGGTGGAGGCCTTGATCGGCCGTGACGTTGCGCGGCAGTGGCGGGTCGTGGTCCTTGCCGAGGAGGGCAGGCCCGCCTACGACCGGGTCGCCCTGTCCTCCTACGTGGACTCGTGGGATGCGCAGATGCTGGCGCTGCCCGCAGTCGACGACGACCGGGTGGAACTGCGGCTAGGTGACCCGTGCGTGGCGATCGACCGGCGTAAGCGCGCAGTACGCACCGCGTCCGGGCACAGGGTTCGTTACGACGCACTAGTGCTGGCCACCGGCTCGGCACCGTTTGTGCCCCCGGTCCCCGGCCATGACCTACCCGGTTGTTACGTCTATCGCACCCCGGAAGACCTCGACGCCATCCGCGCGGCAGCGCAGCGCGCAATGCGCACCACAGCGGCGGGCCGGCGCTCCGGGGTGGTGGTCGGTGGCGGGCTGCTCGGCTTGGAGGCCGCCCATGCGCTGCGCCAGCTCGGGCTGTCCCCGCATGTGGTCGAAATCGCCCCCCGGCTGATGCCGATGCAGGTGGACGAGGGCGGCGGGGCGCTGCTGCGCCGGTTCATCGAAAACCTTGGGGTGCGGGTGCACTGCGGGCAGGCCACCCAGGCGATAGAACCCGATCGAGGACGGCTGCTGGTCCGGCTTGCCGATGGCACCGAGCTCGACACTGATGTCGTGGTGTTCTCGGCCGGGGTGCGGCCCCGCGACATGCTGGCCCGCGAAGCCGGGCTGTCAGTCGGCGAGCGCGGTGGGGTGCTGGTCGATAACCGCTGCCGCACCTACGACGAGGATATCTGGGCGATCGGCGAGTGCGCGGCGGTCGAGGGTCGTTGCTACGGGCTGGTCGCACCCGGCTACGCGATGGCCGAGGTGGTGGCCGACCGGCTGCTCGGCGGAAACGCCACCTTCCCCGGCGCCGACATGTCCACCAAGCTCAAGCTGCTCGGGGTCGATGTGGCCAGCTTCGGTGATGCCCACGGCACCACGGAGGGCGCGCTGGAGGTCATACACAACGATCCCATCGCCGGCCGATACGCCAAGCTGGTCGTTTCCGACGACGCCCGGACGCTGCTCGGCGGGGTGCTGGTGGGTGACGCCGAAGCCTACGGCACGCTGCGTGCGTTGGTCGGCGCCGAGCTGCCGGCCGATCCCGGCGCACTGATTTCCCCGTCTGGTGCTGAGCTGGACGCCGGTGCCCTGCCGGCCGGTGCTCAGGTGTGCTCCTGCCACGCAGTCACGGTCGAGACGATCGGCGCGGCGGTAACTCAGCAGGGGTGCACGACGGTGCCTGCTCTCAAGGAGTGCACCAAGGCCGGCACCGGCTGCGGGTCCTGCGTGCCGATGTTGAAGAAGCTGCTTGCCGCGAACGGCGTCGAGCAGTCCAAGGCGCTGTGTGAGCACTTCGCGCACAGCCGAGCGGAGCTGTTCGAAATCGTTGCCGCTACCAGGATCCACACCTTCTCCGAGCTGGTCGGCAAGCACGGCAAAGGCCGTGGCTGTGACATCTGCAAGCCCGCGGTGGCGTCGATCCTCGCCTCGCTGAGCGGGGTCTTGTCCCCACAGAGCCACATCCTGGACGGCGAGCAGGCCACTCTGCAGGACACCAACGACCACTTTTTGGCCAACCTGCAACGCAACGGCACCTACTCGGTGATCCCCCGGATCCCCGGCGGGGAGGTCACCCCGGAGAAACTGATCGTGATCGGCGAGGTGGCCCGCGACTTCGGCCTCTACACCAAGATCACCGGTGGGCAGCGGATCGATATGTTCGGCGCCCGGGTGGAGCAGCTGCCGGCGATCTGGCGCCGGCTGGTGGACGCCGGGTTCGAGTCCGGGCACGCCTACGGCAAGGCGCTGCGCACGGTGAAGTCCTGCGTGGGTACCGACTGGTGCCGCTACGGCGTGCAGGACTCGGTGGGGATGGCCATCTCCTTGGAGTTGCGTTACCGCGGGTTGCGCGCGCCACACAAGCTCAAGTCCGCGGTCTCGGGGTGTGCCCGGGAATGCGCCGAGGCCCGCAGCAAGGACTTCGGGGTGATCGCCACCGAGACGGGGTGGAACCTCTATGTGTGCGGCAACGGCGGCTTCCGGCCGCGGCACGCCGATCTACTGGTGTCCGACGTGGACACCGAGACGCTGGTGCGCACCATCGACCGGTTCCTGATGTTCTACGTCCGCACCGCCGACCGGCTGCAGCGCACCGCGCCGTGGTTGGAGGACTTGGAAGGCGGGTTGGACCATTTGCGGGACGTGATCGTGCATGACTCGCTCGGGATCTGCGCCGAGCTCGACGCCGCGATGGAGGCACACGTGGCCGGCTACTCCGACGAGTGGCGCGGCGTGCTGGAGGATCCTGACAAGCTGGCCCGCTTCACCTCGTTCGTCAACGCGCCAGGCACACCCGATCCGAGCATCGAGTTCGTCCAGGAGCGCGGCCAGCCGACGCCGGCCCATCGCCGGCCCGGACAACCGGTCATGATCGCCGGTCCGAAACTGGCGGTGATCCGGTGACCGCCGACGTACTTCTTCCCGCGGAGGCGGCGACATGACGGCGCAGGTGCGGGCGCGGTGGGCGGTGGTGTGCCGCTACGGCGACATCATCCCGGAACGAGGGGTGGCGGCGTTGGTCGACGGGGTTGCGGTGGCGGTGTTTCGCACCCATGACGGCGCGCTGTTCGCACTGTCCAACCTGGATCCGTTCAGCGGTGCCTCGGTGCTGTCTCGGGGTATCGTCGGGGACCGCGAGGGCAGCGCGACGGTGGCCTCGCCAATCTACAAGCAGGCGTTCGAGCTGGCCACCGGCCTATGCCTGGACGACCCGAGCGTCTCGGTGCCGACGTATCCGGTGCGGGTAGTCGACGGGATCGTGGAGATCGGTCCACCATGACCCCCTCCCGGCGTGTCCGCGCCTCATGCACCGTGTGTCGCACTCTGGTGCACGGTGTGTCCGGCGCTCGTGCACAGCACACCAAAGCACCCTGCGCCGCTGAGCCGCCATCGACAGTGCCCAAGAGGGTGCCGGCATGACCGCACCCTCGCCGAGGCCGCGACCTGAGCCCCTGCCGCTGGCGGGGTTCACCGTTGGTGTCACTGCTGCCCGGAGAGCAGCTGAGCTGGGTGCTGCGCTGGAGCGCAAGGGCGCCGAGGTGTTGCACGCCCCGGCGATTCGGATCGTGCCGCTGGCTGATGACACCGAACTGCACACCGCCACCGAACAGCTGATCAACAATCCTCCTGACGTCGTCGTAGTGACCACCGGTATCGGGTTCCGCGGTTGGGTGGAGGCCGCCGACGGATGGGGACTGGGCGAGGCGCTGATTGCCGCGCTGCGCCGCGCCACCTTGCTGTCGCGAGGCCCCAAGTCGCGCGGCGCGGTTCGGGCAGCCGGTCTGACTGACGCCTGGTCACCCCCCTCGGAGTCCTCGGCCGAGGTCTTGGAGCACCTGTTGGCCCAGGAGCTGGACGGGGTGCGGATAGCGGTGCAGTTGCACGGCGAGCCGCTACCGGATTTCGTCGACGCACTGGGCTGCGCGGGCGCGCAGGTGGTGCAGGTGCCGGTCTACCGGTGGGTGGCACCCGATGACCTCGCCCCGCTGGACCGGCTGCTTGCGGCGACCCTGGACGGTACTGTCGACGCGCTCAGTTTCACCAGCGCCCCTGCCGCAGCCAGCCTGCTGAGCCGGGCCGACAAGCTAGGTGTCCTGGAGTTGCTGTTGCGCCGCCTGCGCCGGGAGGTGTTCGCCGCCTGCGTCGGGCCGGTCACCGCAGGACCGCTGGTGGCTCAAGACGTGCCCACCGTGCAACCGGATCGCTCCCGGATCGGCGCGCTGGTGCGCACACTGGCCGAGACGCTGCCCGCTCGAGCGCCGCGCTGGCCGGTAGCCGGCCACGTGCTGGAGGTGCGTGGGCACGCGGCGGTCGTCGACGGGGTGCTGCGCGCCGTACCGCCGACCCCGATGGCGCTACTGCGGCTGCTGGCAGCCCGCCCCGGGCGGGTCGTACCGCGTGCTGACCTGCTCGCGGTGATGCCTGCGGCCGGTGACGACGAGCACGCTGTAGAGACCGCGGTGGCTCGGCTGCGTGCTGCTCTGGGCGCTCCGCGGCTGGTGCAGACCGTCGTCAAGCGCGGTTACCGGCTGGCCCTGGAACCCGGGGATTGCCGGTGAGGGCGTTGCCGTGACTGTCGTCGTGGCTGCGCACGGCACCCGCGACCCTGCCGGCGTTGCTGTGGTGCGGCAGTTGGTAGCGGCGCTGCGCATCCGGTTGCCCGGTAGACCGGTGCTGCTTTCCTTCGTCGACGTGCTCGGTCCCGGGGTGCGCGAAGTGATCGCTGGCGCGCCTGGTCCGGTTACGGTCGTCCCGGCATTTCTGACCAGCGGTTATCACGTAAGGACTGACGTGCCCAGGGAGGTGGCCGCCACCGGCCGCGGGGACGTGACCATCACTGCGCCCCTCGGGCCGCACCGACTCCTGGTGGGCGCGATGGCAGACCGGTTGCGCGCGGGAGGCTGGCGCCGCGGTGACGCGGTGGTGTTGGCGGCCGCGGGTTCGACCGATTGGCGTGCGGTGGCCGACGTGCGTGCCGCGGCGGTCGCGCTGTCCAGGCAGGTCGGTCGCCGGGTTCGAGTTGGGTTCATCGCCACCGGAGTACCGGAGATGGCACCCCTAATCGCGGGGCTGCGAGCGGCTGGTGAGCCCACGGTGGCGGTGGCCTCGTGGCTGCTGTCTCCCGGACTGTTTCATTGCAGGCTC
>DASVWA010000065.1:0-2072 GCA_036389855.1 Pseudonocardiaceae bacterium
CCCTGTCGCCCGGCGCACCCGCTTCACTCATGCCGGGGGATACCCAAAACAGTGGGCTATAACACCCCCGCACCTGCCTTGCCAGCAAGCCGACACACTGCGTTCTGTAGTGGCGTCCACCAGAGTGGTGTGCGGCAGGCCCTGATGGGCGTGGCGTAGACGTGTAGGGCGGTCATCGCGTGATCCTTCGAACTGAGTTCCCGCTCATGATCGAGGAGATCCACGCGATGACCGCACCGAGCAGTATCGACCCTGCCCGTTTCCTGCACGAGCAGCTGGCGACCGCGTCGCCGGACTTGCTGCGCACGATGTTGACCACTTTCATCAACACGCTGATGTCCGCCGAGGCCGACGCGATCTGCGGCGCCCCCTACGGCGAGTCCAGTCCGGAGCGGGTGACCGTGCGCAACGGTTACCGCCACCGCGACTTCGACACCCGCGCCGGCACTTTGGATGTGGCTATCCCGAAGCTGCGCGAAGGCAGCTACTACCCGGACTGGTTGCTCGAGCGGCGCCGCCGCGCCGAACGGGCACTCACCACGGTGGTGGCGACCTGCTATCTGCTCGGGGTGTCGACACGGCGGATGGAGAAGCTGGTCGAGTCCCTGGGGATCACCCGGCTGTCCCGTTCGCAGGTCTCGGTCATGGCCCAGGAGCTGGACGCGGCTGTCGAGCAGTTCCGCACCCGCCCACTCGGCGCCGGTCCCTATACGTTCCTGGCCGCCGACGCCCTGGTGCTCAAGGTCCGCGAGGGCGGCCGGGTGGTCAACGTTCACGCCCTGGTGGCGACCGGGGTTAACGGCGACGGCCACCGCGAGATCCTCGGACTGCAGCTCACCTCGGCCGAGGACGGTGCCGGCTGGCTGGGATTCTTCCGCGACCTGACCGCCCGCGGCCTGACCGGCGTGCGCCTGGTGACCTCCGATGCGCACAACGGTCTGGTTTCCGCGATCGGCGCGACGCTGCCCGGCGCGTCCTGGCAGCGCTGCCGCACCCACTACGCGGCCAACCTGATGGCCGCCACCCCCAAGGCGTCCTGGCCGTGGGTGCGGGCGCTGCTGCATTCGGTCTATGACCAACCCGACGCCGCGTCGGTGCACGCCCAGTTCGACCGGATCCTCGACGCCCTGAGCGAGAAGCTGCCCACGGTCGCCGAGCACCTCGACGCAGCACGGGCCGACGTGCTCGCGTTCACCGCGTTCCCAAAGCAGATCTGGCGCCAAATCTGGTCGAACAACCCACAAGAGCGGTTGAACCGTGAGATCCGCCGCCGCACCGACGTCGTCGGGATCTTCCCCGACCGCAACGCCCTGATCCGCCTCGTCGGCGCCGTCCTGGCCGAGCAACACGACGAGTGGATCGAAGGCCGGCGCTACCTCGGCCTCGACGTCCTCGCCAAGGCACGCCTGCACCCGGTTCCCCACCCGTGCGCGTCCACCGAGGAGGTACCCAACAACGACATCCCAGCCCTCAGCGCCTAACAACTACACAAGGATCACGCGTCAACCGCGACACACCACCTCCGGGGACTTGACCTGAAAGTGTCCATTCGTCGCATGCGCGCGCACGACGGGGCTGTGCGGTCGGCGGCATGACAGTGCGGTCAGCGGCATGACCGCGCGACTCGCGGCATGAGCGGATGGCCGCACGGGTCGCGGCGCGTCAGGAGGATCGAGTGCGGTTCAACGGGCCGCGTGTCGGTGTTCCCCGGCTTCCGTCCGAGGGTGTCGGACCGGTCGAAGTCTGCGGCTTGCCATCAGGGTTAGCCTGCGTCTGTGTACGAGCGGCGGGTCCGAGAGTTCAACGACGGGTGGCTAGCTGGCTACGATCCCAAGCGCAGACCCTGGCTTTGGTACAGGTCGAAACGAGATCACGCGAGCTAGCGAACACCCGACGATTGCCGTTCCAAGGCGCAGGTCAGGCTGGTCGCTCGGCTCATCAAGGATGAACACTGGCCCTCTCTGAAACCGGTCCAGGAGTTGAGGTGCATCTGTCGTGTCCGCCGCGCTTCCTGACATCGACTTCGCTCGGATCCGTCCGTACGGTCAGCCCGCGTCGCGATCGAGCGCATT
>DASVWA010000066.1:0-11766 GCA_036389855.1 Pseudonocardiaceae bacterium
TCATCGCCCGGCCGGTGTTCTCGCTGCGGCCGTGGCAGACCCCGCTTCGCGGCGTGTATCTGTGCTCGGCCAGTACCCCGCCGGGCGCTGGTGTGCACGGCATGGCTGGCTGGCAAGCGGCCCGCCTCGCGTGTGGATCAGCTGTCTCCCGACGTCACTGAGCGGTGGGTGGTCAAGACCGCGAGGTCTGCGGCGGCGCGTCCGGCGTGCCACCCGGCGGCGTTGCCGACGCTAAACGAGCGGGGCACCGATTCCGGGAACATCGACTCGAACAGTTCATCCACCACGTGCTCCCGGGCAGCCAGCACCGGCAGCAGCCGCGCCGGATCAGGTACCGCGGCTGCGCCCGCGTCCCGCGCATCTGCCAGCCGTTCACCGATCCGGGTTGCGTAGGCCACCAGGAACGACTGGCGGTACGACCGGGTCCGGGATCGGCCGGTACGGGTTGTCTGGCTGCCTGCCGACACCATCGCCCTGGTTGCCTGGACCAGCAGGGAGGTGGTGAGCAGCTCGACGACCTCCAAGTCGACCTCGTCACCGAGCACGGTGGTGAAGCCGAGCTTTTCCGACAGCACGGTGCGGCACCGGTTCGCCTCGGCAACCGCCCCGACCAGCAGCGCTTTGGCCGCCACGTAAGGGTTGTCCAGCCACAGCCTGCGGGCGGCGGCAGGATGCGGGTCCAAGCCCGAAGGGCTATCGGCGGCGTCGACGATGAGCCGTTCCAGGCAGTGCCGGCTCATCAATTCCTGTGCCTTGGCCGACAGCGCCTCGGCCTCCTCGGGAAAGGTGGTCGACTCGGCTTTGGCCAGCAGCCCCCGGACCCGTGCCAGGACCTTCTGATCGACGCCGCGGCGCGGCGGTGCGGTGCCGGCCACAGGGGACTGGCCCGGTGGCCGCACGAGTCGGGGCAGCACCGGCAGTGACAGCAGCAGCGACAGCACCTCGATTACCGTCGCGAGCCCGTCCGCGACGCCGCAGCCATGCCGCGCGGCCCACTGCCGAAGGTGGCCCGGGGTCAGATTGTTCGGGCCGGCTTGCCACCACACCACCGCTGCGATGTGCTGCAGCTCGTCACACCAGCGCTGCGGCACAGTGGCCTTCGGGTACCGCTGGGACTCCTCGGCGATCGCGTCGACGAGGTAGCCGACAGCGGCGGCGTCCAGCCGCCGTCGGACCAGTTGGTGGAGGTCATCGGGAGACCAGCCGCGTTCCCAGGTGGCCGTGACCAGCGGTATGACGGCGAGTTGCACCGCCACGTCAACGGTATCCAGCTGATCAGCACACCGATCGGCCAGCCCATTGCCGATGCGGGCTGCGACGTCCGGATCGCCTGCCCAGCGCTCATGCGCGGCGCTGAGCAGCACCGTTGAGATCGTCTCAGCGGTGAGGCGCGGCTCACCGGAGCGCTGCGCCGACGGCCCAGCCCATGCGGCCGCGCCCGATCGGCTACCCGATCCGGCGAAGGCGCGGCGGCGCGCCCGTCGCCGGGCTCCCGCAGCTGCCCGCCGCTCCCGATTCGGCTGTGCCACGCGTCCTCCCGTCACAGGGGTGAATTGCTTGCTTGTCCACCTCGGTCGGACCGCAGTATGGGGCAGCACCCCGGCAATTTCGGCCTAGGCTGGCCGTGGAGGGGCGTCCGAGAACTGGAATCTCTGACCGGCACTGTGCGGTCAGACTGTGACGATCGGGCCAGGCCCGCGGGTACCGCCGCACCGATCCCGTGCCGTTGCGGTTGTGCATCAGGCCACGACACAGCCTGCACAAGAGCGCGAAACGCGGACTGCTTAGATAGTCACCAACGCGACTCGGTGGAACTCGATCGATTTCCCCCATTGTCGCCGTCACTTACCGGGTGGACGGTGGAGCCCTGCACTCCGGAACCGTAACGACTTTCCGCGATTTCTTCCGTCATTTGTTCCTGCAACCGTCGGTCCTTGATTCTCAGCAGGATCGCTATCGTCAAACCGTGCACGGCGGCAAGCACCAGCAGGAGCACCCCGAGCTTGACCACAAGATCGCGAATAGGAAGGCCGGTGTTCACATCGATCAGCGAGATCAGCGCCAACAAACCTAGCATCACCAGGTAAACGAGGGCCGTGACCAGCCGGATCATGGAGCGACCCGGTCCACCCTCATGCGGCCTCTGCAGATATCCGCGTCCACTCCGGGCGATAAGTTGCCCGTCGATCACGATGAGCGCCACGCCAACGAGGAGAAACGTCACGTAGCCGTTGGCATCCATGCGGCCCCCTTCGACTCGACGAGAATCTCAATCTCTACCCAAAGGGTAGTACCCGCTACGGCATGCATCAAACCACCGTGGCCTAGGGATATGATCAAGGCGGTGGGACGGATCAATGCGCCGTGTTGGCGGCCGCGTTGACCCTTGCCGCGCTCACTGTCACGGGTGCACCGGCGGTCTCGCCTTCGCCAGCACCCCAGCCAGTCTCATTCCGCTTCCGGCGGCCCTGCCCGACTTACCGCGGTGCGCCCGGCCAACTCCAAGTCCGCGACCAGGCCGTCGAACATCTCGTCTCGCCGCTCGTCGGGTGCCCGCAGTACGGCTGACGGGTGGACTGTCGCCAGCAGCGGCAGCCCGTCGAACTCCAGCAGCTCACCGCGATGGTGGGTGAGCCGGAACGACGAGCCGAGCAGTGACTTGGCGGCCGTCGCCCCGAGTGTCACCAGTAGATTCGGATCGACCACGCGCAGCTCAGCACGCAGCCACGGCAGGCAGGCTCGAACGTGCTCAATCCCGGGCGTCTGATGGATCCGTCGCTTGCCCCGTTGCGTGAAACGAAAGTGCTTGACCACATTGGTGACGTAGGCGTCTTCCCGGGAGACACCCGCCCGTTGCAGCGCTTGATCCAGCAGCTTCCCGGCGGGCCCCACGAACGGCTGGCCCTGGAGATCCTCCTGATCCCCGGGCTGCTCACCGGCCAGGACGATCGACGCGCCCTCGCGGCCAGCGCCGAAAACCGTCTGGGTCGCGCCGGCGTACAGCTCGCACGCCGTGCAACTCGCGGCCTGCTCGCGTAGTTCAGTCAGCTTGCGCAGCTCGGTCAGCTCGGACATGACCATCGGCATACCCCGCGGGCCAGAAGGTGTAACAACCGGTCGGTGTGGTGCTCATGCCAGGCGCTTCGCTGGACAGTCACACGAGCTGGGTAGGTCTGCTGCCCTGCGCGCCTAGGTCGAACATACTTGTCGTCAGCACCGCAAGTGCGGTAAATGCGGGACCCCTTACCATCTCTGCCAGCTGCCAAGGAGCGTACGCACCGCCCTCGTCCGCCCGATTGATGCTGTACCCGGCATCTCATCCCACCACCGATATTGGCGTTCCGGGAACAACAACCCTGTACCACCCGTTGCAACAGTTGCGTGGTGGTCCACTGGGGCACCGAGCAACAACTAGTCGAAGGAGGCGATGACGATGCTGATGCGTACTGACCCGTTCCGGGAGCTGGACCGGCTGACCCAGCAGGTCTTCGGCACGTGGTCGCGCCCGGCGGCGATGCCGATGGAGGCCTACCGGCAGGGCGAGGAATTCGTGGTGCACTTCGATCTGCCTGGGGTGGACCCGGCGTCAATCGATCTGAATGTGGAGCGCAACGTACTCACCGTGAAGGCCGAGCGGCGGCCCACCTCGGACAGCGAGCACATCGAGACGCACGTGTCCGAGCGGCCCTACGGCGTGTTCTCGCGGCAGCTGTTCCTTGGCGAGGCGCTGGACACCGATCGGATTGAGGCACACTACGACGGCGGCGTGCTGACCCTGCGGGTCCCCGTGGCCGAGCAGGCCAAGCCCCGCAAGATCGAGGTCAGCGCCGGGAAAGCCAAGGAGCTCACCAGCTGAGACTCGTCCGGTCTTGCTGTCAGGTCCGCTGGTTGGCATCGGCACTGCGCTGCGGGGGGCCAGGTTCGGCTGGCCCCCACGCGGCTCACCTGCTGGACCGTCCTGGCATGACCTGATAAGGCAAGCCTGCGCCGGCACAGAGTGCACCGACTGGCGGGGGACGCCTGGATCGCCTGTTGGCGTCCGCTGGCCGAATGCAGGTTTCCGGTCTTAGAAGTTTCCCCTGGCGGAGCCGGTGGTACCCGAGCGGATCGGCCCCACCGGCACGTCGCGGCGGCTCGATGCCGACGTTCGCGACGGGCGTGCGAGGCGCAGCCGAGGGCCGGTCGCGCTGATCGACCCAGGTCGTCAACGAAAGGTGTGGGTTATGGCGAAGGCGGTCGGGATTGATCTAGGTACCACCAACTCCGTAATCGCGGTATACGAGGGCGGCGCGCCGAATGTGATCGCGAATGCGGAAGGTAGCCGGACCACCCCGTCGGTGGTGGCGTTTACCGAGAGCGGGGAGCGGTTGGTCGGGCAGCTGGCCCGCCGCCAGTCGGTGCTGAACCCGAAAGGGACGATCTATTCAGCGAAGCGTTTCATCGGCCGCCGCTTCGCTGAGGTGACCGAGGAGGCAAAGGGCACTTCCTACGACGTGATCGCCGGCCCCGAGGACGCGGTGCGGTTCTCGGTGCGCGGCAAGACCTACGCGCCGGAGGAGATTTCTGCCCAGGTGCTGCGCAAGCTGGCCGAGGACGCCTCGAAGTACCTCGGGGAGCGGGTCACCCAGGCGGTCATCACGGTCCCGGCGTATTTCAACGACGCGCAGCGCCAGGCCACCAAGGACGCTGGACGGATCGCCGGGCTGGAGGTGCTGCGGATCATCAACGAACCGACCGCAGCCGCGCTGGCCTACGGGCTGGACAAGAAGTCCAACGAGACGGTGATGGTCTTCGACCTGGGCGGCGGCACGTTCGACGTGAGCATCCTCGACGTCGGCGACGGCGTGGTGGAGGTCCGCGCCACCGCCGGTGACACCCACCTGGGTGGCGATGACTTCGACCGGCGGCTGGTCGACCACCTCGCCGAGGAGTTCCGGCGCGACACCGGCATCGACCTGCGCCGCGATCCGCAGGCATTGCAGCGGCTCTACGAGGCGGCGGAGAAGGCCAAGGTCGAGCTGTCCTCGGTCACCCAAACCCAACTCAACCTGCCGTTCATCACCGCCGACGCGTCAGGTCCCAAGCATCTGACCACGACGCTGATGCGAGCCACCTTCGAGCAGATCACCGCCGATCTGGTGGAGCGGTGCCTGGGTCCGGTGCGCCAGGCCATGTCAGACGCGAAGATCAGTGCGAACGACCTGGACGAGGTCATCCTGGTGGGTGGCTCAACCCGGATACCAGCAGTGCAGGCGTTGGTACGGCGGTTGACCGGTGGTAAGGACCCGAACATGTCGGTCAATCCCGACGAAGTGGTCGCTGCCGGTGCTGCAGTGCAGGCTGGCGTGCTGCAGGGCGAGGTGAAGGACGTCCTTTTGTTGGATGTCACCCCGCTGTCGTTGGGGGTGGAGACCCTGGGCGGGCTGATGACCAAGGTGATCGAGCGCAACACCACGATCCCGACCCGGCGCACCGAGGTCTTCTCTACCGCCGAGGACAACCAGCCTGCCGTCGACGTCGTCGTCTTGCAGGGGGAACGCGAACGGGCGGCGGACAACCGGGTGCTGGGCCGGTTCCGGCTGGAAAACATCCGACCCGCCCCGCGCGGGACGCCACAGGTCGAGGTGACTTTTGACATCGACGCCAACGGCATCCTCAACGTCTCCGCACGCGACAAGGACACCGGCGCCGAGCAGCGGATCACCATCAGTGAGAGCGGCACCCTGGACCAAGCCGAGGTGGACCGCCTGCTCGCCGAGGCTAAGCGTAATCGGGCTGAGGACGCCCGCATCCGCCAAGTCATCGACGCTCGAAACGAACTCGATGCCACCGCCTATCAGGTCGAGCGGCAGGTCAACGAGCTTGCTGACGCCGTGGCCGTGCACGACAAGGCACGCGCGGAGATGCTCATCGCCGACGCCCGGGAAGCGATCAAGCAGGAGGCGCCACTGGAGCGGCTGCGCAGTCTTACCGCGGACCTGCAGCAGATCTACCACGGGCTCTCCTCGACGACACCCGGCGGCTTCGACGCAGGGCCTGGACCGAGCGGCGCTCGTCGGACCGGCGGGGACGACGATGTGATCGACGCCGAGTTCACCACCTGACTATGGGCACTATGGGCGAGCACCACGACACCCAGGACGGCCTGGAGGCGCAGAGCCTGGCGATCGCCGATCTGCAGGCCCAACACGCCCAAGAATTGGCCCAGCTACGCGACCGGTGGCAGCGGGCGGTGGCAGACCTGGAGAACGTACGCAAGCGCTGCCAGCGCGAGGTGGAGCAGGCCGGTGCCGCGGAGCGGGCCCGAGTGGCCGCCGAGTGGCTGCCGGTGCTGGACAACCTGGAGTTGGCGCTGCAGCATGCGCAGGCCGACCCGGCCAGCATCGTGGCCGGCGTCGCGGCGGTGCGAGATCAGGCGCTGGCGGTGCTGGCCCGCTTCGGGTTCACCCGCAGCGAGGACCTGGGATTGCCGTTCGACCCGGCCCGGCACGAGGCCGCACAGCTCATCGACGCCCCCGATGCCGAACCGGGCACCGTGATCAAGGTGCTGCGGGCGGGTTACACGGCCGACGGAGGCCTGCTCCGGCCGGCCGTGGTCGCAGTGGCAAGGAGTCCGCAGCGATGACCACACCGACGCGGGACTACTACCAGGTGCTCGGAGTCGGCCGGGGCGCGAGCGCCGAGGAGATCCAGCGGGCCTACCGGAAATTGGCGCGGCAGTATCACCCGGATGTGAACAAGGATCCGGGCGCCGAGGAGCGGTTCAAGGAAATCGGCGAGGCCTATGACGTGCTGTCGGACCCGAAGAGCCGGGAGCGTTACGACCGGTTCGGGTCGGCGTGGCGGCAGGTGCCGGAGGGCTTCGATCCAGCCGCTGCCGGTTCCCCATTCGGCGGGGGCAGCCGGGTATGGGTGAACGCCGGGGATCCCGGCAGTGGCTTCAGCGGGTTCGGGTCGGACGTGGACCTGGACGATTTGTTCAGCGGGTTGTTCGGTCGCGGTGGCCGCGCCGGCGGGTCTGGGCGCGGTCCGATGCCGGGTGCGGACACCGAAGCCGAGATCGAGCTGTCCGTGGAGGACGCCTACACCGGTGGACGGCGCCGGATCACCCTCGCTACCGCAAGCGGCTCGCGCAGTTATGAGGTCACCATCCCGGCCGGGGTTACCGATGGGCAGCGGATCCGGCTGGCCGGGCAAGGAGGGCAGGGCAGCGGCGGCGGGGTGCGCGGAGATCTGTACCTGATGGTGCGCCTGGCCCCGCACCCCCGGTTCCGGGTCGACGGGCGCGACCTGACCGTGGACTTGCCGGTCAGCCCGTGGGAAGCCGCGCTGGGTGGCACCGTCCCGGTCGAGACTCCGGCCGGTCGAGCTCAGGTCACTGTGCCAGCCGGCTCCTCCACCGGGCGCAAGCTGCGGTTGCGGGGCCGCGGACTGCCCAACCCGCGGGGCACCGCGGGGGATCTCTACGCCGAGGTCCGGGTGATGGTTCCCCCGCAACTGACCCCTACCGAACGCAGGCTGTTCGAGCAGCTGGCCGAGGAGTCGCGGTTCGACCCCCGCTCCTGGGAACCTCGGAGGAGCGCATGAGGCACCCCCCAAGATACCCATTAGCCCGCCCGAGTCGGATGTCGTTGGAGCAGTTCGCCGAAGCCGCCGGATTGCACCCGCAGCTGGTTCGGCGCCTGGCGGCCCTCGGCCTGCTCGACCCGGTGATCGGCGCTACCGGGCGCTTGGAGTTTCCGCCCAGCCAGCTGGCCGTTGCCGCGCGGGTGCAGCGGCTACGCGCGGGTCTGTCACTGAACTACGCCGCCGTAGGTGTGGTGCTCGACCTGCTCGCCCGCATCGAGGAGCTGGAGGCGGCATTGCGCGCCCGTCCATCGACCGTGAGGAGGACAGATTCACCGTGGACCCCAACCGCCTGACCCAGAAGTCGCAGGAGGCGCTGCACGACGCACAGACCAAGGCGCTGCGTTTCGGGCACGTCGAGGTTGACGGTGAGCATCTGCTGCTCGCCCTGCTGGATCAACCCGACGGCCTGATCCCGCGGCTGGTCACGATGGCCGGTGCAGACCCCGACCGGCTGCGCACCACGGTGGAAGCCGAGTTGGGTCGCCGACCCCGGGTCAGCGGCCCGGGAGCCGGGCCTGGGCAGGTGTTTCTCACCCAGCGGCTGTCCCGCTTGCTGGATACCGCGGAGCGGGAGGCCGCCCGGCTCAAGGACGAGTACGTCTCCGTCGAGCACCTGTTGCTCGCGCTGATCGAGGAGGGCCCGACCAGCGCGTCGGGGCGGGCGTTGCGGGAGGAGGGCTTGAATCGGGAGCGGTTCCTGACCGCTTTGACATCGGTGCGGGGCCACCAACGGGTCACCTCCGCGATGCCGGAAGTCGCCTACGAGGCGCTGGAGAAGTACGGCCGCGACCTGGTGGCCACCGCCCGGGCCGGCAAGCTGGACCCGGTGATCGGGCGCGACGAGGAGATCCGCCGGGTCACCCAGATCCTGTCCCGCAAGACGAAGAACAACCCGGTGTTGATCGGCGACCCGGGGGTGGGCAAGACCGCCATCGTCGAAGGGCTCGCCCAGCGCATCGTCAACGGCGACGTTCCCGAAGGGCTGCGGGACAAAACCATCTTCGCGCTGGACATGGGGTCACTGGTGGCTGGCGCGAAGTACCGCGGCGAGTTCGAGGAACGGCTCAAGGCGGTGCTGTCGGAGGTAGCTGCCGCGCAGGGCCAGATCCTGCTGTTCGTCGACGAGCTGCATACCGTGGTCGGCGCCGGTGCCGCCGAAGGCGCGATGGACGCTGGCAACATGCTCAAACCGATGCTGGCCCGCGGCGAGCTGCACATGATCGGCGCCACCACCATCGACGAGTACCGCAAGCACATTGAGAAGGACGCCGCGCTGGAGCGCCGTTTCCAACCGGTGCTGGTCGACGAGCCCTCCGTCGAGGACGCCATCTCGATCCTGCGGGGGCTGCGGGAGCGGCTGGAGGTGTTCCACGGCGTGCGGATCCAGGACACCGCTTTGGTCGCTGCGGTCACCCTGGCCCAGCGCTACATCTCCGACAGGTTCCTCCCGGACAAGGCCATCGACCTGGTCGATGAAGCCTGCGCGATGCTGCGCACCGAGATCGACTCCCAGCCCGCCGAGCTGGACCAGGTCAGCCGCCGGGTGATGCGCCTGGAGATCGAGGAGGCCGCGCTGGCCAAGGAGGACGACCCGGCCAGCCGCGCCCGGCTGGAGGAACTGCGCCGGGAGTTGGCCGACCTGCGCGCAGAAGCCGACGCGATGCGCGCCCAGTGGGAAGCCGAGCGGCAGGTCATCCGCCGGGTTCAGGGTCTGCGGGAAGAGCTGGAACGGGTGCGGCTGGATTCGGAGGCCGCCGAGCGGGCCTACGACCTCAACCGAGCCGCGGAGCTGCGCCACGGGCGGATGCCCCAGATCGAGCGCCGGCTGGCCGCCGAGGAGGAGCAGTTGGCCAAGAAGCAGGGCGACCGGCGGCTGCTGCGCGAGGTCGTCACCGAGGACGAGATCGCTTCCATCGTCGCGCGCTGGACCGGCATCCCGGTCTCGCGGCTGTTGGAGGGCGAGCGGCACAAGCTGCTACGCCTCGATGAGATCCTGCACGAACGGGTCGTCGGTCAGGACGAGGCGGTGCAGCTGGTCGCCGACGCGGTGATCAGAGCCCGGTCCGGGGTTAAGGACCCCCGCCGCCCAATTGGGTCGTTCCTGTTCCTGGGCCCTACCGGGGTCGGCAAGACGGAGCTCGCCAAGACACTGGCCGCGGCGTTGTTCGACACCGAGGACAACATAATCCGCCTGGACATGAGCGAGTACCAGGAGCGGCACACCGTTTCCCGGCTGGTCGGTGCACCCCCGGGATACGTTGGCTATGAGGAGGGTGGTCAACTCACTGAGGCGGTACGACGCAAACCCTACTCGGTGGTGCTGCTCGACGAGGTGGAAAAGGCCCACCCGGATGTGTTCAACACGCTGCTGCAACTGCTTGACGACGGTCGGCTCACGGATGCGCAGGGACGCACCGTCGACTTCCGGAACACGGTGATCGTCATGACGAGCAATATCGGCTCGCAGTACCTGCTCGACGGCGTCACCGGGGACGGGCAGATCAAAGACGACGCCCGCGCCGCGGTAACAGCCGAGTTGCGGCGGCACTTCCGCCCGGAGTTCCTCAACCGCATTGATGACGTCGTGCTGTTCAAGCCGCTGACCCTGCCCGAGATCGAGCGGGTCGTCGACCTGCTCGTCGAAGACCTGCACCGGCGCCTAGCTGACCGCCGCCTCAACCTTGAGCTCACCGAGGCGGCGCGCCGGCACATCGCCGCCGAAGGCTTCGACCCCGTCTACGGGGCACGCCCGCTGCGTCGCTACCTGCAACACCAACTGGAAACTCGCATCGGCCGAGCACTGCTCGCCGGCGATGTCCGCGACGGTGCCACCCTCACCGTCGACGTCGCCGAGGACTCCCTCCAGGTCCACATCACTAACCCCACACCAGCTGCCGGGCAAGACGCAGCCTGAGGGCCACCCACCCTGTCGACACAGCCAGGGGACACCCGGCGTGCACGCCGGGTGTCCCACTAGCCGACCTTGCGCTCGTGCTACCTGCCTTCTACTGCTTTGCGGTGGCTGTCTGTTTGGTAGATGTTGCGCTGGTGCCGCTAGTGGCCCCGCTGCCGGTATCGCCGGTCTTGGCGCCGGTCCCCCCTGCGCCTTGAGTGCCGCTCTCAGCTGACTGCCCAGAAGCGAGCTGACCCGTTCGGCCGGCTTGCACGGGAATGCGCTGGCGGCCGCCCTGGGAAACCTTGGGCAGCCGCAACCGCAGGACGCCGTGCTCAAGGTCGGCGGTGCACGACTCGCTGGTCACCTCGCCGGGCAGCGTGATCCGGTAGTCGAACTTGCCCGTCCGGCGAGTTCGTTGCTGGTCGCTGGCCTCGCCTTCGCCCTGCTGCTGCGCCGTGCCGTACTCTCCGCCGATTCGAAGCTCCTTGCCCTGCAGATCGACCGTCACGTCCTCCGGCCGCACTCCAGGCATGTCGGCCTCGATCACGAACGAGTCGTCGGTCTCCTGGATGTCTACCGGTGGCGACCAGGAGTTGACGCTGATCCTGGCGACGTCCGGGAACGCATTGGTCAGCATCCGGTTCATCTGGTCGAACAGGTCGTCGAACCCCGGCAACCCGGCAAACGGATCCCACCGGCGAGCCGGGTAGCGCCTTCGTTGCATTGGCAGTGTCATCGCAGTTCTCCTCTCGTGAGCCTCGCTTCGCAGGGTTCCCGCAGGGCATCGGCTTAGTCGCTCCGAGCGTCAGGTTCATGGAACCCGTCCCTGGTCATCAGCCGCACTTGGGCTCGCCACCGTGCGGAGCTCGGCGACGGGTTGGCAGCGGTGGCCTGACTCGATGACTGGATGCGACCCGACCCGAAGCTTCCCCAACGCCGGTACCTGCACTGGCACGCCGCGCTGCAGTCACTGGCCGCCGGAGACCTCGCCGATGCCCGCCGCCGCGCCAATACTGAACTGGCCGCCAAAGACGTGGGCATGCGCTCGGCGGTGAACTGGCGGCTGCGGGCATGGTCGAGGCCTTCCACACCTTCCAACTCGCCCTGGCCGTGGCCGGCGACCACCAGGCCCTGACCACCCTGGCCCGCGCCCTGATCGACGCCGGTGAACCCGACCGCGCCACCCACCTACTCCAGACCGCATCCACACCGACCAGCCCAACCGCCCCGACAATGACGAA
>DASVWA010000067.1:0-4402 GCA_036389855.1 Pseudonocardiaceae bacterium
GACGT
The DNA here is from genome assembly GCA_036389855.1 of Pseudonocardiaceae bacterium. Lineage (GTDB taxonomy): Bacteria > Actinomycetota > Actinomycetes > Mycobacteriales > Pseudonocardiaceae. Next base: position 6 of record DASVWA010000067.1, read on the forward strand.
CAATCGGGCCAAGAGCTTTTATGAGACGTTGGGGTTTCGGATGGACATCGACCACGTCGCCAGTAGTGAGGACTTCCGGGTCGTGCAGCTGACGCCTCCCGGTCCGGAGTGCTCGATCATCATCGGCAACGGGATCACGTCGGCCGTGCCGGGCTCAGTCGAAGAGGACGTCGACTCGCTCGGCGATGATTGCTCACCGACCAGGAAGACAGCCAGCATGCAGTTGGAATCAAGACCGAGGGCATGGATTTGTGGTGTCTCGAACACCGGCTGCGAACCGCGGCGGAGCAAATTGCAGCATGACGGCGATCAGGGCTAGCCATACGGCGGCTAGAGTCGACCAAGCTCGACCCGGCCGCGTACGGCGGCGTGCTGACCGCGCTCGGTACGGCGCCGGCACGGTCACCTTCGTCGACGACCGCCCGGAGAACGTGGTTGCCGCCGTCGGCATGCGCGCGCTGCTGTTCACCGACCCGGCCACGCTGGCCGCCGACCTCCGTGTCGGGCCGGCCCGCTGACCGGCCAACCCACCCGACCCAGCCGAGGAGGACCCGTGCCGGACACCGGGGACACGTACGACGTCGTGGTGCTCGGCGGCGGGCCGCCGGGGGAAAACGCGGCGGCCCGAGCGTACCGCGGCGGCCTGTCCGCCGTGCTGGTTGAGCAGGAGCTGGTCGGCGGCGAATGCTCGTACTGGGCCTGCATACCAAGCAAGGCCCTGCTCCGGCCGGTCGAGCTGCTCGCCGGCGCCCGGCGCACTCCCGGGGTGGCCGAGGCGGTGACCGGCGAGCTGGACAGCCGGGCGGTCTTCGGCCGCCGGGACCGGTTCGTCGGCAAGGATCCGGACAAGCCCTTCGGGCACGACGACGCCGGCCAGGTGTCCTGGTTGGACTCCAACGGGATCGCCTTCGTCCGCGGGCACGCCCGGCTCGTCGGCGAGAAGCGGGTCGTGGTGTCCACCTCTGACGGTGCGGTCCGGACGCTGGTCGCCCGGCACGCGGTGGTGCTGGCCACCGGCACGACCGCCACCGTGCCGCCGCTGCCCGGGCTGCGCGAGGCGGAGCCCTGGACCAGCCGGGAGGTCACCAACGCCGACGCGGCGCCGCGTCGCCTCGTCGTACTCGGCGGTGGCGTGGTCGGCTGCGAGATGGCGCAGGCGATGCACGGCCTCGGCAGTGAGCAGGTGACGATCGTCCACCGCGGGCAGCGGCTGCTGGAGCGCAACGAGCCGCTTGCCGGCGAGCTGCTGGCCACCGCCTTCGCCGAGGCGGGGATCAGCGTGCTCACCGGCCGGTCGGTCACCGGGGTGCGGCGGGCGCAGCGGGGCGGCGAGGTCACCGTGCTCCTCGACGACGGCCGCGAGCTGCTCGGTGACGAGCTGCTGGTCGCGGTCGGGCGGACGCCGGACACCGCCGACCTCGGGCTGGAGACCGTCGGGCTGGAGCCCGGCAGGTACGTCGAGGTCGACGACTCGATGCACGTGCTCGGCGGCTGGCTGTACGCCTGCGGCGACGTCACCGGGCGTAACCTGCTGACCCACATGGGGAAATACCAGGCGCGGGTGGCGGGCGACGTGATTGCGGCGCGAGCGGCCGGCAAGGCGGCCCACCTGCCCGGGCACCGCGCGCTCGCCGATGACGCCTGGGTGCCGCAGGTGGTGTTCACCGACCCGCAGGTGTGCGCGGTGGGGCTGACCGAGGAGCAGGCGCGCGGGCGCGGTCTGCCGGTCCGGGCGGTGGAATACGACCTCGGCAGGGTGGTCGGTGCGGCGCTGCTCAGCGAGGGCTACACGGGGCGGGCCAAGCTCGTCGTCGACACCGACCGGGAGGTGGTCGTCGGCGCCACGTTCGTCGGGTCGGACGTGGCCGAGCTGCTGCACTCGGCGACCGTCGCGGTGGTCGGCGAGGTGCCGCTGGACCGGCTCTGGCATGCGGTCGCGTCTTATCCCACCGTCAGCGAAGTCTGGCTGCGGCTGCTGGAGGAGTACGGCCTCTAGGACCTCAGTCCTCGACCAGCGGAACCGGGCTGAACCGCTGCCCGGAAGTCTGCATGTCTATGGCCTGGTGCGGGCGGACGGTGTTGTACTCCAGGCGCCAGGCAGCCACCGCGGTCTGCGCGGCATCCAAACTCTCGGAGAGGCCGTGCGGGTCGAGCAGTTCAGCGCCTAGCCTTGGTAGGGAACCGCTGCACCCCACCCGTACACGCTCACGTGATCGACCTCGATGTCACACTCGGTCAGCAGCTCTTCGACGTCTCGTAAGACGACGCGTAGCGCAGGTACCAGCGCACCGCGACGATGATCACATTGCGGCGAGAATCGGAACCAGCGGACCCAGACCTCGCTGCTGGCACTCGGCCAAGGCGGCGACGCACCAACCTAGCCTGCCCGAGTAGGTCATCCGCCAACGCAACGGTGCCGCGGGAGACACGCGCCAAGCGCGGTGTCCATGCGGCCGACATGGTCGAGTCGGCCGCCTCCAGCGGGCAAATTGGAGGCTGATGGACTAAGATTTTGGTCTATGAGCACGATCCCGCTGTCCGAAGCGAAGGCCCGGCTTTCCGAGATCGCGGACGAGGTCGGGCGCACTCACAAGCGCGTTCACATCACCCGCAACGGCCGGGAGTACGTCGTGCTGCTCGCCGCGGAGGATCTTGAGTCCATGGAAGCGATCCTGGAGCTGCTCGCCGACACGCAGGCTCAGCAGCGCATCGCCGCTGGCGAAGCCGACTTCGCTTGCGGTGATGTGCTCGATGAGCAGCAGGTGCAAGCCCTGATCGATCAGCGAGCCCGGACCCAACCCGAGTGACCTACCGGGTACAAGTGGCCCGTACTGCGGCACGCCAACTCACCAAGCAATTGCCGGAGGCCGTCGCCGCGGCATGCGTGGAGTTCCTTTATGGGCCACTGGTCGAGAACCCCCATCGCGTGGGAGCACCGCTGCGTAAGCCCTTTGAAGGCTACTGGCGGGCTCGGCGCGGGGAGTACCGAGTCCGGTACACCATCGATGACAGCAACCGGACCGTCCAGGTTCTGGACATCAGCCACCGGTGGGATGTCTACCGTTGATCGCGAAGTCAACGGCCGGTTTACCAGCTGAGCTGAGGACGCCGATGTCCGTGTTCCTTCGCTGTGTTCATCCGCTCGGTGAAATGATGTTGGCGTCGCGGCAGTCCAACCGTGGACTGCGAACTGATCGCTGAGTACATCCCGCAGCGTGAACGCGGTCGCCGCAGTGTCCAAATGGACTGCCCAATAACTCGAGTTCTCTGGGGCTTGTGGTCCATCTACGACGCAACCACGGCATGCAAAATGCCAGGTAGTACTACTCCTATCAGATGGACTTGAACTGAAAATCGGAAGGCCGGGGTTTCGACCCGCCCCTGGCCACCACCGTTGACCAGCGTAAATGGCAAATTCAGATGATCTCTAGTCGATCTTTGTTCAATTAGTTGCGCCATTTTGGCGCCTGCCTGCTCTCTGCGCTAAGCACGCAAGACTTGAGGGTATTCGGCCAAGGGGCGGCACGTACCGGGTCCGGCTCTTCGGCACGCAATCCGGAGACCGCCAAGTAGATGATGATGACCGATTCCGCGAGGCCGCGGACGCGACGACAAGTTCCGAGAATAGTCTGCTGCCAGGTTGCGGTGGTGAGGTGGCATGCATTCCTGTTCGTGCGCCTTCACGTTTGAGGTTTATGGCCAGTTTGCGGCGCCCATGCTTTTGCCGTGAGCATGGCCACTGCAAGCCCAATAATTCCGCCTACTATTGTGTCGCTGACGTAATGCTTTCCTGCTTTGACCAATGATAAGTGGCCAAGCAGGGCCATTGTTCCCAGCGGAAAGAAAACGATGGGGGCTTCCAGCGATGCCCCAAAGACGTATGCTACTTCTGCTGCATTATGACCGGACGGAAACGATCCTCTGATAACTTGCGGCTTTCGAGGTCGAGAGTGGCGGGGCTGAGCCCGTCCAAACAGAGGTTTCGGTAGATTGCCGGCGGCAAGCCCCAGTAAGTAACAGACAGACCCTCGCAACGCTGCTCGTTTTCCTCTCTCCCCACCCTTAGCCACCATAACCGCAGTAGCGAGGATCCACAGAAGGGGCTGTCTCGTTATGACGCCGATGCGGGCAGCCGTTTTAGGAACTAATTTTTGCGAGAGGCGATTATCTGCCATGGTGCTCCTTGAGTCTTATTCACGGGCGTCTCTTGTTGATTCCCGTCGGCGTGGCGAATAGGACGACGGGCCAAATTTCGGGAGAATAGAGTTCCGACGCTCGCTCCCCCGAAAGACGGCCCGCCGCATGTACCATACTACAGGCTTCAGTAAAGACGAGATCACGGAGTTGTGCGCGCTTGTTCATGCGACCGGTATGAGTTCTGGCGGTGACGGTTACCC
>DASVWA010000068.1:0-4489 GCA_036389855.1 Pseudonocardiaceae bacterium
AGGTGCACCGTCGCGGCGCCGGCCACCGAGGGATCACGCCAGGGCACCGGCCCGTCCAACGCCCAGTCGAGCTTGAACACGCCCGGCCCGTACCGGAATCGCTCCAGGCTGCGACGGTACCGGTGCGGCAGCCGATCCCCGGCGATGCCGACGACCTGGCGTGGGGTGAGATTGAGCAGGATCGACTCAGCGGGTGGCAGCTCGGCGAGATCCCGCACCACGGTGCCAGTCGCCACCTCACCGCCGTGCCGGCGTAACCGGGCGACCAGTGCGTCGGCGAGGACCTGCGATCCACCGGCGACGACCGGCCAGCCGACGTGGTGCGTCAGCGCGGCGAGCAGCAACCCGTAGCCTGCCGTGATGGGCAGGTTCAGGTCGAGGATGGAGTGCGCGGCCATGCCGGCGAAGGCCGCCCTGGCCCGCACCCCGCGAAATGCCGCCCGTGCCATCCAGGTCGCCGGCCAGACGCCCAGCACTCCGTAGCGGGCAAGCAGCAACGGAGCCTTCGGCGGCAAGTCCAGCGGCGCGAGCACTGAGTCGACCAGCGGATCACCAGCCTGAGCGGTGCGGCCGACCGTGGCGCGCCAGCGCCGCCCGTCGCTTCCCAGACCCGCCACGGTGGCATCGACATTGCGGTGGACCAGGACGGCGTCGTGATCGTCGAGCGGGTGCGCGGTGGCCACCGGCGGGTGGGCCCAGCGCACCTCGTCGTCCTGGAGCCGCAGAGCGCGAAACGCCGGCGAGCCCAGCGCCAGCGGGAGCACCGTCGCGCAGACGTCGTGGCGGAAGCCGGGCAAGGTCAGCTCTTCGGTGCGCAGCCCCCCACCGACCGTGTCGCTCGCCTCCACCAGCAACGTCCGCCGACCGGCTTCGGCCATGGTCACCGCGGCGACCAGGCCATTGGGGCCGGAGCCGACGACGACCGCGTCGAAGCCGTCGGCACGGCTCATCAGCGTTGCTCACCCCGTTTCGCAGCGCATGTCAAAGGGCCACGCTTGGAGCCTTCACCGTAGTGCCGTCATGGGCCGGGATCGCAGCCACCGCGATTGCGCGTGGGCAGCCGGCTGCCACCCGGGACAACGACTACGACGAAGTGCCCGGATGGGAGGTCGTCAAGCTGTAGCGTGGCCGGCCATGACCGGGTACCCACCAGAGCCCTGGGAGTTGCGGGGTCAGCTGCACCTCACGGTATGGCGGGTTCCTTTGGCGCACCTGCCCCGGCTCAGCGCGGGGCTGAAGCCGGTGCGAGCCGGTGGCGCCGCGGTGGTCGCCACCTCCTGGGTGATCTACGAACCAGGTGGGGTGCTGTCCTACCGCGAGTTACTCGTGGCCGTCCTGGCGCACCGGGGCGGGCGGCCGCTGGTGACGATCACGGACATCTGGGTGGACAGCACTCCGTCGCTGCACGGTGGCCGCGAGCTGTGGGGTATCCCCAAGCAGCGGGCGTCCTTCCACATCGACGGAGCCACCTGCGCAGCGCTGGACGCTGATGGCGAACTGATCGCCCGCTGCGCCGTCCGACCGATCGGTGCGCTCCCAGGGCGCTGCCGCGGCCGTTGCACGGTGGCGCAGCAGCGCGCCGGCGAGCTCATGTTCATCCCGGTCCGCTGCAGCTCCAGGGTGCGGCTGATCCAGATCAGCTGGAACTTCGCGCCCGGTGGACCGCTCGAGTGGCTTGCCGACGCTCAGCCGGCCTTCTCGGCCTCGCTGCGGGACTTCACGCTGTGCTTCGGGCGGCGCCACTGATACCGATCCGTGTCTCACCATGCGGTCAGTGGTGCAATTCGGCATTCCGCTGTGGCACGATCATGACGTGACCGCTGTCGGGATTCGGCTCGTAGCGCGTCGCCACGTCGATTTACTGCGAGTCTCCAGCGCGACCTGTCGACCGGCGGACTAACCCGCCGCCGCTGCGCTTTTCTCCTGATCATCAGCCGGCGCCGGGTGCGCTCGCTGGAGGTCGGTGACCTCAGGCAATGGTGCGCGCCCGCGTCCCCATCCTGAAGGTTCACTCATGGCGCCGACAGCGATCCGACCACGCGGTGAGGGTCAGTGGAAACTGGGCTACCGCGAACCACTTAATCGCAACGAGCAGGTCAAGAAAGACGACGACGGCCTGAACGTCCGGGCCCGGATCGAGACCATCTACGCACACCGGGGTTTCGACTCGATCGATCCCGCCGACCTGCGCGGCCGGATGCGCTGGTGGGGCCTTTACACCCAGCGTAAGCCGGGCATCGAGGGCGGCCGCACCGGTGCGCTGGAGCCCGAGGAGCTCGAGGACCGCTACTTCATGATGCGGGTCCGGATCGACGGGGGCGCCCTGACCACCGAGCAGCTGCGGGTGCTCGGTGAGATATCGCGAACCTATGCTCGCGACACCGCCGACATCACCGACCGGCAGAACATCCAGTACCACTGGATCCGCATTGAGGACGTGCCGGCGATCTGGCAGCGGCTGGAGGCCGTCGGGCTGTCCACCACCGAAGCCTGCGGTGACTGCCCCCGGGTGGTCCTGGGCTCGCCGGTCGCCGGCATCTGCGCCGATGAGGTGATCGACGGCACGCCGGCGATCGAGGAGATCAACCGCCGCTACCTCGGCGATCCAGCGTTCTCCAACCTGCCGCGCAAGTACAAGACAGCGATCTCGGGCCAGCAGGACGTGGCGCACGAGGTCAACGACGTCTCGTTCGTCGGTGTCGTGCACCCGCAGCACGGTGCCGGCTTCGACCTCTGGGTCGGTGGCGGGCTGTCGACCAACCCCAAGATCGCGCAACGGTTGGGGGCGTGGGTGCCACTGGCCGAGGTAGCGGAGGTCTGGGCCGGCGTGACCTCGGTGTTCCGCGACTACGGCTACCGCCGATTGCGGCACCGCGCGCGGATCAAGTTCCTCATCGCGGACTGGGGGGCGCAGCGGTTCCGCGACGTGCTGGAGAGCGAGTATCTCGGACGCCGGCTCGTTGACGGGCCGGCCCCGGAGTTGCCCAGCCACCCGATCGACCACGTCGGGGTGCACCCCCAGATAGACGGACGCTGCTACGTCGGCGTCGCACCGACCGTAGGCCGGGTGTCCGGCTCGACGCTGCTCGCCGTCGCCGAGGCTACCGAGCGGGCCGGCTCGACCCGGGTCCGGCTGACTCCTTACCAGAAGCTCGTCGTGCTCGACGTCCCGGAGTCCGCAGTGGATGGTCTGGTCGGTGAGCTGGCGGCACTGGGCCTGGCCGCTGAGCCCTCGCCGTGGCGGCGCGCGACGATGGCCTGTACCGGCATCGAGTTCTGCAAGCTGGCGATCGTCGACACCAAGGCCCGGGCCGCGACGCTGGTGACCGAGCTGGAGCAACGCCTCGCCGACGTGCAGTCCGTGTTGGACACACCGGTGTCGATTCACGTCAACGGCTGCCCGAACTCGTGCGCCCGGATCCAGGTGGCCGACATCGGGCTCAAGGGCCAGATCGTCACCAACGCCGCCGGCACGCAGGTGGAAGGCTTCCAGGTACACCTGGGCGGCGGTCTTGGGCTGGACTCCGGGTTCGGTCGCAAGCTGCGCGGGCACAAGGTCACCAGCGAGGAGCTGGGCGACTACGTGGAGCGCCTGGTGCGCGGCTATGCCAAGACCCGCGAGCCCGGTGAGCGCTTCGCGCAGTGGGTGGCCCGCTCAAGTGAGGACGAGCTGCGGTGAGCGACGCCCGCGCCAGCGCCTTTTACTGCCCGTACTGCGGCGAGGAGGACCTACGCCCGGTGCCCGAGCCGCACGGCGCCTGGCGCTGCGCCGACTGCCAGCGGACCTTCGCTGTAAAGCTGATCGGCGTTGGGGCTCCGCCGACCCAGGAGGTCAGGACATGAGCGTGCTCACCCAGCGGTCCGAGGCGTTGCGGGTGCTGGCGCTACGGGCTCAGCACGAACTCGTTGACGCCACGGCGCAGGAGGTGCTGGCCTGGACGGCGCAGACCTTCGGCGACCGCTTCATCGTCGCGTCCAACATGCAGGACGCCGCCCTGGTGGACCTCGCCTGCCGCGCCCGCCCCGGGGTGGATGTGCTGTTCCTGGAGACCGGTTACCACTTCGCCGAGACGATCGGCACCCGGGACGCGATCGCGGCTGCCTACCCGGTGCGGATCGTCGACGCGCTGCCCGAGCAGACCGTCGCCGAGCAGGACGCCGCCCACGGCAAGGACCTGTTCGCCCGCGACCCGGACCGCTGCTGCCAGCTGCGCAAGGTGATCCCGCTGCAGGCCACCCTGGCCGGCTATGACGCGTGGGTGACCGGCGTGCGCCGGGTTGAGGCTCCCACCAGGGCGAACACCCCATTGGTCGGCTGGGACTCCCGGCACAGCCTGATCAAGATCAACCCGATCGCCGCGTGGAGCGACCAGGACATGGCGGCCTACATCGAGGCGCACGGCGTGCTGGTCAACCCGCTGGTGGCGGCCGGTTACCCGTCGATCGGCTGCGCCCCGTGCACCGCGAAGCCGGCTTCAGGCGCCGACCC
>DASVWA010000069.1:0-5256 GCA_036389855.1 Pseudonocardiaceae bacterium
ACCGCGACCCGCACGATCTGGCAACCGGCCGCGGTGAGCTCGGCGATCTGCTGCAGGGTGGCGTCGATGTCGCAGGTGCGGGTGGTGGTCATGGATTGCACCGACACCGGCGCGTCACCGCCGACGGGCACACCGCCGACCATCACCTGGCGCGACGCCCGCCGCCGTAGGACAGGCGGTGGCGCCGGCATGCCCAGCTCCACAGTTGTCATCAGATCTCCTTGGTAGTGACCTTTCCGCGGTGGGTGCTGGCGAGTCGTTTGAGCACGGCGGTGGTGATACCGATCGCGTCCAGGCCGTGAGCGTGCAAGATCTGATCGCGAGAGGCGTGCGGCAGGAACCCCGGCGGCAGGGCGAAGGTGGCCGCACAGGTGTCCGCGCCGGCGGTGGCCAGGGCTTGGGCGATCCGGGCGCCGAGGGCTCCGGTGGTGGTGGTGTCCTCGACGGTGAGCACCAGCCGGTGGGAGCCGGCCAGGGTGAGCAGCGCCGGGTCCAGCGGTGCGATCCAGCGTGGGTCGATCACGGTGACCGGCACGTCGTGGGCGGCGAGCTCCTCGGCGGCGGCCAGGCAAGGACCCGCCAACGGTCCGACGGCGACCAGCAGGCCCACCGCGGCCGGGTCGTCACGCAGGACGTCGGACTGCCCGATCCTGCCGATGGCAGGGATGTCGGGTCCCGCGCTGGCCTTCGGGTAGCGGATCACGGTGGGCCCGTCTGTGGTGTCGACGGCCTCGCGGAGCAGTTCGCGCAACCGGGCGCAGTCTCTGGGCGCGGCTAGACGCAACCCCGGCACCACGGGCAGGACTGACGCATCCCACATGCCGTGGTGGCTGGGCCCGTCCGGGCCGGTGACCCCGGCCCGATCCAGCACGAGGGTGACCGGTAACCGGTGCAGGGCCACATCCATGAGCAGTTGGTCAAACGCCCGGCTGGCGAACGTGGAGTAGAGAGCGACCACGGGGTGCAGCCCGGCGATGGCTAGGCCGGCCGCGCAGGTGACGGCGTGCTGCTCGGCGATCCCGACGTCGAAGGCCCGATGAGGGAATCTGGTGGCGAATCCATCGAGCCCGGTGGGGTGGCGCATCGCCGCGGTCAGGCAGACCACGTCATCGCGGTCGGAGCCGATCGCGGTGATCTCGTCGGCGAACACCGAGGTCCACGTCCGCTCGCCGACGAAGCGGGGCCGGCCGGTGTGTGGGTCGCTGACGCCGACGGTGTGCAGGCAGTCGGCCTCGTCCTGCTCGGCCGGTGGATAGCCGCGGCCCTTGCGGGTCACACAGTGCACCACCACGGGCCGGCGCAGCCGATCGGCTCGTCGCAGGGCGTTCTCGACGTCGGTGACGTCATGCCCGTCGAATGGTCCCAGATAGGCCAACCCAAGATCCTCGAACAGCGTGTGCCGCTTTACGCCGGACTGGCGCAACTCAGCGAGGTGGCGGGCGAGCCCGCCAACGGTCGGCGAGTAGGAGCGACCATTGTCATTGAGCACAATGATCACGGGCCGTTCGGTGGCCGCGCCGATGTTGTTGAGCGCTTCCCAGCACATGCCCCCGGTCAGCGCACCGTCCCCGACGATCGCCACCACGCGGCGGCTGGCGTCGCCTCGTAGCGCGAAGGCTTTGGCCAGGCCGTCGGCGTAGGACAGCGCGGTGGAGGCGTGCGAGTTCTCGATGACGTCGTGGACGGACTCGGCCTGGGACGGATAACCGGACAGGCCGCCGGCTTGGCGCAGCGAGCCGAACTCGGCGCACCGGCCGGTGAGAATCTTGTGCACGTAGGCCTGATGCCCGGTGTCGAACAGCAGCACATCACGGGGTGAGTCGAACACCCGGTGCGCGGCGATGGTCAGCTCGACCACACCGAGGTTGGGTCCCAGGTGGCCGCCGGCGTCGGAGACCTTGTCAATGAGAAACGCACGGATCTCCGTGGCCAGCACACCAAGCGTCGCGGTCGAGAGTTCTTTCAGGTCGGCCGGGCCGGTGATGCCACCGAGCAGGCTCATGATCGCCGTACCGCTGCGGGCAGGGTGAAGTGCACGGTCTCGCGGGTGGTCTCGCGTTCGACCACGGTCACCGGCCCCAGCTGCGCCAGGGCCGCGATGACGGCGTCGACCAGCCGCGGTGGCGCCGAGGCGCCGGCGGTCAACCCGACCACGCCGACCCCGTGCAGCCATTCCGGCCGGATGTCGCTGGGGTCGTCGATGAGGTAGCTGGGAGTGTTGTGGCGGTGTGCGAGTTCCACCAGCCGCACCGAGTTCGACGAGTTCGTCGAGCCGACCACCAGCACCAGGTCCGACTCGGCGGCGATCGCCGCCAGCGCATCCTGGCGGTTGGTCGTGGCATAGCAGATGTCATCAGACACCGGACCCCGCAACGCCGGGAATCGGGCCCGCAACGCCTCGATCACCTCGGCGGTCTCATCCACAGCCAGCGTGGTCTGGGTCAGATACGACACCCGCGCCGGATCTGCCACCTCCAGACGCTGAACCTCCTCGACCGTGCCCACCAGGACCGTCTGGTCAGGGGCCTCACCCAGGGTGCCTTCCACTTCCTCGTGCCCGGCATGACCGATCAAGATCACGGTGTCTCCCCGGGCACCGAACCGGCGGGCCTCGGCATGCACCTTGGTCACCAGCGGGCACGTCGCGTCGATCACCTCCAAGTCACGGTCGGCAGCCACGGTGCGCACCGCCGGGGACACCCCGTGAGCCGAGAACACCACCGTGGCCCGGTCCGGAACCGCGTCCAGCTCGTCAACGAACACCGCGCCGCGCGTCTGCAGATCAGCCACCACGTGGACGTTGTGCACGATCTGCTTGCGCACGTAAATCGGGCCGCCGCGCTGGTCCAACAGCTTCTCCACCACCGCGATGGCGCGCTCAACCCCGGCGCAGAACGACCGCGGTGAGGCCAGCAGAACAGTGCGAACCGCAGCGGGCTCGCGCGCGGAACCAGTCATCGGTGACGCCTCCGTGGTGTCAACAGTCACGGTGGGTGGCCAGCCGGGCCAGCGCGCCCAGTTCACCGGCGGCTTGGGCCACCGGGCCGGCGGCCTGCAGGTCGTGCATCGCTAGCGCTAGCAGGCCGTCGACCTGGATCTGGCTCCAGGTGCGGCCGCCCGCGATGCGGATCAGTTCCGCGGCATGGACCAGGTCGATATTGGACAGTGGCGCCTTGCAGTGGTAGAGGTCGGCCAGCTGGAGCCCGGCGGGGGTTCCCGAGGTCAGGGCGGCCACCACGGGAAGGCTCTTCTTACGGCTGCGCAGGTCGGAGTAGACGGGCTTGCCGGTCACGGCCGGGTCTCCCCAAATGCCGAGCAGGTCATCTACGTGCTGAAACGCCAAGCCCAGGTGCTGACCGAAGCTGCGCAGGCACTGGATCTGCTCCGGGCGGCCGCCCCCGAACAAGGCGCCCACCGCGCAAGCGCATCCCATCAAGGCACCCGTCTTGTGCTCGGCCATCCGCAGGCATTCGGCCAGCTGCACCTCCACGCCACGCTCAAAGGCAAGATCCGCGCTCTGACCCTCCACCAGATCCTGCACAGCGGCGCTAAGCATCCGGGTTGCCTCCGTGGCGGCTGGGTGCCCGCTGGCGGCGAGCACGTCCAAGGCCAACGTCAACAGCGCGTCGCCGGCGAGGATCGCCGCGTTCATGCCGAACACGCTCCACGCCGTGGGGCGGTGGCGGCGGGTGACGTCGCCGTCCATCACGTCGTCGTGCAGCAGCGAGAAGTTGTGCACCAACTCCACTGCGATCGCGGCCGGCAGCGCGGTGGCCGCAACCCCCGCGACATCACTGACAGCCCGGGCGCTCAGCAGTGCCAGCGTGGGCCGGATCGCCTTGCCTCCTGATGGCTTGGCCCCGGGGGTCCGCTCGGGCTGGCCGTGCTCGTTCCACCAGCCGAAGTGGTAGCCGGCGATGCGCTGCATCGACGAGGGCAGGGTGTCGACCGCCGCGCGCAGCGCGGGTTCAACGGTGACGCGGCTGGCGGCGAGAACCTCGCGTGCCGACCGGCCGGCAGTCTTGACGTCAATGGTGGTCATGACCTGGGCACCTCATCCCTCACGGCTGATTTCGACGTTGTCCAAGACGCCGAGCGCGTCGGGTACCAGCACCGCCACCGAGTAATAGGCGCTGACCAGGTAAGAGATGATCGCCTTGGCATCAATACCCATGAATCGGACGTTGCACCCGGGCCGGACCTCATCGGGGATGCCGGTCTGGTGCAGGCCGATCACGCCTTCGTCTTCCTCGCCAGTGCGCAGTACGAGGATCGAGCTGGTGCGGGTCTCAGTGATGGGAATCTTGTTGCACGGAAAGATCGGTACGCCGCGCCAGGCCCGCACCGTATGACCGTCGATGTCGACGTCCTGCGGGTAGAGGCCCCGGCGGTTACATTCCCTGCCAAAAGCTGCGATGGTCTGCGGATGGGCCAGGAAGAATCTCGACTTCCGCCGGCCGCTGAGCAGTTTGTCCATGTCATCAGGAGTGGGGGGTCCAGTGCGGGTGTTGATGCGCTGGGATTGATCGGCATTGTGTAACAGTCCGAAGCCACGGTTGTTGATCATCTCGTGTTCTTGGCGTTCCCGCAGTGCCTCAATGGTCAGCCGTAACTGTTGCTCGACCTGATCTATGGGATTGCTGTACAGATCCGCCACCCGGGTGTGCACCCGCAAGACGGTCTGGGCCACGCTGAGCTGGTATTCCCGCGGTGCGTGGTCGTAATCGACGAACGTTCCGGTCAACTGTGGCTCTCCGGTATGCCCGGAAGTCAACTGGATCTCGGCCTCGCCGCGTCTGTTCTGTGGACGCCGAGCCTGAACCAAGAACCGCGCGAGGTGAGCCTGCAAAGGCTCGGACCGGGCGACGGCCTCCTCAAATGCTTGCTGCGGCAGGGCTAGCACCGTGCATGGCGTTATCGCCTGGATGCCATAGCTCCAGGTGTCGTGGGACTCCACCAACTCCCGAGCACCGAAATAGTCACCGTCGGATAGAATATCCAACACAGTCGGCCCGCCATACTTCCCAAGACCGACCTTGTTGACCTTACCGTGGACAATGAGGAATACCTGATCAGCCGGCTGACCCTGCTGTACGATTGTGTTACCGGACTCGAACTCCCGCTGCACGAACTGATCAGCCAACGTAGTGAGCACCTCGGGATCGTCAAAACCCCGGAGCATCGGCAACTCACGCAGTTCGCCCGGAATCACCCGTACCTGCGCGCCCGTCGTGGTGAAGCTCACTTGCCCGTCGC
>DASVWA010000070.1:0-3922 GCA_036389855.1 Pseudonocardiaceae bacterium
TTGTAGCGGTAGTGCGGGTCGCCGGGGGTTCGGCCGTTGGGCACGTACACCGAGCTGACCCGCAGCCCTGCGCAGCTGGCGGACACCGCCCGCGCTTCGGGGTCTGGACCCTGCCCTACCGGATTGACAGGTTCGTCGAGCAGCCCGGTCACCACGTCGTCCAGCCCGACCCTGGAGGCGATCGCCACCCCGTTCCATCGCCCCTCGCCGTGGTGGGCGACAGCGTACCCGCGCTCGTTCAGGGCGGGCCGGATCAGCTCGTCGAAGGCATCGGTAGGCAGTTTGGTCTCCTGCAGGCACAGCACGTCCGGCGCGCGCGCATCCAGCCACGGCAGCAGTCGCGGTAGCCGGGAGCGCACCGAGTTCACGTTCCACGTCGCCAGCCGCACACCACTCACGCTAGCGACCCGCATTCAGCGGGCTCAGCGGGGTTACTGTCCCCCGAATAACCACGCTGAGCCTGCTAAATGCGGGATGGGCGGCTAGCGCCGGGCGAAGACGGGCTCGTCTAGGTGGGCGACGCGGGTGCGGCGTTGATAGATAACCACCTCGCGGAACTGGTAGAGCACCGCCGCAGTCGGCGCGTGCAGCCACTCTCCGTGCAGCGGCAGGCGTATCACCGGGCGGTCAGATCCCGGGATGGCCACGAACATCGGTTCGACGTCGAGGTCGGTGAACGGGACAGTGCAGGCTCGATCCTCTTGGGGTGCCTCCGGGGAGACGTCTCCGGCCCAGATCACCACCGGTGTGATCACGAACCCGGAGCGGGCTTCGTAGTCGTCCAGCAGGCCGAGCACCGACTTCGCCGGTAGTTGCATCCCCAGCTGCTCGGCGAGTTCGCGGCGGGCCGCGCCGGATACCGACTCGCCGGATGCGGTGCGGCCGCCCGGCAACTCGTACTGCCCTGAGTGGATGCGTAGTGCGGCGGTGTGCCGGGTGAACAGCACCCCCGGACCATTCCGGTCGGTGACGACGACGGTGATCGCCACCGCGACTCGCTTGGTTCCCCAGCGCCTGATCCCGCGCCGGGGAAAGCACCGCAGCAAATCCCGGATCTCCTCACGCAGGACCACGCTGTGACTTCCAAGCCGGTGACCTCCAAACCGGTGACCTCCAAACCGGGGGCCTTCCAATCCGAACCACGCATCCTTTCCTGGTAGCCCGCCGTTGCGGCGGCCGATCGGGGTGATTGTGCACCGCCAATGGCGATGGCCGTCACACATCCGCCGGCCGGCCACGGATCGCTGGTCAAGAAGTGATAACGGCTCCATACCCCGCTGAGGTAACCTGCGGGGTAGCCGCAGATGGGTCCATGTCGTCCCGATGCGCATAGCAGCTGAAATCGAGACGACGGGGAGGTCCTCGTGACCGCTAACAACCTGCGTGAAGGGTCGAGCCTCCGATACAGCCGACGTCGGGCAGCGGGTCTGTATGACCCCGCCTACGAGCACGACGCCTGCGGGGTGGCGTTTGTGGCCGACCTCGCCGGGCGCCGCGATCATGGCATCGTCCGCAAGGCTCTCACTGCGTTGCGCAACCTCGAACATCGGGGTGCCCGAGGCGGAGAGCCCGACACCGGTGACGGTGCCGGCATCCTGTTCCAGGTCCCGGATGGCTTCTTCCGCGAGGTCGTCGACTTCGAGCTGCCCGAACCGGGCGGATATGCGGTGGGTACCGCCTTCCTGCCGGCAGACGACACCGAAGTGATCGCGACCATCGCGCGCATCGCCGCTGAGGAAGGCATGCGGGTACTGGGCTGGCGCAAGCTGCCGGTCAACCCCGAGGGAGTCGGCCCCACCGCCCGCTCGGCAATGCCAGCCTTCCGGCAACTGTTCTTGGCGGCCGCCCAGGACGGCGGCAAGCCCCTGACCGGATTGGACCTGGAGCGCCGCGCGTACTGCGTGCGCAAGCGCGCTGAGCACGACGTCGACGTCTACTTCGCGAGCCTGTCCGGGCGCACGATCGTCTACAAGGGAATGCTCACCGAGGAACAGCTGGTCAGCTTCTATCCGGACCTGTCCGACGAGCGAGTCACCAGCTCGCTGGCGCTGGTGCACTCGCGGTTCTCCACCAACACCTTCCCGTCCTGGCCGCTGGCCCACCCCTACCGCTTCGTCGCGCACAACGGCGAGATCAACACCCTGCGAGGTAATCGCAACTGGATGCGCGCGCGGGAAAGCCAGCTCGCCACCGACCTCATCACCGGTGATCTGGATCGTCTTTACCCAATCGTCACCCCGGAAGCCAGCGACTCGGCGTCCTTCGACGAGGTCCTCGAACTGCTGCACCTGGGCGGTCGCTCGATGCCGCACGCGGTGCTGATGATGATCCCGGAGGCGTGGGAGAACCACGAGGAGATGGACCCCGCTCGCCATGCGTTCTATGAGTTCCATTCCACGTTGATGGAGCCCTGGGACGGCCCAGCGTTGGTCGCGTTCACCGACGGAACCGTGATCGGTGCCGTGCTGGATCGCAACGGACTGCGCCCGGCCCGGTACTGGGTGACCGAGGACGGCTTGGTGGTGCTGGCCAGCGAGGTGGGGGTGCTGGACATCGACCCCGCCACGGTGGTGCGCAAAGGGCGCCTGGAGCCGGGCCGGATGTTCCTCGCTGATACCGCGGCCGGCCGGATCGTCAGCGATGAGGAGATCAAGGGCCGGCTCGCCGCCGAGCGCCCCTACGCCGACTGGGTCGCCGGGGGCCTGACCTGGCTGGAAGACCTGCCCGAACGCGAGCGCGAGGTGCACACCCACGCCTCGCTGGTGCGCCGCCAGCAGACGATGGGATTCACCCAAGAAGAGCTTGGAATCCTGCTGGCGCCGATGGCCATCACCGGCGCCGAGCCGATCGGGTCGATGGGCAATGACGCTCCGCTGGCCCCGTTCTCCCAGGGCTCCCGGCCGTTGTTCGACTACTTCACCCAACTGTTCGCCCAGGTCACCAACCCGCCGCTGGACGCGATCCGGGAGGAGCTGGTGACGTCGCTGCAGGCACAGCTCGGTGCGCAGCCCAACCTGCTGACGGCCGGGCCCGATTCCTGCCGACGGATAGTGCTGCCGTTCCCGGTGCTGGACAACGACGAGCTCGCCAAGATTGTCCACGTCAACGATGACGGTGACCAGCCGGAATACCAGACCTATACCGTGAAGGGCCTCTACAACGTGCACGGTGGCGGTGCCGCGCTGGTCCGCCGGCTCGACGAGATCCGCACCGAGGTCTCCACCGCGGTAGCCGACGGTGCGCGGCTGATCGTGCTCTCCGGCCGGGGCGTTGACGCGGGGCACGCATCGATCCCGTCGCTACTACTCACCGGTGCTGTGCATCACCAGCTGGTGCGGGAGAAGTCCCGCACCCAGGTCGGCTTGATCGTCGAGGCTGCGGACGCGCGCGAGGTGCACCACATCGCGCTGCTGATCGGCTATGGCGCGGCAGCAGTCAATCCTTACCTAGCCATGGCCACCGTGGAGGACCTCGCCGAGCGGGGTCGGCTCAACGGCATCGACGGTAAGACGGCTACCCGCAATCTGATCAAGGCGTTGGGCAAGGGCGTCCGCAAGACCATGTCGAAGATGGGCGTGTCCACCGTGGCCTCCTACACCGGCGCGCAGATCTTCGAGGCGATCGGGCTGGGACCGGAGGTCATCGACTCCTGCTTCACCGGCACCACGTCCCGGCTCGGCGGGGTCGGGTTCGACACGCTGGCCGAAGAGGTCGCGAGGTGGCACGGCCGCGCTTTCCCTCCCGACGGGGTGCGTGCTCCGCACCGGGAGCTCGCGATCGGCGGCGACTACCAGTGGCGCCGCGAGGGTGAGCCGCACGTGTTCAGCCCACAGACGGTGTTCAAGTTGCAGCACTCCACCAGAGCCGGCCGCTACGAGGTCTTCAAGGAGTACACCCGGCTCGTCGACGACCAGTCGGTGCG